>JBDTXA010000095.1:0-13755 GCA_040006415.1 Rhodanobacter sp.
CGGAAGGAAGCAACGGTAGCGAATGATTCGGGTGCCGGGGTGTGGCTGGCGGGGCCGCCACCTTTTTGGCAAGGCCTTGGCGGGAGCGGCTTCAGCCGCGACGCACTTGTGCTGAAGCCGCAAGGAAAGAGCATCGCGGGCGAAGCCGCTCCCACAAGCCGCTTCCAAAACGCTGCGCCTACCGAAACCGCTCTGGACTTGTCACAATCACCTTTCGTCCCAAGGTAATTGCAGATGTCCTATCAAGTACTCGCTCGCAAGTGGCGTCCACGCAAATTCGCCGAGCTGGTCGGGCAGGAACACGTGGTGCGCGCGCTCACCAATGCGCTCGATACCGGCCGCATGCATCACGCCTACCTGTTCACCGGAACCCGCGGCGTCGGCAAGACTACGATTGCGCGCATCTTTGCCAAGTCGCTCAATTGCGAGCGCGGGCAATCGGCCGATCCTTGCGGTGAGTGCTCGGTCTGCACGGCGGTGGATGAAGGCCGTTTTGTCGATCTCCTGGAGATCGATGCGGCCAGCAATACCGGTGTCGACGATGTGCGCGAGGTGATCGAGAACGCGCAGTACGCACCATCGCGCGGACGCTTCAAGGTGTACCTCGTCGATGAGGTGCATATGCTTTCCAAGAACGCGTTCAATGCGTTGTTGAAAACGCTGGAAGAACCGCCGCCGCACGTAAAGTTCCTGCTGGCGACCACCGATCCGCAGAAATTGCCGGTCACGGTCTTGTCGCGCTGCCTGAAGTTCAATCTGAAGCGGCTGCTGCCCGATCAGATTTCCGGCCAGATGCGTCACATCCTCGCGGCAGAAAGCATCGATTATGAGGAAAGCGCGATTGGCGAGTTGGCGCGTGCGGCGGACGGTTCGCTGCGTGACGGCCTGTCGCTGCTGGATCAGGCCATTGCCTACGGCGGCGGCGCACTGCATGCCGAAGATGTCCGCACCATGCTCGGCAGCGTGGCGCGCGGACAGGTGTTGGGCGTGCTCGATGCGCTGGCCGACGGCGATGGCGAAAGGTTGCTGGTCGAGTGCACCCGGATCGCTTCGTACTCCCCTGATTTCGGCGGCGTACTGGACGACATCGCCAGCGTGCTGCACCGGATGCAGCTGATCCAGCTGATTCCCGGTTACCGTCCGGAGGAAGGCAGCGATGACGACGATGCACTGGCCACGCTTGCGGCCCGGGTGACGCCGGAGGACGTGCAGCTGTATTACCAGATCGCCACTGCCGGCCGGCGCGATCTTGCGCTGGCGCCGGACGCACGTACTGGTTTCGAGATGTCGATGTTGCGCATGCTGGCCTTTCGACCCGGCGACGAAGCGTTGGCACCACGTGTCGAGCGAGCGGTACCGGACGGCACGGCGCGCGCGGCGCCTGCGGTCAAGCCGGCAGCTCCAGTGGCACGACCGGCGCCTGCAGCTCCAGTGACACGATCCTCGCCGTCAGCTCCAGCGGCGCCTCCAGCGCAGCCAGCGGAACCTCGCCGCGAGCCCGCGCCGTCATCCCGGGCCGAAGCCGCGCCCACCGAAAAAATGCCGGTCCCCGCGCCGGTGGCGCGAGACGCCAGCGGTCTGCCTGACTGGGATGCCCTGATCGAGCGTGCCAACCTGCGCGGTCCGTTCGGTTTGCTGGCACAGAATGCGGAACTGCGCGAACGCGATGGCCAGACCCTGGTGCTTGCGTTGCAGCCGGCGCACATGAGCCTAGCGGTCGAGCCGATGGTCAGCCAGATGGAAGAGCGCATCGGTCAGGCGATGGGCGAGCGCATTCGCTTGCGTTTTGTCAGCCAGGACCAGTCCGCAGCGGCGGCCACACCGGCAGCACGTGCAGCGCAGGCGCGCGGTGCGTCTCAGTCCGCCGCAGAGCGAGCGATCGAGAATGATCCCATGATCGAATCGATGAAACGCGAATTTGGCGCGCGTGTCGTGCCGCAATCGATCAAACCCTTTGATAGTGAATCCGGAGCAAGGTGATGATGAAAGGACAGATTGGCCAGATGATGCAGCAGGCGCAGCGCATGCAGGAAGACATGAAGCGCGCGCAGGAGGAAGTCGCCAAGGTGGAAGTGACCGGCAGCGCTGGCGGCGGGCTGGTGACCGTGGTGATGACCGGCGCCCATGAAGTGCGCCGCGTGCAGATCGACCGCCAGACTTTCGCCGACGATCCGGAAATGGCTGAAGATCTTGTTGCCGCCGCCGTCAACGATGCGGTCAACAAGGTGGCCGATGTCAGCAAGGACAAGCTTGGTGGCGTCACCGCCGGTATGAATCTGCCCGCCGGGTTCAAGATGCCGTTTTGAGCGGCGAATCGACATCGGGAATCAGGCTTGAGTCGACTCGCTTGGGCACCGCCATTACCGAGTTTCCACTTCCGATCACCGGATATTGAATGAGCGCCTCGCCACTTCTCGCTGACCTGATCGAAGCACTGCGTTGTCTGCCCGGCGTGGGCGGCAAGAGCGCGCAGCGAATGGCTTTCCATCTGCTGGAGCGCGAGCGCGAGCGAGGCCTCAAGCTGGCGGCGGTGATGGAACAGGCGATGCAACGCATCGGCCACTGCCAGCAGTGCCGCAATTTCAGCGAGGATCCGATGTGCGCGTTGTGCGCCAGCAGCAGCCGCGATCGCCAGCTGCTTTGCGTGGTGGAATCGCCCGTCGACCTGGCGGCGATCGAGCAAGCCACCGGTTATCGCGGCCAGTATTTCGTGTTGATGGGGCGCCTGTCGCCGCTGGACGGGCTGGGCCCGGAAGAGCTGGGTCTGGCGCAGTTGACGCAACGCCTGGGAGAGGGCGAGATTGAGGAGTTGATCATCGCCACCAATCCCACCGTGGAGGGTGAGGCAACGGCCCACTATTTGGCGCAGCTTGCCCGCGCTGGCGGTGTGCGGCCGACCCGCCTGGCTCATGGCGTACCGCTGGGTGGCGAACTGGAATACGTCGATCGCGGCACCTTGGCGCATGCCTTCGGTGGCCGTCAGTTAGTGGACTGAACAGATGACCGCGGCCGAGGCGGTGTTGTCATTCGAGATCCCGGCCAACGATGAATACCGTCAGCTCAGAACGGCGGCGGGGCTCAGTGCGATAAGCCCCGCCTCGGCATCCAAGGGACTTCCCAACAGTTGGTGTGCGGTGTGCCTTCGTTCCGATGGTGAGCTTGTTGGCATGGGGCGGGTGGTCGGCGACGGCGGCTGCTTCTTTCTAGTGGTGGATATCGCCGTGTTGCCGCAATGGCAGGGACAGGGCCTCGGCAAGCGCGTCATGGGCGCTTTGGTCGAGCACCTTCGGATCCATGCCCCGGCGGGCGCGATGGTCGGCTTGTTTGCCGACGGAGAGGCGTATCGCCTTTATCAGCAATTCGGTTTCAGCCTGGTGGCACCCGCGGCGAGAGGCATGTTGCTGCGTCTTTAGAAATCCACGGAGTCCTTACTCATGAGCGACACCATTTTCGGCAAGATCATTCGACGTGAAATTCCGGCAGACATCGTCTACGAGAATGACGAGCTGCTCGCGTTCCGCGACCTCAATCCGCAGGCGCCGGTGCACGTCTTGTTCATCCCGAAGCGGTCAGTGGCGACGCTCAATGATGCGGGCGAAGCGGATGCAAACCTGCTGGGCAAGCTGCTGCTCGCCGCGGCGGACTATGCGAAGCGGGAGGGATTTGCCGAGCAGGGGTACCGCACTGTGGTGAACTGCAACGAGGACGGCGGGCAGACCGTGTTTCATCTGCATGTGCATTTGCTGGCAGGACGGCGTTTGCAGTGGCCACCGGGTTGATCTGCAATGCCTGAAAACAGCGACGCCGGCTCTGGGCCGGCGTTACTGATTCCATGCTTCTGATGGATTATCTGTGCGGGTGCGGCGCCGGCCGGACGATAATTACGCGAGGCTGGCGATAACCCCAGTACGGATCACCCCATCCGTAGCCCGGACCAAATCCGGATCCATAGCCAGGGCCAAATCCGGGACCCCAGAAGGGATCGTAAAAGCCCGGCGGATAGCGCACGCCGACCGGGCGCTTTGGCCACAGATAGACCACCTTGGCTTCCACTCGTGGATAGGCATAGTCATAGTCTCCGACTTTCTGCGATACGGTGCCATGCAGGGTGCCGGTTACGGTCATTTCGCGACCGCGAACGAAGACTTCCGGATCATAAAAGCCATTGCGGCATGCCACGAAGCGGCCCTGATTCTCGCCCTCCGCGTCGGATGTCGTCGGCCGCGCCTGGCTGTCCAGGGGGCGGGAAAGAAGGTAGAAGCAGGTCTGTTGAGGGCCGGGTTCAGTCTTGATGATTTCGCCACCCCAGCGCACCGGCGTACCACCTGCGCCACCCTGCTGCGCACTGCTGGTCGAGATATTGGCGTAATTCCCGGTCAGGGGCTGGGGAATGGAGGCGCACCCACCTAGCAACGCTAGGGCGGTGGCAATGGCGATCGGGCGGTACAGGGACATGGGAAGTCTCCATCAGGGGCGACGGCGCAAGCCGACGCATCACGTTCTATTTGACCACGTTGGGGGCTCGAAATTCCCGAACTGCGCGTCGGAACGCCTTCAGCAGTTCAGCCGGCGGTTCATTGTGGGCGTAACGCAGATTCACATAACGGTCCATCAACTGGATGAGTTGTGCCCGTCGCACGGGCATCGCGCGCGACGCACGGCTCAGATAGTGCTGCGGGCCTTCCGTGGTCCGACGAACAATGCCCGCGCGGGACAGTTTCCGTTCCAGTCCGCGCATTGCCTCCAGCAACGGGTCGCGCCGCTGCCTGCGCAGCAATGCCCAGCCTAAGCCGATGGCGATGAACAACATGCTGCTGATGGCCAGCAAAATCCCGAGCGTCGTCGTGTCGGTATCACGAATACCAAACGGGGTCAGCAGGCCACGCTGACGCAGGCTGTCGAATCCAACAACGCCTTGGTCCCACCAACGGTTGACGATGTCCCAGTGGTTGCGCACGGCCTGCATCCAGTCACTGCGATACCACGTCAGCTGGCTGCCGGCGGCAGCCGCGGCACCCAAAGCTACCCGTTCGGGTCGAACGGCACCGGTGGGATCCACGCGAACCCAGCCCCGATCGGGAAGCCACACTTCGCTCCACGCATGCGCATCGGAATTGCGCACGAGCAGATAGTTGCCAAACGTGTTCCAGTATCCGCCCTGATAGCCCGTGACGACCCGCGCCGGAATGCCTGCTGCACGCATCAGCACGGTGAAGGCCGACGAATAATGTTCGCAGAACCCTTCATGGGTCTCGAACAGAAAGTCGTCGACGGCATTGCGACCCAACGGTGCTGGCGCCAGCGTGTATCTAAAACCGCCGTCGTGAAAGAGTGTCAGCGCCTCCCGGACGATGGCGGCAGGATCGTTGCCATGGCGTTGTCGCCACTGCGCCGCCAAGGCCAGTGTGCGTGGATTGAACCCCACAGGCAGCATCAACCAGCGACGATGCTGCTGGCCAAGCTGAGGCTCAAGCCGATACTGCGTGGCAGAACGCGCGCTATACGTTTGCGGATCGTTGACCGGCTTGTCGGCCATGACGACATGGTCACGGCGCATTTTCGCGCCGGCCGGAGCCCCGATGGGCACGTCCAGCATCGGCAGGACGTGTTGATGATTGGGCTCCAGGCTGATCTGGTATCTGATCCCGTTCGCCACTTCAAGCGTCGCTGGCGGGAGATTGACGACGTCATCGTACTTCCATGTTCTGCCGTCGTAATAACTCATGACGTAGGCACGGAAATAGCGCTTGTCGGGTGGTGGTGGGGCGCCATCAAAGGTTACCCGCATGGCGGGATGATCGTCGGTGAGCAGTTCGGTGAAGTTGCCCGGTGACATGCTGTCGCTCAGTCCCGTTCGGGCCTGATTCGGCGAGGGGGCGCCCCACAAGGGAGAACTGAGTCGCGGCACCAGCAGAAAGGCGAGCAGGGCCAGCGGCAAGGCGGCAGCGGACAGGCGCAACGCTGGCAGCAGCGTGCGAGGCAGGCTAGCCGACTTGTGCGCCGGCTCCAGCGCACGCAGCGTCGACAGCGCCGGTAACAAGGCCAGTGCCACCACGACGGTCGCTATCAGTCCCTGGTCGAACAGCAGCGCAGCCATCAAGGCGAAGCAGGCAAAACTGACCCCCACGCGTACGTCGCGAATCGTTTCAGTTTCCAGCAACTTGAGGATCAGCAGGCCGACGGCCAGGGCGGTGCCGGGTTCACGCCCAAAGATGCTTCCGTATTGCCCCAGCACAGCCAGTGTCAGCAGCAGCAGCAGCGGGAACTTGAGCCATCCGGGCACGCGCACCGATGACTGCCGTCGCTGCCACCAGCGCCAACCCAGCGTCACCGCCAGCGCAGCGCTGAACCACCATGCGAGATGGAACGCGTGAAGCCCCAGTACCAGCGCCATGGTCAGGCTCAGCAGGTCGAATGCCTGGGTGCCGATTGGTGGCGTAAGCGTTTTTGGCGGCGGCGTCTTGTTCATGGCAGCTGCGCCAGAGCGTTCATGCAGTAAGCGTAATGAAGCACGCCGCTGCTGCTGGCGATTTCTTCGCCGGGCAGCCACAGGCTGTAGCTGCACCGCGCGGCGTGGGCCTCGTTCAACCAGCGGGCGAGCCGTGCAATGCGCGCTTCCGCGTCGAGCTCCGGTAGCCGTCGCCAGTCAAGCTGCCACTGCGGACGGCTTTGCGGTTGCTCGAAATTTTTTACCAGGAGGTGGTCGTGACGGGCACTGGCCTTCCAGGCGATATGCCGCTGCGGATCACCGGCACGATACTCACGCAGCGCCGCCAGTTCGTCGCCGCGGTGCAATTGCATCTGCCGGGCGTCGTCCGCAGGCGCGTTTGGGGTGGGACCGTTCGTCTCCGCTTGCGGCCACACCAGGACGGATTGTTCCGGGTGCAGCCAACTCCATGCCCGAAACAGACCCAGCGGCCAGCTGGTCCATACCCGAAGGCGCGGAAGGGGCTGCCAGCCACGATGCACGGTGGCAAGCTCAAGCTTTAGCTCAATCGAGGCATCCGCATCCGCATCCACGGCGAAGGCGATACAGTTTTTTTCCAGATCGACGCGGATGGCATCGCGCGGACGGCTCGAATCGAATCTCAGCGTAAGTTCGATGGGCTGGCCGGCGACGGCGTGGCCGGCTCTGACCGACCGAAGGCGCAGGCCATCCAAATTGCGAAATGCCACCAGCATGCTGGCAGCGGTGGCTGCGCCGAGCAGACAGGTGAGCAGGAGGGCGGCATTGTTGGCGTAGTTCAGTGCACCAACCAGCATCACCATCAGCAGCACCGAAAAACCCAGGCCAAATCCGCTGGGAACAATATAGATGCGCCGGCGATGCAGTTCGATCGGCAGGCTTTCGGGACGGCGATAGCGGGTGAGCGCGGGGAGCCGACCTTCAGCCCAGCGTTGCAATCGCGGCAGCATGCCTCGCATCAGTCCACCGCGACCTCGGCCAGGAGCTGGCGCGCCAGCATCTCGCCGCTGCTACCTTTCGCGGGCACCAGGCGATGGGCGGCGAGGGGGACGAACAGTGCCTGGATATCCTCGGGCAACACGTGGCTGCGACCGCTGAGCAGCGCCCACGCCCGCGCGCTTCCCAGCAGGGCCAGGCCTGCACGTGGCGACAGCCCCACGCGAATGTCCGCGTGGCGGCGACTGGCAGCGAGCAGGGCTTGCAGGTAGTCGAGCAAGGCCGAACTCGCGATGATCGTCTGGGCCTTTTGGTGCAGTGCCACGAGGGCGTCGCCGTCCAGTTGTGGGGCGAGTCCGGCCAGCAGGTCACGCCGGTCACTGCCGGTGAGCAGCGCACGTTCGGCCGCGGCGTCGGGGTAGTCCAATGACAAGCGCAACATGAAGCGGTCCAGTTGCGAATCCGGCAAGGGGAAGGTGCCGTTGAGATCCAGCGGGTTCTGGGTGGCAACGACAAAAAACGGTTGCGCCAGCGAATGGGTGGTCCCGTCCACGGTGACCTGATCTTCGGCCATCGCCTCCAGCAGCGCGCTCTGTGTCTTCGGACTGGCCCGATTGATTTCATCAGCGAGCAGCAAGCCGGTAAAGATCGGGCCCGGGTGGAATCGAAATCCGCCGGTCTCACGCTCGTAGATGCTGACGCCGATGATGTCCGACGGCAGCAGGTCGCTGGTGAATTGCACGCGCTGGAACTCCAGCGAAAAGCTCGCTGCCAGTGCGTGGGCCAACGTGGTTTTGCCGACGCCGGGCACATCCTCGAGTAGCAGATGGCCACCGGCGATCAGGCATGCAAAGGCCAGCTTCACCTGCCGTGGTTTTCCCAGCAGCACGCTATTGACCTGCGCGATCGCCGCATGGAGCTGTCGCTGCAGCGCTTCGTCGGCATGCGGTTGTGTCATTGCGGACATGGGTTCTTCCCTGACAGGGTGAGAGGTGGGCGGACTGAAACCGTCATCAACCGATTCAGTGTAGCTGCCCCGTCATTGCGACTTTTACGGCAGCGCGATGCCAGCAGCGCGCAGCATTCCTGCCAGCGCGATCAACGGCAGGCCGATCAGCGCCGTCGGATCAACATTTTCGATGGTGTCGAAAAGACTGATGCCGAGCCCTTCGCATTTGAAACTGCCGGCACAATCGAGTGGTTGCTCCTGCTCGATGTAGCGAGCAATCTCCGCTGCCGTCAATTCCCGAAAATGTACGGTCGTGGTATCGAGATGGACTTGCTGCTCCCCGTTGCGGGTATCGAGCAGGCAAAGGCCGGTGTGAAACAGCACCCTTCGCCCCGAGCTGGCGGCGAGTTGAGCCTGCGCGCGTTCGACGGTGCCGGGTTTGTCCAGGACAAATCCGTCGAGCTCGGCGACCTGATCTGAGCCGATCACCAGTACATCGCGTCGGCTTCCCGCCGCCGCCAAAGCCTTCTGCACGGAAAGCCGCAAGGCCCGCTCGCTGGCCGCCTCGCCTGCCAGCGGACGTTCGTCGGTGCCGGAAGGAACTTGCTCGAAATGCTTCAGCAGTCGGTGCAGCAGGTCTGCCCGGTAGCGGGACGTCGAACCGAGCACGATCGTCGCGGATTCCGGTCGGGGCGACATCAGGTGTCCGATTCGCATCGGATGTGCTCGCGCATGGCACTGTCGAGGTCCCGCTGTGCCTTGCTCAATGCACCCAGTAATGGCTGCAGTCGGTCACGCGTGCCGCGCATCGAGTCGATGGCTTGGTCGAGCTCCAGCTGGCTTGCCGTTGGCGAGCGGTCGCGAATCCACAGGCGCTGCTGCAAGAGGGCGCGCAGGCCTGCGTCGATAGCGTGCCGCGCGTCCTGTTCGCTGGCGGCGGGCAGGTCGGGATTGAGCGACATTACCGCATGGGCTTGCTGCAGGCTGGACCGGCAGGTCTTCAAGTCCGCTTCCAGCCGGTCGGCCAGATCCACCAGATTGTTGAGACTATGGCTACGCCGGGTCTGCCGACGGCGCAGCACCAGCGCTCCACCGACCAGGACAATCAACAGCGCAAGCAGGACGGACGCGCCAAGCGTCAAATTGGAATTCAATGGCTGAAGCTCATAGGGCAATGCATTCAGTCTGCCGTATTGGACCCATATGAGGCAAAATGGCGGTCCGGAGAAGGCGTGATGATCGCGACAGGCGCCTTGCTGGTTGACTTTACAACGCTTCAAATCTAATATTTCCCGCTTATGTCCGTGACACTGCCAGACTCTCTGGACGCTTGGCGCATGGTTTCGGCGCGGCGTTCTTTCGAAGGAACGCTACCGATTGCGACCTTGTCACGCCTTTGCGAGGCGCTGGCCGGTTCGGATGGCGTCGTGAAGTTTGGGCTGGATTTCGGACGTGACAGCCTCGGTATCAATTACGTGGATGTCCGCGCTCAGGCGGATCTGACACTGACTTGTCAGCGAACGCTGGAGCCTTTCGTTCTGCCGGTCACGGTGGACACCAGGCTTGGTTTGATCAAATCGGAGCGCGATGAGGCTGGCCTGCCGCCTGATTGCGAGCCATTGCTGGTGGCCGAGGATGGCCGCATGAATCCGGCAGACATGATTGAAGACGAATTGTTGTTGGCGCTGCCGCTTGTTCCGATAAATCCGGACAGCAGCATCTCCGACGAAGTGACAGGCCAGGATCCGGACAGCGATGTTTCCGGTGAAGGGCGCGCTGAAAATCCTTTCGCGGTATTGCGCGAACTGAAGAAGTAACCACCGATCCGGGTCCCTGATTCCGGTTCATCTTGATTCCAGAACATTCCGTTTCAGTTGGAGAATTACCATGGCAGTTGCCAAGAGCCGCCGTACCCCGTCCACCCGTGGCATGCGTCGTTCGCACGACTCGCTGAAGACCGTGCAGCTTTCGACCGATCCGACCAGCGGTGAGGTGCATCTGCGCCATCACATCACCAAGGACGGTTTTTATCGTGGCAAGAAAGTCATCGATACCAAGGGTGCAGTGTCGGCCGAGGATTGATCGATCCGACGGATTCCTCACGGACTCCGTGTTGACGGTCAGGCAAAACGGCGCGGTGACGCGCCGTTTTGCGTTCAGTAACGTCTGGACGTACTGTTGCGATTTGATGTCGACGCCGCGACGGCGTTCGATCCTCTGTAATTGCTGATGGATAGTTGAATGGCCCAGATCTACGCCCGAATTATTGCCACCGGCAGCGCGCTGCCCGAGCGCGTGGTCACCAACGCCGATCTGGAGAAGATCGTCGAGACCACTGACGAATGGATTCGCACCCGCACCGGCATCCGCCAGCGCCATATTGCAGCCGAAGGCGAGACCACCGGCGACCTGGCATTCCGCGCTGCCCAGAACGCGTTGGAGGCGGCGGGCGTCAAGGCGTCAGAGCTGGACATGATCATATTGGGCACCACGACTCCGGACATCATCTTTCCGTCCACGGCGTGTCTGGTGCAGCACCGGTTGGGTGCAAACGGTTGTGCCGCATTCGATATCAATGCCGCGTGCTCGGGGTTTGTTTACGCCTTGGGCGTGGCGGACAAGTTCATTCGCTGCGGGCAGTCGAAGAAAGTGCTGGTGATCGGTGCCGAGACGCTGACCCGCATGGTTGACTGGACCGAGCGCGAGACCTGCGTGTTGTTCGGTGACGGTGCCGGTGCGGTGGTGCTCGAGGCATCGACCGAGCCTGGCATCTACGCGACCTGTCTGCACGCCGATGGTGGTCACAAGGACTTGCTTTACAACCCGGTTGGCGTTTCCGTCGGTTTCAACGACGAACCCAATCACGGTGTGCGTATTCACATGGCCGGACGCGAAGTGTTCAGGGTCGCCGTGAAAACACTGGATTCCCTAGTGGGTGAGACCTTGCAGGCTGCCGGCATGCAGGAGTCGGACATCGACTGGCTGATTCCACATCAAGCCAATCTGCGCATCATCGAGGCCACGGCGAAGCGGCTGAAAATGTCGATGGATCGCGTGATTGTGACAGTCGACAAGCATGCCAACACGTCATCGGGCTCAGTGCCGCTGGCGCTCGATTACGCCGTGCGATCGGGCAAGGTGCAGCGTGGTCAAAATCTTCTGCTGGAGGCGTTCGGCGGTGGATTTACCTGGGCTTCGGCGTTGCTGCGCTACTGAATCATTCAGATTATTCCCGCCTTGATGATGCCGCCCCGTGGGCGGCATCATGTTTTCCAGGTCATGAAACAGTGGAATACAGCTGCGTATGGGCCGGGATGCTGGCAACATGGTTGTTTTCCTCCGAAGGATCCCTGCATTCATGAGTTCGACTTCCGCTTCGCTCGCTTTTGTTTTTCCCGGTCAGGGTTCGCAGTCCGTCGGCATGCTGGCCGAGCTGTCCGCCGTTCATCCAGAGGTGAGGGCGACATTCGAGGAGGCTTCCCAGGGAGCGTCATTGGATCTGTGGAAGTTGGCGGTGGACGGCCCGGAAGAACAGCTCAATCGCACCGAGAACACCCAGCCAGCATTGCTGGCGGCAGGCGTGGCGGTATGGCGGGTTTGGCAAAAGCTCGGTGGTGCGCAACCGGCACAGCTCTCCGGGCACAGTCTGGGCGAGTACAGCGCGCTGGTCGCTGCCGGTGCCTTGTCGCTGCATGATGCTGCGGCGCTGGTAGCCGAGCGTGGTCGCCTGATGCAGGCGGCGGTGCCCGCAGGTGTGGGTGCCATGGCTGCCATCCTGGGCGGCGACGACGCGCAGATTGCCGCGGTTTGCGCGGAAGTGGCGCAAGGGCAGGTGGTTTCGCCGGCCAATTTCAATTCTCCTGGCCAGCTGGTGATTGCCGGTCACGCCGAGGCCGTCGACCGAGCGCTCGCGAAGCTCGCCGAGCTGGGCGTGAAGAAGGCCATCAGACTGGCCGTTTCGGTACCCTCGCATTGCGCGCTGATGCGTGATGCTGCCGATCAGCTGGGGCAGCGGATGGGTTCGATTGCCTGGCGGCAACCTTCGATTCCGGTGGTACAGAATGCCGATGCCCAGCCGCATGACAATGTCGATGACATTCGCGCATCGCTGCAGCAGCAACTCTATATGCCGGTGCGTTGGACCGAATGCGTGCAGGCGCTTGTCGCCGGGGGCGCCACACGCATCGCAGAGTGTGGCCCTGGCAAGGTGTTGAGTGGATTGGTCAAGCGCATCGACCGGAGCATTGAGGCGCGTGCGATCGGCGCGCCCGCCGAGTTCGATGCCGTGCTTGCCGAGTGGATTTGATCAAAAAGCCCTTTTCGGGCGCGCGTGCCCCTTCAATGAATGTCAGGAATTCCCACACATGAGCAACTCTCTTCAGGGTGAAATAGCGCTGGTCACCGGTGCCAGTCGCGGCATTGGTGCGGCGATTGCCGACGAGCTGGCAGCCATGGGCGCCACGGTGATCGGCACGGCCACCAGCGAGCCGGGCGCGACCGCCATTGGCGAGCGACTGGCCGCGCTGGGCGGCCACGGTCGTGTGCTTGATGTCACCGACGGTACGGTGGTCGATACCTTGATCAGCAGTATTGCCAAGGAGTTCGGCGCGATCTCGATCCTTGTCAACAACGCGGGCATCACCCGCGATCAACTGCTGATGCGCATGCGTGAAGAGGACTGGAACATCATCCTCGATACCAACCTCAGCTCGGTCTATCGCACCTCCAAGGCGGTGCTGCGTGGAATGATGAAGGCACGCAAGGGACGGATCATCTCGATCGCGTCGGTGATCGGTTTGACCGGCAACCCGGGGCAGGCGAACTACGCGGCGGCAAAGGCTGGCGTGATTGCGTTCTCAAAGTCACTAGCGCGCGAGATCGGTACCCGTGGCATCACCGTCAACGTGGTGGCGCCGGGTTTCATAGATACCGACATGACGCGTGCACTGCCCGAAGAATCGAAGCAGGCCTTGCTCGGACAGATCGCTCTGGGACGGTTGGGCGAAGTGGCTGACATCGCCAAAGCAGTGGGTTTTTTGGCCTCTCCGGCCGCTGCCTACATCACTGGCGAAACCCTTCACGTCAACGGCGGCATGTACATGCCGTAAAGGTAGTAGTCGCCAGCGAGCTCGTTTTAGGGGACAATTGCGCTTTCGCGTCCGTCCTGCCGACGACGCTTGGTATCCCGGTGGATCGTGGCAGCCTGACGGTTTAGCCACTACAATGCCGCGAGCCTTTTGCCAGTATTACGCTGGCGTGGACAACCCTTTTGTCAGCCGCTGGCTGGCAAGTACAGATATTTACTCCTTGAGAGGTATGGGCAACATGAGCACCATCGAAGAGCGCGTCAAGAAAATCGTCATCGAGCAGTTGGGCGTGAAAGAAGATGAAGTCACGGCGAACG
>JBDTXA010000096.1:0-13736 GCA_040006415.1 Rhodanobacter sp.
GTGATCTCCCGAGACGAATTCGACGCGCTGGTGGCCAAGGGCCATACGCGCATACCGCTGGTGCGCGAGGTGTTCTCCGACCTCGACACCCCGCTGTCGGTGTATCTGAAACTGGCCGATGGCCCGTACACCTTTTTGTTCGAGTCGGTCGAGGGCGGCGCCACCTGGGGACGCTATTCGATCATCGGCTTGCCGGCGAAGCGGGTCTATCGCCTGCGCGGGCATGAGCTGGAAGTCGAGGACTCCGGCGAGATCACCGAGCGCCGTCACCTTGATGATCCGCTGGCGGAAATCGAAAAGCTTCGACTGCAGTACGACGTGCCACGCCTGCCGCAGCTGCCGGCTTTCAGTGGCGGCCTGGTCGGCTACTTCGGTTTCGAGACCATCGGCTACATCGAGCCACGGCTGGCGCAGTGGGATCGTGCCGACGAACTGGGCACGCCCGACGTGCTGCTGATGCTGGCCGAGGAAGTGGCGGTATTCGACAACCTCAAGGGCCGCCTGTACCTGATCGTTCACGCTGACCCGTCGCATCCTCAGGCGTACGCCGAGGCGCAGCGCCGGCTCGACGCGTTGGTCTACCGATTGCGCCAGGGTGGCGCGTCGTACCCGCAACCGACCCAGCCAATGGCAATCAATGAAAGCGACTTCACCTCCTCATTCACCAAGGAAGAGTTTGAGGCGATGGTCGAGAAGGCGAAGGAATACATCCGCGCCGGCGATATTTTCCAGGTGGTGCCGTCGCAGCGACTCAGCGTGGCATTCAACGCGCGGCCCGTAGACGTCTATCGTGCGCTGCGTGCGCTCAACCCGTCGCCCTACATGTACTTCGTTGATCTTGGCGATACCCAGATCGTCGGTTCATCCCCGGAAATTCTCGCGCGCATGATGGACGGCAAAGTGGTGGTGCGCCCGCTCGCCGGCACCCGCAAGCGCGGCGCCACCGAAGCGGAAGACCAGGCGCTGGAAGCTGAGTTGCTGGCCGATCCGAAAGAGCGCGCCGAGCACGTCATGTTGATCGATCTGGGCCGCAACGATATCGGCCGGATCTGTGAAACCGGCACGGTCGAAGTCAGCGATTCCTTCGCCGTCGAACGCTACTCGCACGTGATGCACATCGTGTCGCAAGTGCAGGGCACGCCGCGCGAAGGGCTCAGCTACATGGACGTGCTCAAGGCCACGTTCCCTGCCGGGACGCTCAGCGGCGCGCCGAAGATCCGCGCGCTGGAAATCATCCAGGAACTGGAGCCATACAAGCGCAACATCTACGCCGGCGCGATCGGCTGGATCGGCTGGTGGGGCGACGCCGATACCGCCATCGCCATCCGCACCGCCGTGATCCAGAACGGCCGCCTGCACGTGCAGGCCGGCGCCGGCATCGTCTACGACTCCGATCCCGCGACAGAGTGGGAGGAGACGATGAATAAGGGGCGCGCGCTGTTTCGTGCGGTGGCGCAGGCGGCAAAGGGGTTGTAGGTTTCCGTGTCATGCGAGGATGTTGTCGCGAGGCTTGAGATCGGGCTGCTTTAGCGTCGAGGCCCGGAACAAAGGTCTGTTGATGCCGATTCACCAGCACCGCAAAGGGCATCCATTGTAGGAGCGCACCCTGTGCGCGAAAGCCCGCAGCGATACGGTTACATGGTTCGCGCACAGGGTGCGCTCCTACAAGAATGTCGCTGATTCGATGTTTCCCAAGTCGCGCCATCGACGATGCTACGCGCATCCACGGCTTCGTCGACTGGCGAGAGGCGAGAGGCGGCCAGCTTTGCTGGTGACATGGAGCAGGTAGTCGAATCAATGCGCGAACTGCTCCGGCGCGACACGGCGGGCTTGCTGGTCGAGCTGGCCGAGTACGCGATCGAGCGCCTGGAGAATTCCATGGAGCAGATCGACGACTCCGGTGGCGAGATCGGCAGCCTCGTTACCGATCTTGGCGAGCTGCACCTAAAGGCATGCCGGATGGCGAAGCCCGAGCCGTCCGCGCTGGCTGAGCGCCTGTTCACGCTGCAGACGACGCTGCCGTTCGGCATCTGCAGTTTCGGTGCCGCGACGTACGGCAAAATCCTCGCCCAGAAGGGGCTGCACAGATAGCGCGAATTGGCCCAGAACGAATGGCTCAAGCTCAAGCCACCGACCGCCGAGGACCGCTACGGGATGCATCGCATCATGCTTACCCGGATCATGGAGAGTCTGGCCGAGGCCAGCGGCGACATCGACGAACTGGTGGCGATCAAGGCGCGGGATCTTTCGGGCGCCTGGCACTACCTCGACATCGCCGAGATCTGGGCGAAGGCCAGACAACCCGACAAGGCGCTGGAGTGGGCGGGGCGTGGACTGAAGGCCTTTCCCGAGCGCACCGACAATCGATTGCGGGATTTTCTGGTGGGCATGTATCTCAAGCGCAAGCGTCATGCTGAGGCCGTGCACCTGACCTGGATTCAGTTCGAGGAGCAGCCTTCGCTTGAGCAATTCCAGAAATTGCACAAGGTCGCCAGCAAGCTGGGGTGCTGGCCGGAGCAGCGCGAGCGAGCGCTGGCCAAGCTCGCCGAGGCGGCGCCGCCTGCCATCGGCTATCCACATCAGCGCAAGCCGGCAGCACCGGCTCCGGACCGTTCGCTGCGGCTGAGCATTGCGCTTTGGGAAGGCGACCTGGATGCAGCCTGGGAGGTGGCCCAGCAGGGAAAGTGCACTCCGAATCTGTTGATCGCGCTGGCCGGCAAGCTGGCGTCCGAGCGGCCGGATGATGCAATTGAGCTTTACCGCAAGGTTGTGCCGCCGATTGTGGAGCAGACCAACAACGCCGCGTATGAGGAGGCGATCACGCTGATACGCAAGACCGGTACGCTACTGAAGTCGCAGAAGATGTCGGCGCGATTTGCCGACTATCTGAGCGAATTGCGCGCGCAATTCAAGCCAAAACGAAATTTCATCAAGCTGCTCGACGGTGTGATTCGGGCCAGCACTTAGACACTTTTACAACAGGCGAAGCACGTTTGGGCGCGAGACCATCGCGGGCGTGTAGAACCGTCCAGCCGAGTCTCGAGGCAAAACGGGTGCGAGGGCGAAGACTTGGTCCTAAGTCGAGCGCGGCGCGGCGCTGCGTGTCGACGATCCTTCAGGCGTAATTTCCTGCAGGGTTTCACGGCAACTTGGTACGTTATATCATTGTCGCTCCGATTTTTTCGTCAAGACGCGTTTGTATGATCACCCCGTTGTTCGAGTGTCTGCCGGTGCCGTCGAAATGATGGCTGCGATGATCGGGCGACCACGACCGTCGATGCGACGTCTGCTGGCTGTCGTCGCGGTGCTGGCGCTTTCCGGTTGCGCGGTAGGTCCGGATTTCCACCGACCGGCGGCACCAACCGTCGGCAGTTTGGTTGCTGCTCCGCTGCCTGACACGGCCGCCAGCGCGAACGTGGTCGGTGGAGAGGCGCAGCACTTCGTCTCCGGCGGCGACATTCCCGCGCAGTGGTGGGCCTTGTTTCATTCCCACGAGCTCAATGCGTTGATCGAACAGGCGCTGGCCCACAACGCCGACCTCAAGGCGGCGCAGGCGGCCTTGACGGTGGCGCAGGAAACAACGCTCGCCGGGCGCGGCGCTTATTTTCCCAATATGTCGGCAGGCATCTCCGGCAGTCGCGAGCAGGATCCGCCTGGTGCGCTGGCGCCGGTGCCCAGCAACAACGCGTTTCTGTACAACCTGTTCACGCCGCAGGTCAGCGTGTCGTACGTGCCGGATGTGTTCGGCCTGAACCGGCGCACGGTGGAATCGCTGCAGGCGCAGCAGCAAGGCGTGCGCTATCAGATGATCGCCACCTACAACACGCTGGCCGCCAACGTGGTGGTAGCGGCGATCCAGGTGGCGTCGCTCGAGCAGCAGATTGCCATCACCCGCAAGCTGGTTGCCGACAACGACGACATGCTGCGCATCCTGCATTACCAGCTGGACAAGGGTTATGCCAGCGGCGTCGATGTGGCCGCGCAGGCGTCGCAGGCAGCGGCGATCGAGGCGACGTTGCCGCCGTTGCTCAACCAGCTTGATCAGCAGCAGCATTTACTGGCGGTGTTGTGCGGTCGATATCCGGGCCAGATGACGTTCCAAAGTTTCGATCTGTCCAAGCTGCAGCTACCGCAAGACTTGCCGCTGAGCCTGCCGTCGAAGCTGGTGGCCCAGCGCCCCGACGTACTGCAAGCGCAGGCGAACCTGCATGCGGCCAGTGCGCAGATCGGTGTCGCCATCGCCAACCGTTTGCCGAACATCGAACTCAGTGCCGGTGGTGGCAGCACGGCGTTGGCGATCAACCAGATCTTCCATGCTGGTACCGGTTTCTGGAATATTGGCGCGGCGATCACCGCGCCGATTTTTCAAGGTGGCACGCTGCGGCATCAGGAGCGCGCGGCGAAAGCCGCCTACGTGCAGGCCGCCGAGCAGTACCGCAGTACGGTGCTGACTGCGTTCCAGAACGTGGCCGACACGCTGTCGGCACTGCAGCACGATGCGGCCGGGCTGAAGGCAGCGGCGAAGGCGGCCGACGCGGCGTCCACCAGTCTCAAGCTGTCGCAACAACTGGTCCGTGATGGCGCCGCCAGTCATCTGCAACTGGTCACCGCGGAACAGGCCTCGCAGCAGTCACAGATCGCGCTGATCCAGGCCCAGGCCAGTCGTTACGCCGACACGGCGGCGCTGTATCAGGCGCTCGGTGGCGGCTGGTGGCAGCGCCACGCACCCACATCGGAATCTCCATGAAGAATCACAAATCTGGCTGCGTGCCGGTGTTCGCTCCGCGCTCGCGGCTTTTGCGTGGAATGGCGCTTGCATCGGTCGCCTTGTTGACGAGCGTTGCGCTGGGCGCATGTTCCTCGCGAACGTCGTCGCCCGCGCCGAGCGACAGTGACGTCCCGACCGCCAGCAACGTGACCCTGACCAAGCCGCAACTGAAGCACATCCGGATCGACACGGTGTCGCGTTCGACGTTCCACAACGCAGTGGACACAACCGGCGTGGTCGATTTCGACAACGACCAAGCCACCGCCGTGCTGGCGCCGTTCTCAGGCCCGGTGACGCGGCTGCTGGTAGACGTGGGTGACAAGGTGAAGAAAGGGCAGGCGCTGGCGACGGTCGATTCGCCGGACTTCGCTGCGGCTATCGGCGCGTACCGCAAGGCGATCGTTGCCAGCCAGACGGCGCGTCGTCTTGCCGATCTGGACAAGGACATGCTCGCCCACCAGGGTATTTCCCGACGTGAAGCCGAGCAGGCCGAGGCCGATGCCGTCGGTGCCGAATCCGATCGCGATGCCGCAAAGCAGGCGCTGCTGGCGCTCAACCTCGACCCAAAGTCGATGGCCGACGTGGCGGCAGGACGCGCGGTAGCGCATGTCACCGGCACTATTCGGGCGCCCATCGACGGTACCGTGGTGGAGAAATCGATCACCCCCGGCCAGCTGTTGCAGGCCGGCAGCACTGCCTGCTTCACCGTCGCCGACCTGTCGCGGATGTGGGTCAAGGCACAGCTTTACGACAGCGATGTTGCCGCAGTTCGTGCCGGTGACAGCGCCAGCATCAGCGCCAGCGGCATGCCGCCGCTGGCGGGCAAGGTCGACAATGTATCGGCCATCGTTGATGCGGATACGCGCTCGGTGGTGGCACGCGTGGTGGTCGACAATCCGGATGGGCTGCTGAAGAAGCAGATGTATGTGCGCGTGCAAATCCAGTCGAAGCAGTCCAGCAGCGGCGTGCTGGTGCCGGTATCGGCGGTGCTGCGCAACGACGAGAACCTGCCGTTTGTCTACGCGGCACAGGCCGACGGCAGCTTTGCGCGCCGCAGCGTCAGCCTGGGTAACCGCGTCGGCGACCGCTACGATATTCCATCGGGATTGAAGGCTGGCGACCGCATCGTGGTCGACGGTGCCATCTTCGTCCAGTTCATGCAGAACCAGTGAGCGACGGACCGATGAGCGAGCTCACACCCCACGATGATTTGCGGCCCTCGCCGCACACCGCGTCCCTGATCAATCGTATCGTCGCCGCCTCGCTGGGACAGCGCTTCATCGTGGTGCTGCTCAGCGCGATGCTCGCCGCTGCCGGTATCTGGGCGCTGCAGCATCTGCCGATGGATGCTTACCCGGACCTGTCGCCGCCGATGGTCAACATCGTCACCCAGTGGCCAGGGCATACCGCTGAGGAAGTGGAACGCCTGATCACGGTACCGGTCGAGCTGGGTCTGAATGATGTGTCCAAGATCACCGCCAAGCGCTCGGTGTCGCTGTACGGTTTGTCAAACGTCACCCTCACGTTTACTGCTGGCACCGACAACTATTTTGCGCGCCAGCAGATATTCAATCGCCTGCCGGATTTGGGTTTGCCTGATGGCGTTTCGCCGTCGGTATCGCCGCTGACCGCGCCGTCGGGGAAGATCTACCGCTACGTGCTGCAAAGCCCCGATCGCTCGCCGATGGAATTGAAAACCATCGAAGACTGGACGGTCGAGCCACAGTACCGATCTGTGGCCGGTGTAGCCGACGACTCGGGCTTCGGCGGCGGCAGCATGCAATACCAGGTGCTGCTGGATCCGGCGAAAATCGCCGGGCTTGGCTTGTCCGTGTCGCAGGTGGAAGCTGCGCTGGCGGCCAACAACAGCAACGCCGGCGGCGGCTTCTATTCGCAGGGCGGACAGTTCTACTACGTGCGCAGCGAGGGCCGCGTGGCAACCCTGGCGGACATCGGCAACGTCGTGCTGGAAGTGCACAACGGCACGCCGGTGCTGGTCAAGCATGTCGGCCGCGTGGTCATCGGCACCGCGCCGCGCCTGGGCGAGTTCGGCTACAGGGGCCAGAACGACGCGGTCGAAGGCGTGGTGATGGTGCGCAAGGGCGAAAAAACCCAGGAGGTGCTCCAGCGCGTCGAGGCCAAAACGAAGGAGCTCAACGGATCGATCCTGCCACCGGATATAAAGATCCATACCTTCTACGATCTCAGCAACCTGATCGCGCAGACCACCAAGGTGGTGGAGGCCAACTTGCTGCGCGGCACGCTGCTGGTAGTGATCGTGCTGATCTTCTTCCTCTTCGACGTGCGTGCGGGCCTGATCGTCGCCGTCACCATTCCGCTGGCCTTGCTGTTCGCATTTTTCTGTCTGGATATGCAGGGCGCGTCGGCCAACCTGTTGTCGATCGGCGCGGTGGACTTCGGCATCCTTGTCGATGGCGCGATCTTCATGGTGGAGAATATCTTCCGCCAGATCGCGCTGCGCGAGGGCACGCCGCTCAATATCCGCGCGATCATCCAGGACGCGGCCTCCGAGGTGGATCGTCCGCTGTTCTATGCCGTGGCGGTGATCGTGGCCAGCTTTTTGCCGATCTACGCGCTCACCGGGCCATCCGGCACGCTGTTCAAGCCGATGGCTGACACCATGATCTTCGCCCTGATCGGTTCGCTGATCGTGACCCTGACCTTGCTGCCGGTGCTGTGCGCGATCTTCATGCGCAGGGGCGTGCGCGAGCGACGCAACAAGGCTTTTGAATGGGTGCAGCGCGGCTACACGCGCGGGCTGGATGCCTGCCTGCGTCGTCCGCGCTGGACGATCGGCGTATCGGGCCTGATCTTGCTGATGGGTTTGTTGCTGATCCCGCGCATCGGATCGGAGTTTATGCCACATCTCGACGAGGGTGCGCTGTGGGTGCGCGCTACCATGCCTTACACCATCTCGTACGATCAGTCGTCGAAAATCGTACCGCAGGTGCGCCAGATTCTCAGCTCTTTTTCGCAGGTCACCCTAGTGACATCCGAACACGGGCGACCCGACGACGGTACCGATTCGACCGGCTTCTTCAACGCCGAGTTCTTTGTCGGGCTGAAGCCGTACTCACAGTGGACCGGCAACTATCGCGACAAAAAGGAACTGATCGCCGCCATCAACAAAAAGCTGTCGGTGTTTCCCGGCATCACTTTCAACTACACGCAGCCAGCCGAGGACGCGGTGGATGAAGCGGAGACCGGCCTCAAGAGCGCGCTGGCGGTGAAGGTGTTCGGCAACGATCTGCAGACGCTCGAGGTCAAGGGCAAGGCGATCAAGAAAGTGTTGCAACAGGTGCGCGGCATTACCGACGTGACCGTGGTGCAGGAGCTGGGTCAACCCAGCCTGAGTATCAACATCGATCGCGCGAAGATTGCCCGCTACGGCCTCAACGTCGACGACATCAACGGCCTTATCCAGAGCGCGGTCGGCGGCGACGTCGCCACCCAGGTGGTGCAGGGTGAGAAACAGTTCGATCTGGTCGTACGGCTGGATCGGCAGTATCGCGACAACCCGACCGAAATCGGCAACATCCCCGTGGCCACGCCCGGCGGTCAGCAAATTCCGCTGAAGGAACTGGCCGACATCCAGGTTACCGACGGCGCGTCGTTCATCTACCGCGAGAACAACCAGCGCTTCATCGGCGTGCAGTTCTCCGTCACCGGACGGGATCTTGCCGGTGCGGTCGAGGATGCCATCAGTCAGGTCAACGCCCAGGTGAAGTTACCGCAGGGCTATCGCGCCGACTGGGGTGGCGAATACAAGGAATACACCGCCTCACGTGCGCAGATGAATCTGATTCTGCCGGTCACGCTGATGCTGATCTTCGGCTTGCTGTTCATGCTCTACAGCAACTTCAAGTTCCCCTTCATTACCGTGGCCGGCGTACTGCTGTCCGCGCCAGTAGGCGGGCTGCTGGCTTTGTGGATTACCGGTACGCCGTTCTCGGTCTCTTCCGGCATCGGCTTTCTGGCATTGTTCGGCGTCTCGGTGCTGACTGCCGTGGTGTACATCTCCTACGTCAACGAACTGCGTCGCAACGGCACGCCGCTGGCCGAAGCGATTCGCACCGGCGCTATCTGGCGCCTGCGCCCGATCATGATGACGGCCCTGGTCGCTGCGCTTGGCCTGCTGCCCGCCGCACTTGCATCAGGCGTCGGCACCGACTCGCAGCGTCCGTTCGCTCTGGTCATCGTGTTCGGCATGCTCTCGCGCCTCATCATCAGCATCTTCCTGATGCCGGCGCTGTATGCGGTGGTGGCGCGCCCAAATGATCGACTGGAAGTGTGAGGCCGCTTGCGCACATCGCGGGCTGTGCTGCAAAGTGTCCGGTCTTGTCACGGATGATTGATTGCCGATGAATCGCTTGTTGCGCTCTTGCATCTTGCCTGTCCAGTTCGTCGGCGCCGACGGGGTACCGGGGTGTAGCGCCGGTGTTGCGCGCAAACCACCTCGCCAAAGCTGGCCGGATACGATCCTGGGGCGCACGCAGGCGCTGGCCGTGTTGCACACGTTGAATGAGGATCTGCTCAGCCGTGCCAGCGCCACGCTGACGCTGGAACGTTGGTGCGCCGGGCACCATCTCGCCTTGCCGGCGCGCGTTGTCGCACGACGTGCGCATGGCATCGACAAACCCTTGCCGGCCGAACTGCGCGCCGCCTTGAATATCAGTAGCAGCGAGCCGGTGAAGTATCGTCGTGTGCTGCTCAGCTGTGGTGATCAAGTGTTGTCGGAAGCCGACAACTGGTATCTGCCGGCGCAGTTGACGACGGCCATGAATAGCCGTCTCGACACCAGCGACGCACCCTTCGGCAAGGTAGTTCAGCCGCTGCACTTCCGTCGTCAGACGCTCTCGGTGCGGCTGCTGTGGTCGCCGCTGTCCGTGGGCTGGGAAATGGCTGATGCGTTGCCAGCCTCAGGCAACGGCGAGTTGGCCATACCGCGCGAGTTGCTGCAGCACCAAGCCGTGTTGAGCACGGGCGACGACCGGCCCTTCAGCGTGCTGATCGAAACCTATACCTCGGATGTTTTGCGCTTTGCGCAAAGCCGCCATTGAAGGTTTCAAGCAGTAAACTCTCCGTCTTGCACTGATCGATTCGATCGATCTTTCCGGCCGAAAGCTACCGAAAACGATGGCGAGACTTCGATCAGTGGCTGTGTGAGATTGGATGTCGTGACCTATCAACATGTGCGGCAAAAGGCGATCGTCAGTCGTGCAAGCTTTGCGAATTACGCCGATCGAGCGTCGCTGCGTAAAGCGCCGCTCCGTAGTGCGGCGCGTGCAGCGGGAGCCGAAGGTCAAACTGCGAGCTGGCTGCTGCCAGCGCCTCGCGAAACGGTGCGAGCAGAAACTCTCCGGCATTGAAGGCGCCGCCCGAGTAGGAAACGGGTACAGCCTCCTGAGTCTCGAACCCAAGCCCGAGCCGCAACGTATCGCAGATGAGGGCCAGCTCGTTGCCCGCATCACGATAAATGTCCGCCGCCGCACGATCCCCCGCTTGCGCGGCTTCGGCCACCTGGTGTGACAGCTGGGCCAGATCGCCGCGGGCGTAGGCATTGCCGCCGTACACATGTGCGCAAATGTCCAGATCGTTGTCGAGCTGGAAGTGATCGTTGAGGATGGCGTGCAGCGGTCCCTTGGGCAGGCGGCCATCGCTCATGCGGGAGTACGCGTTGAGCCCGCGCATGGCGATCCAGTAGGCAGAGCCTTCATCGGAAAATGCCTCGCCCCAGCCACCGGCGCGCGCGGTCATTCCTGTGCGCTGCCCGTAGCCGATGGAGCCGGTGCCGGCCACGATATTGATGCCGTCGGCGCAAGCCAGTGAGCCGGCCCAGCCGCAGACCATGTCGTTGTCACACGCATAATGGTCGTGGCCCAGGACAGCGGCGGGGCAGGTCTGCAGAAACGCGGTGGCTTCGCTGTCCTCACCGAAGGCAGGCAGTCCGAAAAACGCGAAACGGATGTCCGCAGGTGTGCAACCCGCAGTGGCCAGCACCTCGGCGAGGCCGTCGGCCAGTACTTTGCTTACGCCGTCCAGACCGACGTGCGGGTGATAGGTGGTGCCTCGCTCCGCTTCGCCCAGCAGATGGCCGTCCTCGTCAGTCAGGGCGAAGCGTGTCTTGGTGCCGCCGCCGTCCACGCCCAGGTAGACAGTCGCGCTCATGCGTCGAGCGCGTGCAGGCGTACGCCCTGCACCACGCGGTTCACGATGCCCGCAGGATTCGGATTGTCGGGAGTGACGCCCATCGCCAGTGCGGTGAGGAAGGCGTAGATCTGTGCCACCGCGATGTAGGGCCACAAGAGGTCCACGTCAGCGGCTTCTTCCATGCCTTCCAGGCAGATGCGCTGTGCATTGGAGCCCCCGCGCGGCCGCGTCGTTACCTCCACGATGCGGGCGGCACACTTGTCGCGGCGCAGCTCGTCGACCAGGTCCTGGTCGTAACGACGAGTAAGTGCGTCGTTGGAAACGAACACCATGACCAGGGTGCGATCGTTGACGAACGTTTTCGGCCCGTGACGGAAGCCCAGCGGCGAGTCGAAACACGTCGCCACGGCGCCGTTGGTCAATTCCCCAAGCTTCAACGACGCCTCGCGCGCCAGACCCTGTAGCATGCCGCTGCCGAGCCAGGCGACCCGCTCATATCCGCCTTTCGCCAGTTCGCCAAGCATCGGCAGCGCGTCGTGGATGACGCGTTCGGTAGCACCGGTGATGGCGCCGATGCGGCTGTCCATGGTGGCGGCAGGAAGCAACGCCGCTACTGCCGCGTACATCATGCAGCTGAAGCTGGAGGTCATGGCGAAACCGGTATCGTGCGTTTCTGGCGGCAATTGAAGTGTCATGGAATGAGCCACTGGCGCTTTGCCCAGTGCACCGTCCACATTGCACACGATGGCCAAGTGATGCACGTTCCGCACCAGCGATTCGGCCAGCTCCACCGCCGCCAGACTTTCGGGACTGTTGCCGGATCGGCCGAACGAGACCAGCAACAGTGGCTGATCCGGGTCCAGATAAAGGAGGGGCGCGCTCACCAGGTCGGTGGTGGGCACGGCATCCACGCGTGCGGCCAGCTGACGATCCAGCAGCGGGGCCAGGCACTGGCCGATGTACGCCGACGTGCCGGCGCCGGTCAGGATCACCCGCGCGGCAGGATCATCAATCAGCGGGCCGACGAAACTGAGGATCTGCGCGTGCAGCCCGGCGATCAGCGCGTGGGTCTGCTGCAGCATTTCGGGTTGCTGCTCGATTTCGCGTGCGGTCCAGAGGCCGCCGCTGTCGGTCAATTCGGCCTCGTCGAGGCCTAGGTGTTCAGCGGGAATCGTGGTCATTGCATGCATGATAATAGTCGTCGATGACGGCACTGATGTGCGCGATGGTCAGGGAAAGGGGATCGTTGTTAGCGGTACCCGTGCGCAGGGCGTGGAATGCGTACGGCAGGAACTGGCTGATCAGCGAGATGGGCGGCGGATTTTCGCGAAGGTTGTCGAACAGTCGCTGGCGAGCCTGTTCAATCACCGGGTCGGGCCAGTAGTAGCGCATGCGATCGCTGAGACTGTATTGAAGGTCAACGGTCAGAGCGTGGTCGTGGCTGTGGTAGTAGCGCTGCCAGTATCCGGGCTCCGCGCGCATGCGTTCCAGCACCACGTCGCGCAGGCGGGCGCGGCGTGAATCCTCGATCCACTCCTGTTCCATCGCATCAAGGGCCCACAGCGCCTCGCGCAGCGCGAAAGTGAGTCCCGGTCCGACCTTGAGAATGGCGAAGTGGTCGCGCACCAGGTTACTCAGCGCGTCGCGGGTCTGGTAGTCGGTGGAATGGGCCTCAAACACCATGCCCGGAACATCGATGATGGCTTCGCTCAAAGCGTGCGCTTGCTCGGGCTGGTAGTCCGCCACGCTGTGATGGTCGAACTCCACGCCCGGTTGCACCACCGAGGCGATTACCCGCGCCCACGCAGGCTCCAGTCCCGCAGCAGCGAACGCCTGCCGATGCGCCTCGATAGTGGCTAGCGCCGCGGTTGGTGCGGTGACAGCCAGCCCGTCGATGGCTTCGGTGGCACCGCCGGGCACTGGCACCTCGGTACCAATCACGTACACCGGCGCCTCGCCACCGATGCGCGCGTGGACCGCTTCCGCTGCCTGGCACAAGCGCACCGCGCGCCGCACGATCTCCGCTTCCGGCAACGGTTCGGGATCGCCCTTGCATGCCATCGAGCAGTCCAGGTGCAGCTTGCTGAAACCGGCAGCGGCATAGGCTTCGACCATCACCACGGCTTTGTCCATCGCCGCGTCTGCGTCCAGTGACGTCCATGGATTGGGACCGAGATGATCGCCGCCCAGCGCGATTCTGGCGTGGTCGAACGGGACGCGATCGGCGATGGCATGTACGAAGGCGACGAAGTCGCTCGGCGTCATGCCGGTGTAGCCGCCGTCCTGGTTGACCTGGTTGCAGGTCGCCTCGAACAGCACGAAATCCTGCCCGGTGCGTTTTGCATGGCGCAGACCGGCTTCGATCACCATCGGATGCGCCGAGCAGATCGAGGTTACGCCAGTGGGTTGTCCCTGCTTGTGGCGGGCAATGAGGTCCAGCAAAACTTGCATGGAAACGGCTCCGATCAGGATGGGGAAATGGGGGCAGTGCCTTCGGCGGCGGGTTCGGGTTCGGTGACCAGCAGCAGCGAGGCGACCAGGGCCAGCGCCAGCCCCAGCATTTTCAGCGGGCCGGGCATCAGGCTGGCGAAGATCAACGACAGCACCGCCGTAACCAGCGGCGCACCTGCGTTGGTCAGCGGCGCCACCACGATCGCCTTGCCGTAACGGAAGGCGTACACCAGGGTCAGCGCGCCGATCGCGTTGAGCAGCTGGATCGCGGCAGTCATCCATGGCCCGTCGAGACCGGTGTTGATCGGCTGGGTCCAGTCAGTCATGGCCAACGCCACCGGACTCA
>JBDTXA010000097.1:0-13627 GCA_040006415.1 Rhodanobacter sp.
AACATCGGTTGGGGAAAAAACATCACAGCCTATAATCAACGATGTGTGGGGAGAGGTAGGTCACGATTCCGATGTCTCGATGGCCATTCGATTCTTGTAGGTAAAAGGAATATTTCAGACAGGGGAAGGCTTTGAAGCTGACATCTATAAGAGTTACGAACTTTCGCTCCATCGAGGATAGCGGAGATTTCGAAATCGGGAAGCTTACTTGTCTGGTTGGCAAGAATGAGGCGGGAAAAACAGCGCTCCTCACGGCAATTTACGGAATCAAGCCTTACGTTGATTTTGAGTATGATCGAACCCGCGATTACCCACGTCGTTACCTCAGCAAATTCAATGAAAGACATCCGGACGGACAGTCGAAAGTGGTCTACTCAACTTGGGACGTCGAAGACGCCGACAAAGCAGTTATCGCAGAAGAATTTGGAGACAAGGCGCTAACTTCTTCCAGCGTTACTGTTATTACCGGTTTTGGCATGGGTCAAAGCTGGTCGTTCAACGTTGATGGCCGCGCCTCCCTTCAATATTTGGTAGAAATTCACGGACTTGATGAAACGGAGCGCGCAGTTGTCGCATCTGCATCGGATGCGAAGGCCGCTAAAGAAGCAATAGCTTTGGTTGGGCAAAAATCCGAGCGATTGCTGGCATTGGATAACGCGCTGACCCAAGTAAGGGGCGGTCGGTTTTTATTGGCGATATTGGATCTACTCAGTGTAAGGATTCCCAAGTTTTTTATGACTTCGCACTTTGACCGGATGTCCGGCGAAGTGTCGATAAATGCCATCACTACGGCTATTTCACAGAAAAATGTTATCCCTTCCGATCAGATATTTCTCGATTTTCTCGCATATGCGGGGACTACTTTAGAAGAGCTATCTGCGGCTGACCGATTGGAAGAACTTAAGGCTAAATGTGAGGGGGCGTCAAACGAGATCACCGATGAGATATTTGAGTTTTGGTCTCAGAACGACGCTCTTCAAGTAGCCATTGATATCTCAGAAGGTCGTTCGGGCGATCCTCCGCCCTTCAACACGGGTCAGGTAGTAAAGGCGAGGATTAGAAATAATAACCATAGGGTCACGGTGCCTCTTTCGGAGCGCAGTGCCGGCTTCATTTGGTTTTTTTCTTTTCTGGCTCAGTTCAAACAGCTTGGAAAAACTGCTGGTGATGCAATCATTCTGCTCGATGAGCCAGGTTTGACACTTCATGGAAAAGCACAGGCGGATCTCCTTCGATTTATTGAGGAACGCCTGCTGCCTAACCACCAAGTAATCTACACGACGCACTCCCCCTTCATGGTCCCAAGTAAGCGACTGTCTGACGTGTTGATTGTTGAGGACGTGGTTAAGAAGTCGGGAGGCAAGATAGAGGTTGAGGGAACAAAGGTAAGAAATGACGTATTGGCAGTGGATAAAGACACCCTTTTCCCACTGCAAGGTGCTCTCGGTTACGATATTACTCAGAGTCTCTTTGTTGGTCCGAACACCCTTCTAGTGGAAGGACCCTCTGACATCCTTTATCTGCAAGCACTCTCTGACGCGCTGAAGCAAAAAGGACGACAGGGATTGGACAACAAGTGGACGATTTGTCCAACGGGAGGTATTGATAAAATTGCTTCCTTTGCGTCGCTGTTCGGTGGCAATCGCCTGAACATCGCCGTACTCTGCGACGTCTCGAACGGTGACAAGGGAAAGATTGAGCGCCTACGACGCGGGGAGTTGCTGAAAGCTGGGAACGTCTTCACTGTCGCGGAATTTACAGGCATGGAAGAGAGTGACGTGGAGGATCTGTTTTCGCCGCAAACTTACGCAGAGCTTCTGAATTGTGCCTATTCCCTCAGAGGCAAGTTGCGGCTGACAGCAGCAAAGATGGCTGAGGCGCTACCGACCTCAGTTCGCGCAGTAAAGCAAGCTGAGGCAGCTTTTCGCGCTCTGCCAGAGTCGGTCCCAGAGTTTGACCACTTCTTCCCGGCGGGTTGGCTAATTAGGAATACTAATTTTTTAAGCGACGAAAAAAACGGCCCAGACACAGCATTGGCTCGAGCGGAAGCTTTATTTAACGCTCTAAACAAGATTGTGCAACCGGAAATCTGACGGATCAAAGGGGACGGAGGCTAAGGTTTCCCCCACGAATCTTGTGGAGAGCGGACACAAAGGGAAGAACAAAGGGGACGGAGGCAATTATTCTCATTTAATTGCCTCCGTCCCCTTTGCGCACTTTGCGCCTTCACCAATAGGCGTGTGAAAATCAACCACAGGAAACGAGAGAGAGCAAAAAACGGGGTCAGGTTCCAATGGCACTTACTTAAGTGTTAGGTCCCGGAAGCTTACGAACGTTATTGACAAATAATTCCGGTTTGTCTTTTTGCCATTGGCGCGCTGCTTCAAGCGGCGTTTGATGGGTCAGTGCTTTCTGCGGTATGTGCTGATTGTAGAGGACGGCGTAGCGAGCAATAGTGGTGGCCAACTGTTCTCGGCTGTCGAAGCGGGTGGTGGCCAGGATGTCGCTGATGCGGCCATTGAAGCGCTCAACCATGCCGTTGGTTTGCGGGTGGCGTGGCGGGATCAGGCGGTGCTCAATGCCAAGCACCACGCACTCTCGATCAAACGCATATAACGGGGTCAGGTTCACTTACGGTCGTTTGAATAGACCACAAAGGGAAGGGGGCCCATTAAGTCAACCTAACTGTTCCGGCCCACTTGCCGCTGATTCCTCGGATCGACTCCTTTGTTCTGATGACATTCCAGGATTTTGATGGCCGCGATCATCGTACTTGCGCTGCACCTCTCGATCATCGCGTTCAACATCGTGGGCTGCGTGCTGATTCCAGACGGCGCGTGGCGCGGCTGGCTTTGGGTGCGCGGGTTTTGGTGGCGGCTGGCGCATCTGCTCAGCCTCGCTGTCGTAGCCGGTCAGGCCCTGCTGGGGCGCGCATGTTTTCTGACAATCTGGCAAGGGGAGCTTTCCGGTAGCGCGCATGCGCAGCCGTTGATCGAAGGATGGATGAACCGGATGATCTACTGGCCTTTGCCGCTGTGGGTATTCGTCGTCGCGTATTTCGCGGTGTTTGTGTACGTGGTCGCGCTGTGGGTCTGGGTGCGGCCGAGAAGATCAAGGCCGAACCGGATGCGGTAGGGGAATCAAAACAGCGAAGTGCAAGAACGGAGTCAGGTTCACTTACAGGCGTTTACGACGCAAGGGGGACGGAGGCAATTAAATGAGGATAATTGCCTCCGTCCCCTCTCACGGTCTTTTGCAAGCGGTCAATCGTCCGAAGAGCCCCACTCCAAAACATCGCCCGGTTCTGCAGCCTTGAATCGAAGGGGATCGAGATCGCGCTGAAGCATGGCCTCGTGCAGCAGTTCAACCGGCTCTTCGCGTGGTTCATCTGTCAGTTGGAAGACGCCCCAGTGAATACCTACGGCTTGGCTGGCGTCGAGATCCTCCATGATGCGTACGGCTTCGGCTGGATTGATGTGCTGCTCGCGCATGAACCAGCGTGGGGCGTAAGCGCCGATGGGAAGAAGTGCGATATCCGGGGCGCCAATCCGCGAGCGCATCTCGCGGAAGATGGCGCCGTTTCCATAGCCGGTGTCGCCGGCAAAATAGACCAGACCCGCGACCGTCTGGAGCATGAAGCCGCCCCACAGGGCCATGCGTCGATCGTCCGCGCCTCGAGCGGACCAGTGGTAGGCGGGAACGATGGTTGCGGTTGCGTCGGCGGCAAGGCTCACTTCGTCCCACCAATCCCCGGCAACGATGCGTGCTTCCGGCATGGCCTTGCGCAGGATGGTGTCATTGCCCAGCGGGGTGACGATCAGGGGCTTGTGCACGTGCTGCAGTCGACGCAGAAAAACGGGGTCAGGTTCACTTACGACCGTTTGAAATCGGGAGAATGGTTTTAGGTGCACTTCTTGCCGCACGGTATGTGATCCCGCACCCGAGTACCCAGGTGAGTCGAAAAAAGTGGCTTAGGTTCATTCAACCCAGGTGAAATAGGGTTCAGGTTCACTTACGCCCGTTTGAATTAGCAGGTCTGCGCTCGCGCCACGCGGCTATCCGCTCGAAGCGTTGCCCGGCACGCGATGCAAGAGAGAGAGAGCTGTCACGGACAATTTCGGTGCTGCAGCAATTGCCCAGTGATGAGCAATTTTTTCCCACGCTCAAATGCCGGCGTTGAGCTCGTGTTCGATAGCCTCTTGTACGAGGTTGTTCAGGCTGACACCGCGGGCGGCGGCGGCTTCGGCGGCTTGGGCATGGATTTTTGGGGGAATACGCGTCTGGAACTTGCCCGAGAACGCCTTCATCGGTTCGATTTGGTGGGCTTTGCACGTCTGCAGAAACACACGCAGGGAGGTCTCGCCTTCCTTGCGCAGGGCATCGAGGTCTTTGGCGTAGAAGTCCGCGCCACCATTGAGGCCGATGAACTCGCCGCGGAGCATATCGATCTCCGGGTCGTACTGGATGACGGCCATATGGCCGTCGATTTTCATGGTGTTGTTCATGGCTTTACTCCATTGGATTCCAGCCACTTGCGAATGGTGGCGACGGCGCCCTTGTCGGTGTCCGGGTTGGGATGGGGTCGGTGGAAGACACGAACCTCGCCGAACAGGACGATAGCGACACGGGAGCCCTCGGCCTCGTTGATCTTGGCGCCGAGGTCTGCGAATAGGGCTTCGATGTCCTTCCATCTCACGCTGCCCGAAACCGGGCGAGCGAAGATCCGCTTCAGCGTCCGTGCGTGTCTGGCTTTCATAGCGAGTATGGTACCATATAACGGTACCGAAAAACGAAAACGAAACGAAGGGAACAGAGGCAATTAAATTAGGATAATTGCCTCCGTCCCCTTTGAGCCTGGCTGTTGGTCGTCCTGCAGTCGAACGGGAGTGAGCTCCAATTTCCGGCACTCCTATGTGAACCTAAGCCCTTAGCGACGCCAACCTGAACCGGTTCACGACGCAAATTAGCGTATAGTTAACAAACGCAAATCGGGATTTTGCGACACGATGCCCGCAGTCCTGCAGGGCAAATTCGGTACCGGCCGCTCACGTTCCGTTCGAGCGGGTACAGACCATACAAAGGCGTTCACGCAAGCACAACGCAAACGCGGATACGTGCGCCCTGTCCTGAAAAACATCCAGCCAAGCAAAAGAATTTGCCTGAGAACAGCGCCGACAACCGGCACTGAAAGCGAAGCATTGGCCTGGCTTGCGACGTTTACTCTGGGGTGAAACGCCAACGGGGCTCGACAAATATTTTGCATGCCTGCTGACCCAGCGGGCCAGAGACAGCTGCAAGTTTGCTCACAACTTATTGAAGGTAACCCTATGAAGAAAAAACTTTTGTTTCCCATCCTCGGTTCAGCCATGGTCGCCTGGCTGCCACTCGCGGTCGCCGGTGAAGTGGTCGTCTTGCCCGGTGTGGTCGGCGCGGTCGGCGTGCTCAACGGCGTCAACACGCAGGGGCCTGGGCTCCTCACCGTGGGCAAGCAGGACATCAACACGTCAAACGACCCCGGTGGTGCCATCACCACGGACGCAGCCAATACCGCAAGCATCCTGTTCAACAACACCTCGACGGTCACCGGATTCGTGGGTGCGTCCGGCTCGACGTTTCTCAATATTTCTGCCGGCAGCAATGCAAATACGGTGACTTTCAACGGCCCGGTCTACTCGACGCAATTTTCGGTGGCCGGCACGGGCACGGTCAATTTCAACGGTGGTTTCACCAGTAACACTGGTTCGACCATGGATTTTGCCGGCGACGGCTTCATTAACGTGGGGGCAGGCCAGACGGTCAAGGCCGCCATCACCAACTCTGCGGGCGCTGGCACCGGCACGCTGACGCTCAATGGCAACAGCATCGTGGATGGCGCGGTCGGCGCAGCCAGCGGGCTCAAACAGATCACCGTGGCCGGCGGCAATGCGCTCATTACCGGCCAGGCAAACGCCGCGAATTACGCGCTTGGCACCAATACCCTGAATGTGGCCGGTGCGTTCGCGATCCCGGTGGCAGGAACCATCAACACCACGATCTTCAGCCAGTCGCTGTACGGCAAGATCACCCCTGTCGGTGCCGCCAGTATCGGTAACGCGCTGCAGGTGAATGTAACCGTAACTGGACCGATTCCGGTCGGCAGCAGTTTTAACATCGTCGACGCCACTAGTGGCACCAACGGCAGCACGGTTACTGCCACCAGCAACACCACGCGCTATCTGTTTTCGGCGGCCCCCACCACTAACGGCCTGGTACAGATCACCGCGACGCAGATACCGCTTGCCACCGTCGTTGCCCCGGTCGGCAATCCCACGGCTCCGATCATTGCACCGGTCATCGACGCCCTGCCGTTGACACCGGCAACCACACCGCTCCTGACCGCGATCACCCTGCTGCCTACCGCCCCGGCGGTCGCCGACGCACTGGCGCAACTCCAGCCCGGCACGGTCAGCCTCGCCTCGCCGCAGGAAAGCTACCGCGTCACTCAGCAATTCCAGGGGTTGTGGGCGTCGCATATGGAAAACGCCGAACAACCGTGTTTCCAGAACAACCAGCCCGATGATCGAAACGCGCAGCGCCGGGAAAATACCGTGGCCTGCCCGTCCGACAACTTGAAGCCGCGCCTGTGGGGCGCCGCGTTTGGCTATGCCGGCACCCAGCAGGCCCATAACGGATACGAAGGCTATAACGACAATAGCTACGGCGCGATGCTCGGTTACGACATCCCGCTCAGCCAGGCCACCACCGCCGGCGTTGGCGTTAGATTTGGGCGGTCAAAGCTTGACGGTACCGCTTCCGAGAGCCGCGGCGACATTCGCTCGTATCAGGCAACTGCGTATTTTGGTTATGCGCCGGGACCCTGGTTCGCCAATGCCGCGCTGGTCTACGGCCTGGATGATTATTCGAGCTCGCGCAGGGTTTCGTTCCCAGGTATCAACGAGACGGCCAACGCTGATTACAGCGGCCATCAGTACACCGCGTTTGGCGCGACGGGCTACCACTTCCAGCTCGGCGACGGACGCAACGTCATTACACCCACCGCGACACTGCAGTACACCCGTCTCAAAACCGACAGCTTCACCGAGATCGGCGGCGGCCCTGTCAATCTGAACGTGGACGGGCGGACATACAATTTCCTTCAGTCCGGCCTGGGTGTGAAATTCTCACGCGACCTCGTCACCTCCGGCTCGCAGATCGTGCGTCCCGAGGTTCATGTCAACTGGCTGCATTCGTTCCACGGTGACAAGATGAACAACACCGCAGCCTTCGCCAGTGGCGGTCCATCCTTTACAGCGACGGGTGTGAAACAGGGGCGCAATCTGTTCGATGTCGGTGCCGGCGTGTTGATCGCCAGCAGCTCAAACTGGTCAGTCGAAGGCGCTTACGATTACCAGTTCAACGACAGCTACAAGGCCGGTCAGGTTATGGTCAAACTCACTCTGGCGCTGTAAAGAAACCCAACAGCCGGCCGGGTCGTTGCAGGCGAACCGTCATATCAGGGACGCCGTCAACCGCCCGGCAGGCGCAGGGTACTCCTGGCCCATCAGCGAAGGCTGGTGTCAGAGGCCTGCAGTTCATGGCGATCAGCCGTACAAACGGGACGGAGGCAATTAGGCCGGCTTAATTGCCTCCGTCCCCTTTGTTTCGATGGTTGGGCGTGGCTCAGACGGTGAGAATGGCTTCTCTAAAGATGGCGCTAGGCCGTCATGTCGCGTCAGCAGAAACGGAGTCAGTTTCACTTACTGGCAATTCGGCTCTTCCGTCGTCAGATCAATAGCTGAAGCAAGAGCTTTCGTGCGGCTTCGGCGCGCGAGTGGCTTTCTCTTGTGGAAACAAAGGGGATCGAGGGAATTAAACTGATCTAATTGCCTCCGTCCTCTTTGTCGTCGCCTTTGGCGACAGTCACTCGCTGGGCGAACTGCGGTTGAGACTCAGGGGCGTGGCTTGAGCTTCTCAACGCGGTCGGATCCTATGGATCGGTGCCATCCGTTTGCAATGTCACGGTGCGATCATACAGAGCTGGCCCCGGTCCTCGAGATACTGAGTATTGGAAAGGACATTGGCATGTCATCTCTGATTCTGGTTTCGCCGTCTTCGGTTTGGCGGATCCGAAATTGTCCCTGAAGCTCTCTACTCGCAGGGCGCCGGCTTTCCTACCCTGGAGCTTCATCCAATGAGAAAAGTGTGGTTCCTGCTGGTGCTCGCCAGCCTGGCAGCGTTGTCCGCGCCGCTGAGTGTCGCGGCCGAGCATCCAACCGTCATCCGGCACGTGCTGCTTATCAGCGTGGATGGCATGCATGCCACCGACCTCGACCACTACATCCACCGGCATCCTCATTCGACCATGGCGGCAATGGCGGCCAGCGGGCGTGAATATACCGACGCACATTCGGTGGTGCCGGCTGACTCGTTTCCCGGGTTGCTTGGCATCATGACCGGCGGCACACCGGCGGCGACCGGCGTCTACTTCGATGTCAGTTACGACCGCGCACTGGCCGCCTCCGCAGCCGATTGCCGCGCCGGACGCCTTGGCACCACGGTTGCCTTCAACGAGGCAGCCGACGGCGCGCTCGATGCCCACGGCCAGCGCGGCCTGGATGTCGCACATCTACCGCGCCGCGCAGGAAGCTGCACACCGGTTTATCCGCACGATTTTCTGCGCACCAACACGGTGTTCGGCGTGATCCATGCGGCTGGGCGCTATACCGCCTGGATCGACAAGCACCCGGTCTATGAAATTCTGAACGGACCGGGCGGGCACGCCATCGACGATCTCTTCACGCCGGAAATCGGCGGCGACTACGAGGGCGAACAGGTCAAGCCGGCCGATCACATCACCGGCTCGGTGCAGCGAACCGAGCGTTACGATGCCAAGAAGGTCGACGCACTGCTCAGTCAGATCGCCGGCTTTACCCATGACCACGCGCAGCGCGCGCCGGTGCCCGCGCTGTTCGGCATGAATTTGCAGGCGGTGAACGTGGCGCAGAAGCTGGCCGGTTACGCCGCGCCTGATGGCACTCCCAGCGCGGTGCTCGATGCCGCGATCGGACGCTGCGATAGCCAGTTGGGCCGGATCGTGGCGGCATTGCGAACGCGTCAGCTGCTGGGATCGACTCTGCTGGTGGTCACCGCCAAGCACGGCAACGGGCCCATCGACCGCCGCCAACTGCAGCACGTCGACAAGAACGCGCTGCGCCAGGTGATCGAGCGCGCAGCCCCGCACGCGCTTGCGCAAATGACTACCGACCAGGCCGCGTTGATCTGGCTGCGCGATCCCGCGGTGGCGCCACGTGTGGCTCGGGCATTGCGTGCTGCCAACGGTCCACTGGCGATCGGTGAAGTGGTGCAGGGTGCTGCACTGGCGCGGCTGTTTCCGGCGCCATCGCACGACGCCCGGGTTCCGGACCTTGTGGTGATTCCGCGTGCGGGGGTGATCTACGGCAAGGCTGGCGACAGCAAGCTGGCCGAGCACGGCGGCTTCGACGACGACGATACGCACGTCGCCCTGCTGCTGAGCAATCCGCGTTTGGCGCACCACGGTGAACGGCTGGCGACACCGGTCAGCACCACCCAGCTGGCACCCACCATCCTTGCTGTGCTGGGACTCGCTCCGGATAGTCTTGATGCGGTAAAAAAAGAGGGCACCAAGGTGCTGCCAGCCGTTCTGTGGCAGAACCTTTGACTGAAGCGATCACACCGGTTCGGGTGCGCTGCTTACGTGCGGCGGGCGCGGACATCACGCCGCCAAGCGTGATCCTGGCAATCCGGCGTGGTTGCCTGCGGCAGGGCAGTCGCAGCGGACCACTTGCGCGGCGCGCGCCAATCGGTAGTCTGGCCGTGGCGTTAATCTCTCAAGACATTTGGGCTGGTTGATCAATGACACCTGTTTGCAATGACACAATGCGAGCATGACCGGTTGATTCTGCTCCCCGAGATATTTCATGACGGCCTCTTGCCTTCAACGCACGTTGTGCAACACAGCTTTCCTCGCCACCGTGTTTTTCACGGGGATTGCGCATGCCGCGGTGCCGGCTCGTCACCGCGTCATCGTGTTCGTCTGGGACGGCATGCGGCCGGACGCCATCAGTGCGCAGGACACGCCGAACCTGCTGGCGTTGTCGACGCGTGGGGTGTTCTTCAGCGATAACCATTCGACCTATCCCACCTTCACCATGGCCAATGCGGGGAGCTTTGCCACTGGCGCGTATCCGGGGCCGATCGGCTTCTATGGCAACACGTTCTACGCACCCGATGGTGAGGGCCTGAATGCGGAGGGACAGGCGGCGGATTTCCAGGATCCGATATACACCGAGGACTACGCAGTGCTGCGTGATCTGGACCGCCTGGAGGACGGCGCTCTGCTACAGGTGCCGACCCTGTTGGCTACCGCGCACAAGGCGGGCCTGACCACCGCAGTGATCGGCAAGTCCGGCCCGGCCTTTTTGCAGGACTACAAGTTGCTCGACGTCGGTGGCGACAACGTGTTGCTGGACGAAAACACCGCGTTGCCGCTGGCCTTCGCCAGGCAACTGCAAAAAGCCGGCTATAACCTGCCGGCCAACGCGGCTTCCAGCTACGACGCCAGCCAGCTGCAGCTCAGCGAAGACAACGACTCTCCGACTCAGCGAGTCAAGCTGGTGAAGATGAAGGATGGCGTCACCTCCGACGCCACCGCAGGCGGCCAGACCACGCCCGGTCCGGCCAACGCCTGGATGATGCAGGTGTATCTGGATCAGGTGTTGCCGAAGCACAAGCCGGACATCAGCATCGTCTGGCTGCGCAACCCGGATACGACAGAGCACGAGTACGGGGTCGGCTCTCCGGAATTCCATCTGGCCCTTCAGGCGCAGGATGAACTGCTGGGCAAGCTGCAGGCAAAACTGCGCGAACTCGGCATGGCCGAGGACACTGATCTGGTGGTGGTCTCCGACCACGGCCACAGCAATGTTGCCGGGCCAGCTGCGCTGTTCCCACTGCGCGCCATCAACGACGGCCATATCGCCCAAGTCGATCCTCAGTGGGGTTATTCAGTTTCCGGCAGCGTACGCATGGCTGACGACCTGTCCAGCGCAGGCTTCCACGCGTATGACGGCAAGGGCTGCACCTACACGCCCGTAATGAGCGGTATCCGTGCTGATGGCTCGCAGCTGTATAAAACCCGCTATGACGACGACGGCCGCCTCTGCGGCAAGCCCGGGCCGTACACCACACCGAGTTACAAAGTGCCGGATCAGCTGCCGCGGGACGCGCTGGTGATCGCACCGAACGACGGCACGGATTACCTCTACGTGCCGTCGCATGATCCGGCGTTGGTGACGCGCGCGGTACGCTTCCTGCAGTCGCGCGCGGTGGTGGCAACCATTTTCGTGGCCAGTCGCTACGGTGCGATTCCCGGCACGTTGCCGGCCGAGGCGGTGCACTTGGGCAACGCCGCGCGCGGGCCGGACATCATCATCAGTTACGCCTGGGACGCTGATGCGTTGATCCAGGGCTTTCCCGGTACCGAGGTGGGTACCTCCTCAACCGAACGTGGTCAGCATGGCAGCTTCAGCCCGCGCGACGTGCACAACACGCTGGTCGCCAGTGGCCCCAGTTTTCGGCACGGCATGCGCGACCCGCTTCCCAGCGGCAATGTAGACCTCGCCCCGACGCTGGCGGCACTGCTCGGCCTGCCGCTGCCCACCGCACAGGGCCGCGTACTGCACGAGGCGCTCAGCGGCCCACTTGCGAGGCCGCTGTCGGACTATCAGGTACGGCCTGCATCAATCCGACCAGCGCAGCCGGCAACCGGCTTGCGCACCGTGCGCATCGACGGCAAACCGCTGCCGTCCACGAGCTATAGCTTTATCGTGAAGCAGAAGCAGCTGCTGTTCGACCGGCGCAGCTGGACCTACTTCGATCAGGCTGCCGCCGACCGCCATTGATCGTTCCCATGTGCCCGAAATCAGCAAAAGTGGTGTCACGGACGTCGTTAATGTGATTCGGGGCTCCAAGCAGTCCTCAGAAAGTTGCGGCAAGAGGGGTCAGAGACGAATGGCACTGACTTAAGCCCGTCATCGTCGCAAAAGCTGGGATCCAGTGTCTTTGGCTGCTCGAAAAAGGCTGAGGTCACTGGATTCCTGCTTTCGCAGGAATGACGGAAAACAGGGCTTCCCGCTTAAGGAAGTGCCATTCGTCTCTGACCCCTTTTGGATCTCTGGATCTGTTTCCGGTTGCTCGACACTTATGGTCCTATTAGGGGGATAGCGTCCTGTCGCGCTTCCCGTAGGCTCCTTCACCTGGAGTCCGTCCGGTCCCGGACATTGAATTTCAAGACGCCCGAGTAGGTGGAGTCCAGGCATCGCCGCAAGGCAAACCGGGAGGGTTTTCCATGAAGAGCAAAAAAATGGCGCGAACCGCGCGCAACCGGACAGTTCTGCTGTCCGGGGTCGTGGCATTGCTCGCGCTGGGGGTCGGTGGACAGTCTCGCGCCTTGGCGGGAGGCGTGCCACCGTTGCCCACGCATTTCAGTGGCCTGCTCAATGACTACACGCCTACCAGCGACGGCAACACTGGCAAGGCGATTGGTGGCAGTCCGTACGAAATGCACGGCACATGGACGTTGGGTCTGAACGCCCGGCGTAGCAGGGCGACGTTCTCGGCGGCGATGTCGATGGAGACGTCCGAAGTCGCAAACGCAAGTTCGGTCTTCGATCCCGGGTCGCTGGCTGCGCACACGCATCACATCAGCGTGACGGACGGCGTGGTCCACGATGGCCCGATGGATTGGCAAACCCTGTGTCCGGCGAAATTCAAGCCCGCCGTCGCCGGCGGCTTTGCGTTGACCGGAATGGCTTACGTGACGGGCAATGGGTCCAACGCGCCGTTCGGCAACCCGTCACCCGTGACGATCTGCATACTCGGCGGGACTGACCCGCGCGCTCCGGGGACTGCATACGTCGAGTTTGCAAATCTCACCTTGACATTCGGGTTGCCTGCCAGCAGCCACTTCGGGTCGCTGCCGATCCATGGGGTGGTCACCAGATGCAGCGGGCGCTGGCGCTGGGAGGACGAGGATGATCAGCAGAGCTGCACAGTGGTGGTGGATCACTGAGTCAGGCAGTACGCGTCACTTGCTGGTCACCGGGCGCAGACTCTCTGTCAGCAGCTTCGGAGAATAGAGGCGCAGCTCCTCTGGATGCTCGCGAAGATAGGCGAGCAGGCTGCGCTTCTTCTCGCGTCCCCGATCATGGGTTCCCGATTCGGGCAGCGCCGAATCGGGGATCAGCACGGGGTCGCAGGCGTTCACCCGGCGGTAGATCGAGCTCCACATCTTCTTGAGGGTTGTAACTGAAAGCCGCAAGTTGAGGGCGAGCTCCTGATCCGTACCGCCGGAACTTGCCAGCGCCGCCAACAGCAGTTGCTGTTCACCACGGCTGAGCCCGAACTGCGGCGGACGATAGTCGAACAGCGTGCCCACCCACGAACCATGCCGCGCAAACGCGAGCTCGCGCGTGATGCCAACTATGTACGGTCGTGTCACCAGGATTCCGGCGGGTTCGGGTGGCTTTGCTTCGTAGACCTGGCGCGCCGGGTTCCAATAGAGTCCTCCGGAATCCAGCGTGAACTGCACCCGCTCGACGCTGCCCGA
>JBDTXA010000098.1:0-13455 GCA_040006415.1 Rhodanobacter sp.
CCGCAGGCTCTTGCGGCGTCGAGACGAGATTTGAGAAGCGACCAATTGGCAACGTGATGAACTCGCCGTTCGCCGTACCGACCGCACCGAGCACATTGCCGTTGATGTCGTTGACCTGCACATATTTGACGCCGCGCAGCATGAACACGTAGGCGTGCAAAGAGGGACTGCGGCTCATGTCGGCCGTATTGGGCCACGACTGCCCGAGGCCTGCGGAGGGCGGGTCCGAAGCAAACGCCTGTGAGGACATGGCCAACATCAGAACGCCTGCGAACATCGCCCGGCTAGAAATCTTCTTCAACATGGTGCTTCCCCTTTTTTTGGCTTCAAGTGATTATTGCGAGACAAATGTAGCACTGTGTCAACGATTACTGGACGGGAAATCGGGAAAGTGGGCTAAACATCACCTTTCTTTCTCGTTTCGCCAAGTAGGTCTCACGTCTATGTATGTTCGGCAATTGCTGACTACTGCAGGCATGGGATGAGCAATCTCTTCTCATTGCTGTAAACGAGTAATTTATCCAGCCAGGCCGAGCCCGACTGCCCGAATTCTGGCGGCACGCTACAATAGCCAACGGCAATTCCGCCTGACTCTCGTCCGATTACGATGCGCAACCTCCTGCAGGAACAGCTCCTCAAGGCCGGCTTAGTCAACAAGGCCAAAGCCGCGCAGGTCGTGCGCGAGCAAGCAAAGAGGCTCAAGGGAAAGGCTCCGGCGACACCGAGCGCCGAGCAGGTCGAGGCCAAGCGATCTCAATTGGCAAAAGCCGAGCGCGACCGAGCGCTAGCCGCCGAGCGAAACGCCCGCACTCAAGTCAATGAAGCCCTTGCACAGGTTCGCCAGATCATTGCCGCACATAAGATTCCCCGAGAGGGTGAACTCACATATCGCTTCAATCACGGCGACAGGATCAGGGATGTATTGGTGACGGCGGCGCTGCGTTCACAGCTAGCCACAGGAACGCTGGTCATCGCGTGCCAGGACGATACCTACGAATTGCTGCCGCGGGTGGCGGCGGACAAGGTGTATTCGCGAGCACCGGAATTGATTGTGCTTGACCATGGCCAGCCCTCGGCCATGGAAACAGGCGGTGAAGACGCCGAGCACTACCGGCAGTTCGAAGTGCCTGATGACCTGATCTGGTAGTGCCTCAGTCATTCAGTTGCAGCAGGTCCCAGGCGTTGCCGTAGAGGTCTTTGAACACCGCCACGGTGCCGTACGCCTCATGCCTTGTTTCTTCACGAAAATGTACGCCAGCAGTGGACATTTTTGCCCGGTCGCGCTCGAAATTGTCGGTATGCAGCAGAAGAAACATTCGTTCACCGGCCTGACTGCCGATGCGCGAAACCTGCCCGACGCTCGTGGCTTTAGCCAGCAGCAGGCGGGTTTCGCCCGAACCGGGAGGCGCGATCAGAACCCAGCGCTTGCCCTTTCCCATATGGGTGTCTTCGACGAGCTCGAAGCCCAGCTTTTGCGTATACCAATCTATTGCCTGATCATAGTCGGCCACCAGAAGTGTCACCGCGCCAAGATGTTGTTTCATGCACTGCCTCTCTTAAAGTGTTGATCGCGGACCTCATTCAACCGGCGTCCGCGGGGGCGACCAAGGTCTTCAGCACCAGCGGATATGAATCAATGCCCACTGCAACACTCGGCCGGCATCATCATGCAGACCTTGCGTGCGTGCGAGACCTCGCGCTCGAACAGGCGACGTCTGTCATCCAGTTCGGGAAAGCGACTCCATCCCCATAGTGAGCATCAGCCCCGTCACTCCGATGAGAGTGTCATCCCAGACCTCTCGACCAAGACCCTCATCATCCATTCAGTGTCCAACGCGATGTCACGGCTCGCATGAAGTCACCCATCGAGATGCGGTGAGAGCCGTGGTGGATTTGCCAAACGCCAGAGCCGCCCTTCCTCGTTTCAACCGTATCGTACGCGAAGACTTTGCCCCGCCAATCCGGAATGCCGTAAACAGGCATGTGGGGACGCTGCCGCGCCGATTTCTTCATTGTGAATTCATGCTGCACTGCACACAATACGCCAAAGTATGGATTGATCATGATTCCTGTCGTAGATTTCGCTGCACCATCCAGATTTGCTTCACTGCCCCCGCGCACCAGCGAGCGGTTTGCCCGACCACGGGTTACGCCAGCAGAAATTGGCGAGAGGGTCGGCATTCAGGACGGACGCCGCCTGGTATTGCGTTCGATCACCTCGCAAGACGTATCCGCCATGCAGCGTTGCTTCAACCGCCTGTCGTCGGAAGACATTCGTCGGCGGTTTCTCCATGCCATGTCTGAACTTCCCGCACCCATGGCTGAACGCATGTGCCGGATCGACGAGGCAATAGAGACCGCATACGTGTTGATGGACGACACGGTGCAGCCTGCAGAGATGCGTGGCGTAGGGCGAGTCTACGTCGACGAGGTCACCGACAGCGCTGAGTTCTCGGTGCTGGTTGAACACGATTGGAGCCGTCTTGGACTCGGTGCCCTGCTGATGCAGCGATTGGTCGACGATTGCCGGCGACGTGGCATCGCCGAGCTTTGGGGTTATGTCCTGCAGGAGAACCGGCCGATGCTGAAGCTTTGCCAAGAGCTTGGCTTCACCCAGCGGATGATTCCGGATGAACCCGGCACCGCGAAGCTCATGCTGAAGCTTTGAGGCCGAGAATTCGCCGCAAGGATAGGGTGACAAAGATATCGTTTTGACCACCGGAATCAGGCCTGAATCTGCTCTCGCGCTACACTTGCCCGCTTTCCCCGGCGCGGCCCGATCGCGGCGCCCTGAACACGCGCCCCTATGCCCAGCCTGATCAAGCATCCGCCCCTGCCCGTCACTGCCAAGCAACGTCGCTACTGGACCCATCCACATGGCTCCTCACGCGCTTTGCTGATCGCCGAATCGGCCCGCTCCCATGACGGGTTGCTGGTAGCCGTCACGCGTGACACGCAACAGGCCCACGCCCTGGAAGCGGAGCTGAACATCTACGCCGACGGCCTGCCGGTGCTGCACTTCCCCGACTGGGAAACCCTGCCCTACGACGCCTTTAGCCCGCACCCCGAGATCGTCTCGCAGCGGATCGCCACGCTGTATCAACTGCCGAGTGTGACTCGCGGCGTCCTGGTGGTGCCGGTGGCGACACTCATGCAGCGGATTGCCCCACGCAGTCACATCACCGGCTCCGGCCTGGTGTTGTCCAAGGGACAGAAGCTGGATCTGGGACGTGAACAGCGTCGGCTGGAGGCCTCGGGTTATCGAAATGTGCCGCAGGTGGCAGAACCCGGTGATTTCGCGGTGCGTGGTGCCTTGCTCGACATCTTCCCCATGGGCACGGCCGAGCCGTATCGCATCGAGTTGTTCGACGACGAGGTAGAGTCGATACGCAGCTTTGACCCGGAAACCCAGCGTTCACAGCAGCAGGTCGAGAAGATCGAGTTGTTGCCGGCACGCGAATTTCCGCTGACCGATGAAGCCGCCAAGGACTTCCGAAGCCTCCTGCGCGAGCGTTTCCCAATCGATATACGCCGCTGCCCGCTGTATCAGGACATGAAAGAAGGCGTTACGCCCGGCGGCATCGAATATTACCTGCCGCTATTTTTCCCGCATACCGCCACCCTGTTCGACTATCTCGCGGATGATGCACTGTTCATCCTCAACCAAGGTGCAGGCGACGCGGCAGATCAATTCTGGGCGCAAACTGCCGAACGCTACGACCAGCGCGCACACGATATTGAGCGACCTGTACTGCCACCGGCCGAGTTGTATCTGCCGCCAGAGCAACTGCGCGAGCGGCTCAACAAGCGGCTACGCGTAGAGATGGTTGATGCCGGTCATGAGCATGCCATCGACACAGGAACTCAATCAGCGCCTGAGCTGCCGCTCAATCGCAAGGGTGAGGAACCGGGAGCTTCGCTGCAGCATTTCATTTCCAGCTACCCAGGCCGGGTCTTGATCGCCGCCGATTCAGCGGGCCGCCGCGAGGCGTTGATCGAAACGCTGGCGACCGCAGGCATGAAACCTCAGGTCGTCGACGACTGGCAGGCCTTTCTTGCACCGTCGACGACGGGCAACAAACTGCCGTTCGCCATCACGATCGCCGGACTCGAACAGGGTTACGCGCTGACCAAGCCCGCACTCACCGTATTTACGGAGCGCGAGCTATACGGCCAGCGCGTGCGGAGCGAACGGGAGCGCAAGCGCCGTCGCGGCAGCGCGCGCGATCCGGAAAGCATCATCCGCGATCTGACCGAGCTCACCACGGGCGCGCCGATCGTGCACGTCGATCACGGCGTCGGCCGCTACCAGGGTCTGGTGTCGATGGACGTAGGCGGCATGGCCAGCGAATTCCTCACCATCGAATACGCCAAGGGCGACAAGCTCTATGTACCGGTCTCCCAACTGGGCCTGGTCAGCCGCTACAGCGGCACGGCGCCCGAGCTGGCGCCGCTGCATTCGCTGGGTGGTGACGCGTGGGAGCGGGCGCGGAAGAAAGCGGCCGAGAAGGTCCGCGACGTGGCGGCGGAGCTGCTGGCGATCTACGCGCAGCGGGAGGCCCGCGGCGGTGAATCGATGCTGATCGATCGTCAACTGGTCGAGGAATTCGGCAGCACCTTTCCGTTCGAGGAAACTCCGGATCAGGAAAGCGCGATCGAGGCAGTGCTTGGCGATCTGGCCGCACCGAGGGCAATGGACCGGGTGATCTGCGGCGACGTCGGCTTCGGCAAGACCGAAGTGGCCTTGCGTGCCGCCTTTGCCACCGCCACCGCCGGCAAGCAGGTCGCCGTGTTGGTGCCCACCACCCTGTTGGCGCAGCAGCACTACCGCAACTTCGCCGACCGCTTCGCCGACTGGCCGGTACGAGTCGACGTGCTTTCGCGATTCCGCTCCAGCAAAGAGGTGAGCGACGCACTCAAGCGTCTTGCCGATGGCCAGATCGACGTGATCGTGGGGACGCACAAGCTGCTGCAGCCGGATATCAAATTCAAGGACCTGGGCCTGGTCATCGTCGACGAGGAGCAACGCTTCGGTGTACGACAGAAGGAGCAACTGAAGAAACTTCGCGCCGAAGTCGACCTGTTGACCATGACCGCCACGCCGATCCCGCGCACGCTGAACATGGCGATGGCCGGGCTGCGCGATCTCTCACTGATCGCCACGCCACCAGCGCATCGCAGCGCCGTCCGTACATTCATCTCGGCGTGGGACCCTGCGACTATCCGCGAGGCACTGCAGCGCGAACTGTCGCGCGGCGGCCAGATTTATTTCCTGCACAACGAAGTCCAGAGCATCGAGCGCATCGTGCGCGAACTGGAGGAACTGGTACCGGAGGCGCGCATTCGCATCGCCCATGGCCAGATGCCTGAGCGCGAACTCGAAGGCGTGATGGCGGACTTCCACCGGCAGCGCTTCAACGTGCTGGTCTGCACCACGATCATCGAGACCGGCATCGATATTCCGACCGCCAATACCATCATCATCAACCGCGCCGACCGCTTCGGGTTGGCGCAGTTGCATCAGCTGCGCGGACGCGTCGGACGCTCGCACCATCGCGCGTACGCCTATCTCGTGGTACCTGATCGCAAATCGATCACAGCAGACGCACAGAAACGACTGGAAGCACTCGTATCGCTGGAAGAGCTGGGGGCCGGCTTCACTCTTGCCGCCCACGATCTGGAAATTCGCGGCGCGGGCGAACTGCTTGGGGACGAGCAGTCCGGCCAGATCCAGGAAATCGGTTTCGGCCTCTATTCCGAATTGCTGGATCGGGCCGTGCGCGCCCTGAAGTCAGGGAAAATTCCCGATTTCGATCTCAGCAGCGAACATGAAACCGAGGTCGAACTGCACTTGCCGGCGCTGATACCGGATGGCTATCTGGGTGATGTACATGCACGCCTTACACTCTACAAGCGGATTGCCAGTGCCCGCGACGAGGGCGGCCTGCGCGACCTGCAAGTTGAAATGATCGATCGCTTCGGCCTGCTCCCCGACAGCACCAAACATTTGTTTGCCGTGGCCAGCCTGAAACTGATGGCGACGCCGCTGGGCATCAGGAAGCTCGATTTTGGTGCCAACGGTGGCCGGATCGTATTCCGCGAGAAGCCAGAAATCGATCCCATGGCGATCATCAAGTTGATCCAGCGACTTCCACGCGTATACAAACTGGATGGTCAGGACAAGCTCAAGATCGTCCTGGACCTGCCGGGCGCGACTGAGCGCATCCGCAGCGCGCAGGAGGTATTGATGCTGCTGGGTGCGAAGCGTCCGGACTGAGCACGGCCGGCCGCGTCTGGCAGCCTGAGTGCCATTGAGCAGGACCTCTACTGACCCTGCACGTCGGTTAGTGCGCGTGGATCGCCTGCACGCCTCTATTTTAGGACGTCATCACGGCGTCATTATTGGGCTTAGGTAACGCTTGGGGATGATTACGTCTACTGTGGCACGACGCGTGCTTACAACCAGGTGCAGGAGGCGATTTCACGGGTCAATCCGTCGTCAGGGCTGAAGTGCCTCCCTTTTTCACGGAGAGCACATAGCGCCCTTAGAGCAAGGTCGGCCTGGCGCCATGGGCTTCGATTTTCCACAGCATCGCTGAGACTTACTCCCTTGCGAGAATGACAGAACGGAGCAAGCCATATGGATAGGCTGATCACATTCCCAAAGAAGTGTCGTCGAAGACGATCCTGGTCAGGTCTAGCGTTTCTTCTGTTGTGGCTGGGGCTGAGCGTCGCCTATGCAGCGACCAGCCCGCTCGACGGCGCATCGCGCGAAGTCCGTCTCCATGACACGCCGAAAACCGTACTCGAAGACTATCGCGCCGGGATGCTGAAAAGCTTTGATCCGTCGGTATTGCAGCAGTTTCATCCCAACGAAGGGGGTACCTGGGTCGTCATTGCACCGCAGCCTCCCTGGGACAATACCGAACGAGTCCTGACCATTTATCCCGCCCCACTGGGGACCGTGACGGTCTACAACGACGGGCAGACCCAATCTCTGGCGACGGGAGATTTCAGCGCGGTCATGCACGGTCACGGGCGCCTCGCATGGCGGGTTCCAAAGACGCTTCCCGCATCCGTCCCGATGCTGCTCAAGATCGAACCGGCGTCAACGGTGAGCTCGCCAATGAGTTTTCAGCTTCTGCCGTGGAATATCTATCTGGAGAAGGACTCCCAATGGCTTGTGTTTGCAACGGCGTGTTTTGCGGTGATGCTGGCGATGGTCTTGATGGCGTTGTGCTTTGCCGTGATGCTGCGTGACGTCACGTTCGCGTGGTACGCCGGTTACATCCTCTGCTACTCCCTGATCCAGGGTATCCAGACCAGCTTCGTGTTCCACCCGCTCGAATGGCACTGGCTGTCTGGCCTGGCACCGATGATGTGGGAGGCAGCCGTCGCCCTTTCAGTCGCTTTCGCTTCGCTGTTCGTGATGCGATTCTGTGAGTTACGACGCTTCGCACCGTTGTTGCGTGTCCCGGTCATGGCGCTTGCCGTAGGCATGATCCAGATTGTGCTGATGCGTTGCAGCCACATTCCCCTGCTGGTCGACGTTGCGCAACTGCTGCTCAACCCCTTGCTGATGATCGGCGCCGCCCTGCTGCTGGTTGCTGCCAACGTGGCCGTTGCTCGCGGTTCGCGTCAGGGATGGTTCTTCCTGGCGGGATGGATCCCGTTGCTGATGCTGACTGCCTTCACCAGTGCCCAGGTCAATGGTGCCTTTGCGGACTGGCTCTGGCTAAACAATGCCAGCCTCGCTGGTGGAGCATTCGAGGCGATCGTATTGTCGCTAGGCCTCGCCGACCGCGCGCTTCGACTTCGCCATGATCGTGATGAGGTGCGTATTCTCGCCGATCATGATGCCCTGACCAACGTACTCAACCGCCGTGCCTGGACCGAGCGCGCCAGCGCCCTGCTCGCCGGAGGCCCGCCGCACCCCATCAGCCTGCTCTTTCTCGATCTGGATCATTTCAAATTGCTCAATGATCGCCATGGCCATAACAGCGGTGATCGCGCACTGGTTGCGGTAGCGAAAGCGCTAACCACCGAACTGCGTCCAGGCGATCTGCTTGGTCGCTACGGTGGCGAGGAATTCGTCGCCCTGCTTGATGCCACCCAGGCGCAACAGGCCATGCAGGTGGCGACCCGCCTCTGCCGGCGAGTGCATCGGCTGGAAATTGGCATAGACGGCGAATCGCTGCTGCTGAGCATCAGCATCGGTGTGGCCATGCGCGTCGACGGCGACGACGTCGAATCACTGGTTGAGCGGGCGGACAAGGCGATGTATGACGCCAAACTTAATGGACGCAACCGGGTCTGCATTCATGAGCCCGAGCAATCTCCCGCCATCGCCGCACCGCGACTCCACTCGGGAGAGAAGCGCGAGCGAGATCACTGAGTCCAATCATCCGTCAGCCAGTTTACGCGCGGCATCCACCACGTCCGCCTCGCCCGGCAAGACCAGCAGGGCTGCACCAGCAAGCGGGGTAAAGGTGTCGGCGCCCACGACCCGCCGCAACGGTGTTGCGCCATAACCACCCTCGACGATCGCCGTGATCACGCCCTCGCCTACGCCAGCACTCTTGCGCCCCTCGTCCAGCACCAGGATGCGACTGGCAGAGCTCGCCTGTGTCGCGATAAATGCATCGTTGAGCGGAGCCAGCCAGCGCAGATCGACCACACGCACTTGCCATCTCTGCTCGTTTTCGATCATGCGCGCCGAACGCAGTGCCATCGGCACCCCATTGCCGAAAGTAAAGATCACCAAGTCGGTCGCCGCCTCGTTGTAGACGCGTCCGTCACCCAGCGTCATGGCACGATCCGGCGAGGGATAGTCGAACTGCCACTTTCCGTCGCCAGGCTCGTACAAGTCCTTGGTCATGTACAACGCGATCGGCTCAAGGAATGCACACACGCGGCCATCGACCTTGGCCAGCGCCATCAACGTGCGCAGCATCATCGCCGCATCGTCACCACGACTGGGACAACCCACGACCAGGCCGGGGATGTCACGCAGCGCGGTCATCGAATTGTCGTTGTGAAAGTGGCCGCCGAAGCCCTTTTGGTAGCCCAGCGATGCCACCCGCATCACCATCGGATTGCGATACTGGTCGTTGGAGAAGAACTGCAGCGATGCCGCCTCGCCGCGGATCTGGTCACAGGCGTTGTGGAAGTACGCCAGATACTGGATCTCCGGTATCGGCAGCATGCCCATGTTCGCGTAGCCCTGGGCCAGTCCAAGAATCATGGTTTCGTCCAGCAGCGTATTGAACACACGGCTGCCTCTGAACGCCTTGTTGAGACCCTTGGTGACGGTATAGACGCCACCCTTCTGTGCCACGTCCTCACCAAACAGCAATGCCTGCGGATACTTCGCCAGAAGGTCGTGCAGGGCTTGGTTGATCTGGATGGCCAGATGTCGCGGCGGCAGGTTTTCCGGCAGTTTAGCCTCGCCGCCGAAGACAGCGAGGCGCTTTTCGGCATAGTCCGAACGCTCGGCTTCGGTCTTCACGGCGGCGGGTGTGTAAGGCGCCAACGGCCTCATTACATCCTCCAGCGACGTCAGTCGATGACGAGAATCCGCGTCCTCAGCCGCCGCAAAACAGGATCTTCGCGTGGCTTCATAGAGGTTGAGCAGCTCGTCCTTCGAGTACAGGCCCGACTCCATTGCAATGCCGGCCGAGCGCAGCAACGGATCGGTCGACTCGACCGCGAAAAGCTCGTCGATCGAACGCCATTCGATCTCGAAATCGGTACCGGCGTGACCCATCACGCGCGTGGTTTTCAGATGCAGAAACGTCGGTCGCCGGGTGCGGCGACAATGTTCCACTGCGCGCTGCACCTGCGCGTAGCCCTCGGCCAGATCCAGGCCATCGGCGAAGAAATAGTCGAGGTTGGCCCGATGCTGGTAGTTCTGGGCAATCCAGCCGCTGGGCGTCTTCACCGAGATGCCGATGCCATTGTCCTCGCACACAAACAGTACCGGCACCGGCAGCTTTTGATAAGCCGTCCACGCCGCGGTATTGAAAGCCGTTTGCGCCGTGGCATGGTTGCTGGAGGCATCACCGAACGAGCAGATCGTGATGCTGTCATCTGGAATCGGCAATTGATGGCCGATGCGGCGCGCCTGTTCGATCGCCACTGCGGTACCCAGCGCCTTGGGCAAATGCGAGGCGATCGTCGAGGTCTGCGGCAGGACCCACAGCGGCTTGCTGCCCCACACTTTGTGCCGACCGCCGGACGCCGGATCGTCCTTGCTGGCGGCAAAGCTCAACGCCGAATCCATCACCGGATCCATGCCCGGTATCTTGCGGAAGCGTTCGGCCATGAAGCCGCCTGAACGATAGTGCAGAAACGCAGGATCGGTGTGGCGAGTCAGCCGCGCCACCATCGCGTTGCCTTCGTGACCGCTGGAGCCGATCGTGTAAAACACCTTGTTTTGCACGCGCAGCACGCGCGCCATCAGATCGAGGTGACGCGAAATCAACTGTGACTCAAGCAACTCGCGAAAGCTGCGCGCATCCAGCGCACTGCCCGGCAATACCGCCTCATCATCCCGCGGCGGTGTATCGACCTCACCCTGCCACAACTGCACGAACTCGATGAAATTCTGATCGACGACCTCGGCACGATTAAAACCCTTGTGTCGGGCGCTGATGGCAAACGGAATGGACATGGTGGTTATCGGCAATGTGGTGGGATTTTCGAATGTGACGGAATTTTCGAATGTGGCGGAATTTTTGTAGGAGCCCACCCTGTGGGCGATGCTCTTGAAAAACATCGCCCACAGAGTGGGCTCCTACAATCAGGCGTTAATATTGCATCGGGGTGTGACCGGGTTGGGCTTGAACACGGGCCAGCCACGTGAGGATATTCGGGAACGCGGACAGATCAAAACCGCCTTCGCCAGCACAGTGCGTGTAGGCATACAGAGCGATATCGGCCACGCCGTATTCACTGCCGACAAACCATTCGTGCGCAGCCAGATGTTGCTCCATCACGGCCAGTGTTTGCGCACCGCGAAGATGCAGTGAGGACAATTCGGCGCGGCGCGGATGATCTTCGGGCAGGAACAGGCAGATGAAACGGGCCACGGCGATGAAAGGCTCGTGGCTGTATTGCTCGAAAAACAGCCATTGCAGCGTCTGTGCACGCAGCCAGTCGTCGTTCGAAAGCAAGGGCGTTCCTTCCGCCAGGTAGCAGAGAATGGCATTGGACTCGGCCAGTCGCCGACCATCGTCCAGCTCCAGCAGCGGTACCTTGCCGTTGGGATTTCTGGCCAGAAACGCGGCAGTGCGCGTCTCGCCGTGGGCACTATCCACGTCTACCCAGCGATAGTCCCGACCGAGTTGATCCAGCAACAACTGCAACTTGTAGCAGTTGCCGGAGGTGCGCATGCCATAGACAGTAATCACGATCGCTCCTGCTTCAATGACTTCAACGCCACGGCTCGGGCCCTGTCTTTGGGACGACCAAAACTTTCCAGCAAACGGATCTGCTCATCCAGCGAGGGCACGCGGACCCCGATACCGCCGACGTCCACCAACATCGAATGTTCGATCGTCACGGATTCCCACCGTTCTGAGCGCGACAGCTCGAGGCCTCCCATGATTTCCACCGGCAAGGGAACAAAGTTGAACCGTGCGAAGAGGGAGCGAAACCGGCGCCCGTCGGCGGGCTCATGGTCGTGATCCCGGCGCGCCGCCCAGCGGTCCAACAGACGTACGGCATCGCTCTCACAGGTCAGTACATCGATATCCGCCACCGTGACAACGGCGCCTGCCAGCCGCGCCGCAGCGCTGCCGATGAGCACCCAGCGGTCATGGCAGCATCGCTGCAGATCAGGCACTACCGTCGCTAGCGTGCTGAACAGAGCCAAGGCATCGCCTGAGTGCGAAACCGTCACCGGGACGCGCGCTGCTGGCGCCATTGCTCGCGGGTCTGACCCCAGATCTCGATCGGAGCATCCTCGAACGGCGGCGGCAACTGGCCGGGTCCACGGCAGCTGGATCCGAGTCGTCGAGCCAATGCCTGTGACGCCACGTTGTCTGGCGCAATCGAGTGGATCACCTCGTTCCAGTCCAGGTGATCGAAAGCCCAGTCGATAGCCGCCACGGAGCCCTCATAGGCATAGCCCTTGCCCCAAGCAGATTGGCACAAACCCCAGCCGACCTCGGTACCGGGCCATCCTTCCGGATACCAGGGGCCAAGCCGACCGACCCACCGTCCGCTTGCTTTCTCGATCACCGAAAACATCGAAAACCCCTGAATCATCCACGCACCCGCCGAAGAGAGAAACCCGCGCCAAGCTACGGCTCTCAGCTGCTGCCCACCAATGAAACGGGCCGCTTCGGCATCAGCCATGTTCGCTGCGTAGGCATCGAAATCCTCCGCTTGTGGGGGACGGAGAATCAGTCGTTCGGTCTCGATGCGTGGCAAACCGGATTCCATCGACGCGACGCCTTGTTCAGAATGCGTTGATGCCAGTCAGTTCACGCCCGACCACCAGTTCGTGAACCGTTTCAGTGCCCTCATAGGTGATCACCGACTCGAGGTTCAGCGCATGGCGAATCGCACCGTGCTCGGTGGTGATGCCTGCACCACCGAGGATGTCGCGGCACTGGCGGGCAATATCGATCGCCATGCGGCAGTTGTTCCATTTCGCCAGCGAGACCTGGGTTGGTTGCATCTTGCCCGCATCCTTCAAGCGACCGAGCTGCAGCGACAACAGCTGCGCGCTGGTGATCCGCCGGGCCATGTCGGCCAGTTTCAGCTGCACCGCCTGGTTGGACGCCAGGGGACGGCCAAACAGGATGCGTTCACCGGTGTAGTCGAGCACCTCCCTGAGGCACGCCTGGGCTGCGCCGATCGGTCCCCAGGTAATGCCGTAGCGGGCTTGGGTCAGGCAGCCAAGCGGACCCTTGAGGCCTTTCACGTTCGGCAGGCGAGCGCTGTCGGGCACGCGCACGTCGTCGAAGAACAACGCGCTGGTGACCGACGCACGCAGGCTCATTTTCTTGTGGATTTCCTGCGCCTTGAAGCCGGCGGTTTCCGTTGGCACCACGAAGCCCTGAATGCCATCGTCGGTCTGGGCCCACACGATCGCGATGTGCGCCAGGTTGCCGTTGGTGATCCACATCTTGGCGCCGTTGATGACCCAGTCCTCGCCATCTTTTTTCGCGTTGGTTTTCATGTTGGCTGGATCGGAGCCACCGTGCGGCTCGGTCAACCCGAAGCAGCCGATGATTTCGCCCGCCGCCATTCCGGGCAGATACTGTTTCTTCTGCTCCTCGCTGCCATAGGCAAAGATCGGATACATGCACAACGAGCTCTGCACCGAAGCAAAGCTGCGCAAGCCGGAGTCGCCGCGCTCCAGCTCCTGGCAGATCAGGCCATAGCTGACGGCGTTCATGCCGGCGCCGCCGTATTCCTCGGGAATCGTCGCGCCCAGCAGGCCGA
>JBDTXA010000099.1:0-13430 GCA_040006415.1 Rhodanobacter sp.
ATGTGCTGCCAGCGATGCCACGACCGCCGCGGTTGCAGCGGCGACAACCGCCCGAGCACGCCGAGGTCGATGTCGGCATCATGGCCGGCCACATTGACCCAAGTGTGATGGAAGCGCCCATGCTTCCATTGCCAGAGATACGAACTGCCTCCCACCAGATCAAGGGTCATCGCCATCAGCCGGTTGATCCAGCGCCACTGCGAATAGGCCTGGTGCCCGCCGTCATGCATGATGTTGAAGCCGATGCCGGCGGTCGCCACGCCGAGAACGATGCTCAGCAGCACGCCTTCCCATGCGCGGGTCGCAAAAAAAACCAGCGCCACGTAGGTGAGCGCAAACGCGCTCAAAATGACCAGCGTCTTCAGGAACATCTGCGCGCTGTCGCGCTGCTTGGTGCCGCTGCGCTTGAACTCGGCATCGACGCGGCGTCTCAGTTCGCGATGGAACGTGTTGTCGCCACTGAACTTCAGCGGCTTGTCACGGACACTGGAAGGCTCAGCGGACACACGCTCCCTGCGATGTGATGAATCGAGGGGCATGGCCAGACCTTTTGAAGAAAGTTGAGAGGATATTCTACGTTGTCGGATGTCATGCGAACGTAGCTTGCGCATGCCCACCCACAGAACTTGCACAAATATGCGGAATGGGACTACGCATGTCCTGGATCAACGCACGGAAAGAACCGCAGATTCAAACCGACGGCGGGCCACGTAAGCGAGCTGCGGAAACACTGCAGGTTGACGCCTCATGCAGTACAAATGGACGTTGGAGGCGGGCGTTATCCCCCGCTCGCTGGCGTCAGTCAGGATCGCCCGTCGACCTGAATCGCTGCGACCAACATCTCGTCACCAGATTCCGTATCAGTGTCAAAGGAGCATTCCATGCGCGTACTCATTGTTGGCGCCAACGGTCATATCGGCCGCTGCCTGATCAGGCAGATGTCCTCCAGCCCGCACCAAAGCCGGGCGATGATCCGTGACGCCGACCAGGCTGCAAGATTGCGTGAACTGGGTGCAGACAACATCGTCGTTGCCGATCTGGAAAGCGATTTCGGGCAGGTGCTGCAAGGCTGCGATGCGGTCATCTTTACAGCAGGCTCCGGCGGTGTTGGCGGTCCGGAAAAAACCGATGCCATTGATCGCGATGGTGCCATCGCCGTGATCGACGCCGCTCACAAGGCTGGCGTAAATCGTCTGGTGATGGTGTCGTCGATGGGGGCCGATGCACCCGATAGCGGCCCCGAAGAGCTGCAGCATTATCTTCGCGCCAAACAGGCCGCCGATCGCCACCTTCGGGAAAGCGGACTGAACTACACCATCGTTCGGCCAGGCTCACTCAACGACGCAAGCGGAACCCGCCGCATCGATGTCGCCCCCGAGTTGAAACGCCGAGGCAGCGTGCCGCGTGATGACGTGGCTGCCGTACTTCTGCAGGTGCTGGACGCCCCCCACACCCATGGCAAGCAGTTCGAACTTCTCTCCGGCGATACGCCATTGCAACAGGCGCTCGCCACGCTTTGAAACGAAGCTTCCGACGCCGTGCACCAAATATGCTGCACGGGTAACTCCGACGTGCTGATTCAGCACTTTCCTTCCCATCGGGAGACATGCATGACTGACATCGACAAAGCCGGCTGCTTCCAGCTCGGCAACCACAGCGTGAAGCGGCTCGGCTATGGCGCCATGCAGCTTGCCGGCAAGGGTGTTTTCGGCCCGCCAAAGAACCGGGATGCGGCGATCGCGGTGCTGCGTGAGGCCGTAGCGAGCGGTATCGACCACATCGACACCAGCGATTTCTACGGCCCCCATGTTACCAACCAGATCATTCGTGAGGCACTTCACCCCTATGCCGACGATCTGCTGATCGCGACCAAGATCGGCGCGAAACGTGGGGAAGATGGCTCATGGCACCCGGCTTTTTCCGCGCGCGAACTGACCCAGGCCGTGCACGACAACCTGCGCAACTTGGGCGTCGAGCGACTTGAAGTGGTCAATCTGCGTCTGATGTTCAGCATCCACGGCCCGGCCGAGGGATCGCTCGACGCACCGCTCACCGCGCTGGCAGAACTGCAACAGCAAGGTCTTGTCCACCATATCGGTCTCAGCAACGTGACCCGCAGCCAAGTCGCCCAAGGTCGCGCAATCACCGATATCGTCTGCGTGCAGAACCAGTACAACCTCGCTCACCGTGGGGACGATGCGTTGATCGACGAGCTGGGGGATGCGGGTATCGCCTACGTGCCGTTCTTCCCGCTGGGCGGCTTTACACCTCTGCAGTCGACCGCGCTGTCTGACGTGGCCAGATCAGTCAATGCCACGCCGACGCAGGTGGCGCTCGCGTGGCTGCTTCAACGCTCGGCCAACATCCTGCTGATTCCAGGCACCTCATCGGTCGACCATTTGCACGAAAATATGGCAGCAGCCCATCTGGCCTTGCCGGCCGACCTGCTGAAGACGTTGAACAATGTTGAAGCGGCGTAGTGAGCTGCAAGAGTGTAGAAAATGCATGCGCTGGCAGCCTCAGCGATTCATCCGAATCTTTTCGTTCTACTTGATATTTAGCCGCGCGTCAGATAGCTGGTCGCACTGTGATCGGTCATGCCAGAACTCGGCGGTACCAGTGGGTGGCCTGCTTGGCCGGACAATAAGCTGCCTCGGGGCACCAGAGCGCGGGGACAAAGGAAAAGGCCGTCCGACGCGTGGTCGCAAAGCCTTTTAAAACGAGACGAAGAAGAGAAAACCGGAAGATTGAAACCGTAGGTTTCTAACTCCGCGGCGGTTTTTCCTGTCGTCTCAGGGGCCGCGTCGAAAGTCCCCACCACCCGTCAGTTATTCGCTACCGAGGTCACCCGCCAGACGGTATTGCCGACATCATCGGCAATCAGCAAGGCACCCTCGTTATCCACCACCAGTCCGACCGGCGCCCCGTACAGCTGCGACTCGTCCTTTGAATAGAAGCCGGTGACGACTGGCTCCGGGATACCGACCGGCTTGCCCTGCGCGAACGCGACGTGCACTACCTGGTAGCCGCTCAGCGGCGAGCGATCCCAGCTGCCGTGTTCGCTGATGAATGCACCGCCGTGATACTTCTGCGGCAGCACCTTGTCGGAGATCAACAGGCCCAGCGGTGCGACGTGAGAGCCGATGGCGTAATCCGGCTTGAGCGCTTTCGCGACCAGGTCCGGTCGCTGCGGCATCACGCGGGTGTCGACGTGTTGACCGTAGTAGCTGTAGGGCCAGCCGTAGAAACCGCCTTCCTGCACCGAAGTCAGATAGTCCGGCACCAGGTCCGCCCCGATCTCGTCGCGTTCATTGGCGATCGCCCACAGCTTGCCGGTCTGCGGCTCCCATTGCAGTCCGGTGGGATTGCGGATGCCCGAGGCGTAGATGCGGCTGGCACCGGTGGCCACGTCGACTTCGAGGATATCGGCGCGGCGGTATTCAACCGCCAAATCGTTCTCGGTGATATTGCTGTTGGAGCCGACGCCAACGTACAACTTTCTGCCGTCCGGGCTTGCCAGCAAGGCCTTGGTCCAATGGTGATTGATGGTGCCCGGCAAATCCGCGAAGGACGTGCCCGGTGCAGTGATCTCGGTTTCCCCCGTGACGTAGGGAAATTTCACGATACCGTCGGTGTTCGCCACATACAGCGAGTCACCAATCAGCTGCACGCCGAAGGGCGAATTCAGGTTCTTGATGAAGACGTGCTTCTCCCAATCGCCAGCAGCACCCTTGCGGCGCAGAAGGGTGATCTGGTTGCCGCCCTTGCCGCCCTTGCCCGATTTGCTCTTGACCATGCCGGCAAGCAGCTGCTTGGGTGTGGTGACCGGCTCGGTGCCGGGGCCGTTGGCTTCCACCACCAGCACGTCGTCGTTGGGCAGCACGTAGAGCTGGCGAGGGTGCTTGAGATCGCCGGCGATCCTTTCGATCTTTAGACCGGCCGCCACCGTAGGCGTCTGGCCCTGCTTCCAGCCGGCCTTGTCCGGCACCTGCATCGGCGGCACCAGAAAGTTCTGCGACTTCGGTAGCGTAGGGTCGCCGCCGGATTGTTGCGCGGGCTGAAACTTCGCCTTTTCGCTACAGCCACCCAGGGTGGCGACGAAAGCCAGCGCTAACGCGCTGTGACAGAGGATCTTATTCATGCACGAATTCCCCTGCGACGGGCTGCGGTACGGCCAAGGCGACGTGACCGATGGAAAGGAGAACGACGGTGCACAACGAGAGCCAAACGCCCGCCGGAACCACGGCGTAGGCATCGCGGCTGTGCACGAAGGCATTGAAGATGGCCGCGATGATGGCAGCCAGGTTCAACCAGAAGTCGAGTCGCTCCCCACGCAAGGCGATTCGTCGGCCCGTGATCCAGACCTGCACCAGATTGATCAATCGCGGTATCACTGCAAACAGCAGACCGAAGACAATAAGCCAGGCGGCGCCCTTGTCCCACAAGATCACGCCAGTGTGGGCATAGGTGGCGTCGAAGATCAGTGCGGCGACAAAGCATCCGAAGGGAATCGGATTGAGCAGGCCATAGATGGCGTTGGCCACTACAGAGCGACGCGGTGCGGCAAGGGCGATCATGAGAGGGGTGTCTCCATGGATGGACGGGAGGAGCTGCATCCAGAACGGGATGACGGGTGCGACGGGTAGCAGTAACTTCGCCGATGCGATGTCTAAACCATGTCACGGCAGGCAAACGGATACGCCAGGCGAAGCTGGCGAATGTCGAGCGGGCTTCCTCGGATGTTTGTCCTATGCTCGGTAACCTGCTCCCTCAGCACCCAAGGAATCACCGGAACCATGCAGCCATTTTTCAAGGAACTCGACTATTGCCCCACGCCGATCGGGCCCGTAAGTCTTCGGCACCGGCTCGAGCTGACACTCAAGCGCGAAGTCTACGAGATCAAGCTGGGTGACGAGTTTCTGATGTCCAGCCTGTTCACCGCCTCGGAGGAAGCACTGGCGCATCTGGGTGTAGACGCCCTGGAAGGCGAAGGGCTGGATGTGGTGGTCGGCGGACTCGGACTGGGCTACACAGCACGGTCCGTGCTCGAGCACGCAAGCGTGGGTTCACTGATCGTGGTCGAGATGCTGGTGCCGGTAATCGCGTGGCATCGCAACGGTCTGCTGCCACTGGGTGTCGGTCTGGTGGCGGACCCGCGCTGCCGCTTCGTGGAAGGCGACTTTTTCGAACTCGCGGCATCAGCGCAAGGCTTTGATACGGAAACATCCGCTCGGCGTTTCGATGCCGTACTGCTCGATATCGACCACTCACCCGAGGCCTTGCTCGACGAGCGCAGCACCAGCTTCTACCAGGCTGACGGTTTGCGCGCCATGGCCGCCCACATAAAGCCCGGCGGCATCTTCGGCCTGTGGTCGAACGACGCCCCCGATCCTGCATTCACCGAGCGGCTCGCCAGCGTCTTCGACGAGGCATGGGCCGAGCCCGTCACCTTCGACAACCCTTTGCAAGGCCGGCCGTTCACGCAGTCGGTCTACCTGGCGCGACGCGGCCGATAGACGTGCGACATCTCGCCTGCTCGCCGCTGCGCACGCCGCTCGATCAGGTTTCTTGAGTAGTCATCGCCCGGCAATGCAATGTCATCCCTTCCCGCTCCCACTGCGTGATGGGATGATCATGCGGCTTGCGGGACAACCAGGATTTTTCGCCTGGGGATCAGCCCGCCACCTGCCCACGGCCACCTCATGACAACCTCTGCCGACAGTCTGGACACTACCGCGATCAACCGCCGCATGACGGGCTTCGATGACCACACGTCCGTGTGGTTGTTCGGCTACGGCTCGCTGATCTACAAGACCGACTTCCCCTATATCGAGCGCTGTCCCGCCAGCATCCGCGGCTGGGAGCGACGCTTCTGGCAAGGCTCGCACGATCACCGCGGCACGCCTCAAGCACCTGGCCGCGTAGTCACCCTGATCCCGGCGGCGGACGCCGTTTGCATCGGTATGGCCTATCTGGTGGCACCGGAAACCTTCGGCCCGCTGGATGTGCGCGAAAAAAACGGCTATCTGCGCCTGGCTACCGAATTCACCCTCGACGACGGCCGCCACACCGAAGGGCTGGTGTATATCGCCACCGCGGAGAATGCGGCCTTCCTCGGCCCAGCCAGCGAACGCGAGATTGCCCGGCATATCGCCGGCTCGCACGGCCCCAGCGGACCGAACCGCGACTACCTTACCCGTCTGGCCGACGCCCTGCGGACGCTGCGCGCCGATGACCCGCACGTGTTCGAGATCGAACGTGAACTGTTCGATTTGGACGCCGACGTTGGCGATTGAGGCCTGCCAGCTTCAAGGCGCAACGCTTCCTCTACTTGAAGAGAGCCCGCACCAGCTTTAGGCGCGCGCTTTAACGGCGTCAATTTCAGGGAATCGGGTCGAGATCGGAGACTTCTCCCGACAATCCTTCGCTCGTATGGCCAGGGGCATTTACGCCCGGCCATGTAAACGTTTACATTTAGCCACTACTTGCCCCGGGCGCCTACCGCTGCGCGCCTCTCAGGAGAGAGAATGCCCGCTCAAACGTCGCTCCGCCGTCGCACCACACTCTGGTCATCCGCCGCCGTCTGCATGCTGGGTTTTTCCGTGGCTCACAGTGCGGCGGCAGCGCAGAGCCCCGCGGCTTTGAACGCCCGTCAAGCTGCCGGCGCGGTGCAGCCTTCCAATGCACAGCTGGCTTCGCCCGCGGTAAAGCAGAAAGTCGACGCGTTGCTGAAGAAGATGACGCTACCCGAGAAGATCGGCCAGCTGATGCAGTACAACGATCAGGGATCATCGGCGCCCACCGCTGCCGACTCGCAAGGCGCGATCGCTGTCAATCCGGAAACCCGCGACCATGTCGACGCCTACGAGCTGGCGCAAAAGGGTCAGCTGGGTTCGATGCTGAACGTGATCGGCGCGGAAAAGACCCGCCGCTTCCAGGAAGCAGCGATGCATAGCCGCCTGGGCATCCCGATCCTGTTTGGTGCCGATGTGATCCACGGCTTCCGCACCATCTACCCGGTGCCGCTGGGCCTGTCCGCCTCGTGGGATCCGCAGCTGGTGCAGGACGTGTCGCACATGGCCGCGGTCGAAGCCACGACAGCTGGAGTCAAATGGTTCTATTCGCCGATGGTGGACATCTCGCGCGACGCGCGTTGGGGTCGTTCGACCGAGGGCGCGGGCGAAGATGCCTATCTTGGTTCGGCGATGGCGCGTGCTTACATACGTGGCTATCAGGGCAGCGACCTTTCACAGCCCGAGAGCGTCGCCGCGTCGGTCAAGCATTTTGCGGCCTACGGTGCTGCCGAGGCAGGCCGCGAGTACAACACCACCGACATGTCCGACATCCGCCTGCGCCAAGTCTACTTGCCGCCGTACAAGGCAGCGGTCGAGGCAGGTGCAGCCACGATGATGAGCTCGTTCAACGCGCTCAACGGTGTGCCCGCCACTGCCGATCCATACCTGATGGACGAAATTTTGCGCAAGGAATGGGGCTTCGACGGCTTCGTAGTGAGCGACTACACCGCGGTGATGGAGCTGACCCACCACGGTATTGCGCTGGATGCCGCAACGGCCACGAGGAAGGCGCTGGAGGCAGGGGTGGAGGTGGACATGATGTCTCACTTCTACGACACCCAGATCCCCCGACTGCTGAACCAAGGCAAGCTGTCGATGGCCACCGTGAACGAGGCCGTGCGCCGCGTGCTGCGGGTGAAGTTCGCGCTCGGCCTGTTCGAGCAGCCGTACGCGCGCGGCACCGAGGTCACGCGGGCGGTGGCTGCGCACCGACCGCTGGCGCGCCGGGCGGCCGAGGAGTCGTTCGTGCTGCTGAAGAACGGTGGCGGCGGTAAGCCAGCGGTGCTGCCGCTGGCCGCTGGCGTGAAAAAGATTGCGCTGATCGGCCCGCTGGCCGACAGCGCCGGCGAGATGCAGGGCGCCTGGGGTGGTGCGCAGCATCAGCCGGACGTGGTCACCTTGCGTGGCGGCTTGGCGGCGCGCCTGAAAAAGACCGGCGGCGAGTTGCTCTATGCCAAAGGCACCGATACCGACAGCGATTCGGAGGCCGGTTTTGCCGCAGCGAAACAGGCGGCCAAACAGGCCGACGTGGTGGTGATGGCGCTGGGTGAATCGAGCAGCATGAGCGGCGAAGCGGGTTCACGCGCGCACCTGGATCTGCCGGGCAATCAGCAGAAACTGCTGGAGGCGATCACCGCGACTGGCAAGCCGGTGGTGCTGCTGGTGTTCTCCGGTCGTCCGCTGGTACTCGACTGGGCGGCGAAGCATGTGTCCGCGATCATGGCGGTGTGGTTCCCCGGCACCGAGGCCGGCTCAGCCGTCGCCAGCACGCTGTTCGGCGATGTTTCCCCCAGCGGCAAGCTGACCATGAGCTTCCCGCGTGCGGTCGGTCAGGAGCCGCTCTACTACAACCAGTTCCCCACCGGCCGCCCGGCCGGCGATGCCGACCTGAGCGAGCCGCCCAGCGGCGACACGCGCTTCATCTCGCGCTACATCGATGTGCCAAATTCCGCGCTGTACCCGTTTGGCTACGGACTCAGCTATACGACCTTCGCCTATTCGGACGTCCATCTCTCGCGCAAGGCCGTGCCTTTGGCGGATGCCAGTCGCGCGACGACGAAGGATCTGGTCACCGTGACCGCAACGGTAAAGAACACCGGCCAACGCGAGGGTACCGATGTGGCGCAGCTGTACGTGCGCAACCTGGGCGCCAGCGTGGAGCAACCGGTGCGCAGCCTGAAAGGTTTCACCAGGGTGACGCTGAAGCCGGGCGAGTCAAAGCAGGTGACGTTCCAGCTCGGCTTTCCCGAACTGTCGTTCTACAACGTGAAAAGCCAGCAGGTGGTCGAGCCCACGCACTACACCGTATGGGTCGGCGGCAGCTCGCTGGCCACCGGACGGGCGAATTTCAACATCACGCCGTGACCGCAGGCGGACGCACCAAACGGAAAACGGCAGCCACGACCCTGCCGTTTTTCTTTGGAAATCCCTGAGACCGTTGCGCGAGACCTCGGCGAAGACTGCACTCTTACCCACACTTCCAGAATTATTTCAGCACGCCCTTGAGCAAATCCTGCAGGGCGTTTTTCCTGCTCGATTTTCCTGTTTTTCTGGCGCTGGTCGGGCGAATTGCGGGCTGCTGTCCGTTGCTCAACCCGGACTTGAGCAGCCTGGCAACAGCCGGATCGACCTTGAACCGGGGTTCGCTGGCGGTGCCGCTGACGCGCACGCCAACGCCACTGCTGTTGACGCCAATCAATACACCCCCGAGCAGGCGACCGGTTTTTGAATCTCCCAGCAGTCCAGCCAGTCCCTTGCCTGACTGAGCGCTGCCGGTGATGCTCGAATCCAGTTTGACCAGCATGCGCGCATCGAGCCTGCCATTGGTGGCCATGCTGCCCCTCCCGCTGACGTCGCCCAGACTGGCGACGGTGGCGCTGAACGGGTTGGCGGCGAGACCGCCCGGATCCATTCTCAGCGCCGCCTGCAGGTGCTTGATCACCGTATCTCTGGGCGCCTGGATACCGGCCAGCGACAGCACGCTGCCTAGATTGCCGCCGAGGCTGTAGCCGACCAGCCGACTGTCGTCGAGAGTCACCGGCCCGGAAATCACCAGCGCGTCCAGCGGACCGCGCAGCGTCAAGCCGACACCGATCCGGCCACCACTCAGACGCGAGTCCTTTGGAAGCACCACACCGAACGCGGGCAGCAACGGCTGCAGGTCATTCACCGGCAGCTGCTTGCCGGACAGTTGCAGATTCAGCTGCATCACCTTGGGTCGGTTGTCGAAGCTGCCTTGCAAAGCCAGCTGTGCATGGCCGCTGCCCAGGGTCGTCTGCGTGAACAGGCCACGGCCGCTGCCCAGGTCGTATTCGATCTGATACGCGATGGTGACCGGCTGCGACGACGGTGACCCGGCGGCCACCAACTGCAGTCGATGCGCGTCGATCTTTCCTTTGGCGCTCAAGATGCCCTTGTCGGACTGGATCCGGGTGTCGATGTCGAGTACACCGCCGACGTCGTCGCCGTGACTCATCAGCCCCGTCGCGACCAGATCCAGCCCGTGCATCACAAGATGCAAATTCACTGGCGTGCGCAGCGCATCGCCGCTGGTCCAGGGGCCGAGCGTGCCATCCAGTTGCAGCGTGCCACCACCGGCGAGTGCTGCGCTCATGCTCAGCGGGAATGCCGCGCCGATGCCAACATGCTGAGCGCTGAGCTGCACGGCGCTGTAGCGGCGGGTGTCGCCAGCAGCGCGCCGCAGGTCGATGCGGCCGTCGTGGATGCTTAGCCGGTCGACGCTGAAGTCAGGCACCGCCGACGGATCGGTAGACGCCGTTGAGGCGGCCTTCCCGGGAGTCTGCGGCCGCGCGGCGCCGAAACTGGCGAAATTCCAGCTCCCGTCGGGGTTCTGCTTCAGGATCACCTGCGGCTGCTCAAGGGTCAGCGAGGTGATGCGCAGCTGCCGGTGAATCAGCAGCGGCCACAACCGCACGCCCAGTGACAAGGAATGCGCCGTCACGAACGGCTCGCTGCCGAAGGCCTGATCGTCGGCGATGCGGATGTCGTCAGCTTTCAGTGAGCCATCGAACACCGCGACGTGCAGCGTGCCCAGCCTTACCGGCCGCCCCAGCGCGTCGCCAAGGGTGGCTTGCAACTGGGGTCGGAACCGGTCGGGATTGAGCAGCAGCAAGCCGCCGATCACCACCACGATTGCCAGCAAAACCAGACCCACCAAAACCGCCAACACGCGTTTCATCGGGCAACCTCGGACAATCATCCGGCCACAAGCAGTACGAGCATCCGATGGTAATCCCTCTGCGCAAGGGTGAGTGACTGACTCCATCGGCGGCCTCGCTCCTCATCGGTTCAGGCCACTCTGACGACACGTCGCTGCGCCTTGGCTTTCAGCAGCCCGGCAATCTTGGTTCGATCCTCCGCAGTGGCAGGGTTGTAGACCACCATGCTGAGATCGGATCGTCCGTCAACCGCGAAAGCCGAGTATTCCAGCGCCAGCGCACCGGCTACCGGGTGGGTCAGTTGCTTGATGCCCCCGCCGTGACTGACCACGTCGTTTGACCGCCACATGGCGGCAAATTCCGGGCTACTCTGCAGCAAGTCATCCACCAAAACCTGCGCGCGATCCGTGGCACCAGCGCGCGCTACGTCGGCGCGGAAAGCAGCCACCACGAAACGCGCCACGCTCTGCCAGTCCTGCTGTGCGTCACGCACCCGTTCACTGCCGAACATCAGCCGCAGTACATTGCGCTGTCCGGGCGGTATCTCCGCGTAGTTGGTCAATACTGCCGCAGCCGCGCGGTTCCAGGCCACGATGTCCCAGGTCGAGGTGCGCACCAGCGCCGGACTGAACTCCAACTCATCCAGCAGCCGTTGCAAACGCGGCGTCACGCCTTCGGGCATGGCCGGGTAACGCACCTCGGGTGGTCGTCCCAATGCCAGCAGAAAGATGTGTTCGCGCTCCACCTCGGTAAGCATCAGGGCGTGGGCAATCCGATTGAGCACATCGTCCGAAGGCGCACCGCCCCGTCCCTGCTCCAGCCAGGTATACCAAGTGGTGCTGACGCGGGCGCGCTGGGCCACTTCTTCCCGACGCAATCCCGGCGTGCGACGGCGCGTCATCGGAAAGCCGAGCGCCGCCGGGTCGAGCCTGGCGCGGCGGTCACGCAGATAGGTGCCAAGCGGCTTGTCTTTCGGTGCAGGCATCAGCGTCCCGTTGGTTTTTATACCAGGATAAACTCGCCACTTTAACCGGATGAGCGACGACGCCAGCATACCCCCCCGATCAACCCTGAGGAGTGTGCTCCATGTGCCTTTGGCTACCGGTGTTTTCGTCGGCGCGACTGTATCGAGTGGCGCCGGAAGGGCCCACGCCCGCGCAAGCCACCAGAATCAGTCCCCGGAATCGCTCAGTTTGGGGTTCTCGCCGTCGTGCACAGGGCGAACCTCGATGGCGGAAAGCACCGCCGAACCACTGACCGGGATGAAGCGAAGATCCAGCACGCCGTCGGTGACCTTCACCATAACGTGCCGCGTGACACCAACGAAGCTGGCCCTGGCGGCAGCGGCCGGATCGAACCGGTCGAGCACGCGCGTCCCGTTGGCGGTGACGTTGAAACGGTGCGGCGTTTTGTCCTTGCTGCCCGGATCGACAAACAGCAAGGTAACCATCCACGCACCGTTCGGCAACGGGATCGTATAAGCGAAACGGCCCTCGCGATAGCCGGTGCGCAGGCGCGCATCGCCCTCACCGCTCAGACGCCGTGCCTGCACCTCATCGAGCCGGTGCGGGATGCCGCCCTCGAACCAGTTGTCCGAGCCGGTGCGCGAGCCATTCGCTGCAACGTAACCCGACAGGTCACCGACGTTGATTGCTAACCCGTGCTTTGCGTCCGGCGCATCCCAGTCGACGACGTCGCTCACCGTCTGTCCGCCGAAGCGCGCCTGCGCCACGAGATGATTACCGCCCGGTGCCAGCGCCACATTGTGCAGCATGCAGATGCGTTGCTTGCAGGCCACTCGCCCGAGCGCGTGGCCATTAAGCGATACCTGCACCGCGTTGGCATTGCTGTAGATGCGCACGTCATTCACCGCGTAGGCGCGATGCACGTAGCGGCGGCCATTGATGTGCACCACCGGCTGATCCGACCAGTGCGCCTTGTAGAAATAGAACGCGTCCTTCTTCACCTTTCGGTCGTAGGACACCAGCCCCTTGTCGTTGATGTCGGTGGAATCGCCTTCGTGGCGAATGTTGGAAGCGAAGTCGAACATGTTCCACACCCAGATTCCCCACAGATAGTGGCGCTTCGCCAGTTGCGGCCAGCTCTGCTCGTGCCACCAGCTCTGGAACTCTTCCGGATGCGGCCGGTTCGAAAAATTGATTGGCCCGCCAAGCGGATTGTCGGTGTGCTGCGACAACGCACCACCAGCGCCGAACTCGCTCACCGACAGCGGCACATCCGGATGTGCTGCATGCAGTGAGTCCATGTAGGGACCGAAGTCGCCCACATTCCCGTAGTACCAGCCGAAGTAGCGGTTGTAGCCCATCAAGTCGGTGATGCCGGCCAGCATCGGCACTGCGCCGGGCTTGCTGCCCGGCGTCGCTTCGCAACAGTCGGCCATGGTCGTGGGCCGGGTCGGATCCTCCTGCTTCGCCAGCGCGGAAAGGTTGCGCAGCAGCGGACTCGGATCCGCCTTCGGGCCGAGCTTGCCCTGCGCCATGTCGATGTCGACCTCGTTGCCCACGCCCCAGGTCACCACCGAGGGATGATTGCTGTTCTGGCGGATCAGCTCGATCAGCTGCTGGCGCGCATTGGCCACCAGCGCCGGCGACGCCGGTGCATCGGTAAAGGCGACCTTGTTGACGAAGGGAATCTCCGACCACACCACCATGCCGGC
>JBDTXA010000100.1:0-13295 GCA_040006415.1 Rhodanobacter sp.
CGCAGGAACACCAGCATCACCAGCACCACCATCGCGATCGAGATCAGCAGCGCCACCTGCACCTCGTGCAGCGCCGACTTGGTGGTCTGGGTAAGGTCGAACACCGGCGTCATGCTGACGTTGGACGGTAGCGACGCGCGCAGCTGGGTGAGCTTGGCGCGAATGGCCTCCACCGTCGCCACCGCGTTAGCGTCCGGTCGTTTGGTGATCTGCAGGCCCACGGTGCGCGCCTCGCCAAACCACGCGGCCTGATACTGATCCTGCTGGCCGCCGTAAACCTTGGCCACATCGGAAAGACGCACCGGCGTGCCGTTCCTCATCGAGATGAGCAGGCGTGCGAATTCGGCCGGATCGCGCAGGCTGTCGCTGGCGCTCACCGTCATCTGGGTGCTGCCATCGCTGAGGATGCCCTGCGGCGAGGTGACGTTCGCCGCGCGAAGCGCGTTGGCGACATCGTTCGCAGTGAGACCCTTGGCCGCCAGCGCGTTACCGTCCAGTTCGATCCGCACCGCATGCGGGGTGCCGCCAAATACCTGCACCTGGGCGACGCCATTGATTTGCGCCACCGCCGGCTTGAGCATCGTGTCGGCCAGATCGAACAGCTGGTCCTGCGGCAGGCCGGTAGAGGTCAGGGTGAGAAACAGGATCGGTATCTGCGCGGTATCGAACTTGAAATACTGCGGCGGCGACGGCATGCCGCTGGGCAGATCGACCGCCGCCGAATTGATTGCTGCCTGCACATCGCGGGCCGCGCTATCTGCCGTGCGACTCATATTGAAACGCACCATCACCGAGGCGCTGCCCTCGTTGGCATTGCCGTACATTTCGTCGATACCCGGAACGCGGCCCAGATGCCGCTCCAGCGGCGCCAGCACCGTATTGGCCATGGTCTGCGCGCTGGCACCGGGCTGGCTGGCCACGACGTACACGCCAGGGAAATCCAGCGACGGCAGCGCCGCCACGCCCAGCAGCAGATACGCCCACAGCCCGGCCAGTATCAGGCCGATGCCGAGCAACGACGTGCCGACGGGGCGGCGGATCAGCGGGGCGAAAATATTCATGCCGATGTTATGCCAGTCGCCATGCGCGGATGTATGTGCCTGAAGTATGCACCGTGCCGGAAGGCAGGGGTCAGCGGTGTGCCTGTGGAAGCGGCTTCAGCCGCGATGCTTTTTGCCTTTGTGTGGCAGGAAAACAAGAGCATCGCGGCTGAAGCCGCTCCCACAGGGTTGGCGACATGATGTCCGGCAGCGCAGGGATCTACTGCTGAACGATGCGCTGGCGCTTGATGTCCACCCGCAGCCGCATGCGTGCTGCCTTGCGTTCGCGACAATAATGCCGCGATAGATCGGTTTGCTGGAATGCTTCTTGTAGGAGCGCACCCTGTGCGCGATGCTCTTCGCCCGATCTTGTAGGAGCGCACTTGTGCGCGATGCTCTTCGCCGTGGCATCAAAGCAAGAGCATCGCGCACTAAGGTGCGCTCCTACAACAGCCGGAGATACCGTGCAGGAAGGTAAGGGTCGAATTGGCGAGCTTCTTGTAGGAGCGCACCCTGTGCGCGATGCCTTTTCATCGGCGGAAGAAGAGCGTCGCGCACAGGGTGCGCTCCTACAATAGCCGGCTATTTGGGCAGCGCTGGCATCTGCTGTTGCAGCGCATATTGGCGCTTGATCTCGGCCCGCAGACGCACGCGTGCCGCCTTGCGTTCGCGCCGATCGTGTTGCCACAGGTAGATCGCGGGTGTACTGAGCAAGGTCAGCAGCTGCGACACCAGCAGGCCGCCGAGGATAGCGATACCCAAAGGCTGGCGCATCTCCGAGCCGTGACCGAAACCGATCGCCAGCGGCAGGGCTGCGCCCATCGCCACCAACGTGGTCATGGTGATCGGCCGGAAGCGCACCAGCGCCGCCTCACGAATGGCCTCGGGCGGCGACATGCCACGTTCGCGTTCGGCGACCAGTGCGAAGTCGACCATCAGGATCGCGTTCTTCTTGACGATGCCGATCAGCATCAGCACCGCGATCACCGACATCAGGGTGAGTTGGGTATGCGTGACCAGCATCGCGAGAAAGGCGCCCATACCCGCTGCCGGCAACGTGGAAAGAATCGTGAGCGGGTGGATCAGGCTTTCGTACAGCACGCCCAGCACCACGTACATCACCAGGATCACTGCCAGCAGCATGGTCAGCGCGCCAGTCAGCGCCTCGACCAGGTTCTGGTTGTCGCCGCTGAACTTCTTCTGCACGCCCGGCGGCAGCTGGGCGGCGAACATGGCCTGGTCGACCAGCTTCAAGCCATCGGCCTGGCTCACGCCTTTCTTCAGGTTGTAGTTGACCGAAGACGACTCAAGCTGGTCGTAGTGACTGATCGTGACCGGCGCGATATTGGGCTGGATTTTCGCCACGGCAGACAGCGGAATCATCTGGCCGTTGCTGTTGCGCACGTAAGTATTGAGCAAGGTGCCGGGACTGAGCGAATCGGCATTGTCAGCCACCAGCACCACGCGATACTGGTTGATGTCGGAATAGATCGTGGAGACCTGGCTCTGGCCGAACGCGTTGTACAGCGCGGTATCGACCTGGGCCATGCTGACGTGGAGTCGGGACGCCGCATCGCGGTCGACCTGCAGCAGTTGCTGCTTGCCGATGCTGTCAAAGCTGGTGCTGACGTCGGTAAATTGATCCATTCCCCGCATCACCCGCGCCACTTTCAGGGTCGGCCCTTGCAGCGGAATGCCGTCGGCACTGCTGAGCTGGAACGAATACTGACCGGCGCCGCCGCCACCCGGACCGCCGCCCTGGATGAACTGCACGGTGGTCAGCGAGACGTCCACATCACTGACCGTTTTGTAATACTTGGCCAGACGGTCGACCACTTGTTGCGCCGAGTCGTGGCGCTCACCGGGTTTGTCACCCAGCGGTTTGAGATCGACAAACAAGGTCGAGGTATTGCCGACCGAACCACCGCCGTTGCCGCCGCCGAGAATCGCCGAGACATCCAGCACCGCCGGATCCTTCTGCAACACGGCCGCCATCTCCCGCGTGCGTTTGGCCAGCAGCGTCGGCGAGATGTTGGCGTCGGCGCTGATCCGCGCCTGCAGCAGGCCGGTATCCTCTTTCGGCATCAAGCCGCCACCGGCCGTCATCACCACCGCCACGGCCAGCGCGAAGGTCAGCCCCAGCAGGATCAACGGTTGCCAGCGCATGACCCGCCGGTGGTGCATCGCCCAGTCAAGTCCGCGCTCATACACGCGCAACATGCCGTCGTCGAAGCGCTCGGCCATGCGCTCCAGTCGCCCGGGCGTGCGCCGTTCGGTCGACTCCTGCATCAGCCATGCGCCACACAATGCCGGCGTCAGAGTCAGCGACACCAGCGCCGAGATCACGATGGTGGCGACCAGGGTCACCGCAAATTCGCGCATCAGGGTGGTGAAGATGTTGTCGCCGAACACCATCGGGCCGAATACCGCGATCAGCGACAAGGTGATCGAGATGACGGTGAAGCCGATCTCGCGCACGCCGGTCAGCGCCGCCGGCAACGGTTCTTCACCGCGTTCGATGTGGCGCACGATGTTCTCGATCACCACGATCGCATCGTCCACCACGAAGCCCACGCATAGCACCAGCGCCACCAGCGAAAAGATGTTCAGGGTGAAGCCGAGCATCCACATCACCACCAGCGCGCCGGCAATCGACAGCGGCACGCTGAACATCGCGATCACCGTGGGGCGCAGCCGGCGCAGGAACACCAGCATCACCAGCGCCACCATCACGACGCTCATCAGCAACGCCACTTCCACCTCGTGCAGCGCCGAGACGGTGGTCGGCGTGAGGTCGAAGATCGGCGTGATCTTTACATCGGCCGGCAGCAAGTGACTGAAGCCGGGCAGCGCGGCGCGAATCGCCTCGACCGTAGCCACCGCATTGGCATCGGAACGCTTGCTGATCTGCAGGGTCACCGCCCGCGTACCGTTGAACCACGCGGCCGCGTACTGATCCTCCTGCCCGCTCTCGATCGAGGCCACATCCGCGAGCCGAACCACGGTACCGTCGTGGCTGGCGATTACCAGCGAAGCGAAGTCCTTCACCGAGTGCAGCGAATCGTTGGCGGTCACCGTCATGCGGGTATGGCCATCGCTGAGCGTGCCCTGCGGCGAGGTGACATTGGCCGCGCGCAGCGAGTTCGCCACGTCGTTGGCGGTGATGCCCATGTTGACCAGCGCGGCCGTGTTCAGAACGATGCGAATCGCATGTGCAGAACCGCCGGAAACCGTGACCTGCGCCACACCGTCGATCTGCGCCACCGCCGGTTTCAGCAGGGTGTCGGTGAGGTCGTAGAGTTTGTCCGGCGGTAGACTGGTGGATGTCAGCGACACCAGCAGCACCGGAATCTGCGACGTATCGAACTTGACGTAGCCCGGCGGCGAAGGCATGGCCGGAGGCAGGTCGGTCGCCGCCGCATTCAGCGCAGCCTGTACGTCGCGGGCCGCCTTGTCGGCGCTGCGACTCATGTCGAATATGATCTGTATCTGCGCACTGCCTTCGCTGGCGCTGGAGAACATCATCTTGACGCCGGGGATCCGCCCCAGATGCCGCTCGAGCGGTGCCACCACGGTGCTGGCGACCGTCTGCGCGCTGGCGCCAGGCATCTGCGCAAATACCGCCACGCCCGGAAACTCGATCGACGGAAACGCTGCCACGCCCAGCAACAGGTAAGCCCACAGACCGCCGAGCATCAGGCCGACGGCGAGCAGCGAGGTGCCGACGGGGCGGCGAACGAATGGCGCGAAGATATTCAAATGGGCTCCCTGAGGCGCGCAAGCATAACGGGAGATGCCGCCGGGCTGGGGGCGTTGGCCTGCCCACAGCATGGCCACACGTTGCCACCGTCAGCTTGCAGCAAACCCCCACATGGCACTCGACCGGCCTACGCATACCCCGTGCAGATCGCCGTGTGAAGAGGCTGCATGACACTTGACAGCTATTGTCAATTTTGTGTTGACGTCAGCCCGGACTGACTTTACCTTCAGCGATGTGGCTGAGTTGAGGCCGGAGGGGGGCGCTGGAGGGGATCCGGCGTCGACCGGAAACCTGATTCGGCGACGTATTTTCAAGTTTTATTCGCTGCTCGACGCAGGGGGGGACCGTGCGTCACTGCCAGCTGGCCACTATCCAATGGGGAGATATCTTGCAATGAGCATTCGCAATCCAGTTCAAGCATTGCGCTGGCGCCACACCGCGCTGGCGGTCGCGCTGAGCATGAGCCTAGGCGGCGTCGCCATGGCGCAGTCCACCACTGGCTCGATTTTTGGTCAGGCGCCCGTTGCCTCGGGCGAAAGTATCGTCGTAACCAATCGCAGTGGTGTTTCGCGCGAGGTGCCGGTCGACAGCTCAGGCCGTTTCCGGGTCGGCAACCTGCCGGTTGGCACCTATACTGTAACGCTGAAGAAAGATGGCGTAGTCGTTGATTCGCACAATGTCGGGCTTTCGGCGGGTGCGGGTACGGCGGTCGCCTTCGAGAGTGCGGCTGGCGCCACATCTCTGGGTGCGGTGACCGTGAGCGCGACAGCGGTTCCGGCCATCGACGTGTCCAACGTCAACTCCAGCATCACCATTACCGCCGCCGACCTGCAGCGACTGCCGGTGGGCCGCAACGCCGAATCGATTGCGCTGCTCTCGCCGGGCACCGTGGCTGGCAGCAACTACTTCGGCAACGCGGTGTCCTTCGGCGGCTCTGGCGTGACCGAGAACGCCTACTACGTCAACGGTTTCAATACCGGCGAACCGTATCGTAATACCGGCGGTTTCCAGCTGCCTTATGGCTCGATCGATCAGCAACAGACCTTCACCGGCGGTTACAGCGCTCAGTATGGTCGCTCCGACGGCGGCGTGATCAATCAGATCGGCAAGCGCGGTACAAACCAGTGGCACTTCGGTGCCCAGGTGGCATGGGCACCACGATCCCTGTCCGAGGGCGGCAAGAACACCTACTACCCGACCTACGGCAACATCCCCGCCGGCTATGCGCTTTCCGATCCGGACAAACAGGGACAGCTTTACCACTACCGCAAGGACAACACGAGCTGGGAGACCATCTATTCCGGTTACTTCGGCGGACCGCTGATCGCGGACAAATTGTTCCTGTTCGTGTCGGCGGAAACCAACAAGACCAAAGGCCGCAACGTCGAGACAGTCGATCTGGCCAAGGACATCAGGTACACCGACAAAGAGTCGCATTACTACGGCAAGCTCGACTGGAACATCAACGACACCAACATCCTCGAGCTGACGAAACTGATCAGCAACATGAGCGGAGGCGTCGTCGACGGCAACATCAGCGGCATGGGCTCCGCCTATGACTTCGACTACGACAAGCTGCAGCGCGGTGCCCTTTCTGGGCCCAACAACGTGAGCAAGCATTCGGCGGATTTCACCATCGCCAAATACACCAGCTATATCACCGACGCCGCCACGCTGAGCGTGCTGTACGGCAAGGGAGACTTCAAAAACCCGTATGTCTACCCGGGCGCCACTGTCCTCCCCTATATCTCCGGTGCAAGCAACCAGCGCGGCGGCCAGAACATAGTCAACAGCCAGCTATCGGCGAACAAGTTTGCGTCGGACGCCTCCAACCACACCAAGGGTCTGCGCGTCGACTTCACCTACCAGCTGGGACCACATCTGCTCGGCGCGGGCATCGACAACATGGAGTACCGGGCCAACAACCAAGGCCAAGACATGAGCGGCCCAGGCTACTACTGGGCCTATTCGGTTACTTCCAAACCGACGGTCAACCTGTCGCCTGGCCTTGGCGTCGGTCCCAGCGGCGGAGACGGTTACTACGTGCGCAAGCGTGTCACCATCTTCAAGACCAGCATGTCGCTGCAGCAGAAGGCGTATTACCTGCAGGACGTCTGGAACGTGACCGACAACTTCCAGCTCAACCTCGGTATCCGCAACGACCGATTCACCAACAAGAACGATCTGGGCGTGGCTTTCGTCGACGAGAAGAACCAGTGGGAGCCGCGTATCGGCGCCAGTTGGGACGTCAACGGCGACTCCTCTTTCAAGATCTACGGTAATGCCGGCCGTTATTATCTCGCACTGCCGAACAACGTAGCTGAGCGTGCGGCCAACCGCTCCACACTCACCTACGAATACTTCAACTACACCGGCATCGACGCCGATGGTGTGCCGACCGGACTCACCCCGATTGGCGGCGTCAACGGCGGACCGGCTCCGGGTCCCGTCACACCCGATGGCGAAACTGGTCTGCCGAAGGATGCCAGGCAGGTTACGGCAGCCAACCTCAAGGCCCAGTACCAGGACGAGTACATCCTTGGCTTCGACAAGGCACTGGGCGCGGACTGGATCTACGGCGCCAAGCTGACCTATCGTAAGCTGAAGACCGCGATCGACGACGAATGCTCACCGGGCCAGATCGCCACCAAGATGGCCGCGACCGGCTTGAATCCCGATGACTATTCGGACTCGCTCTATGGCGCCGCGTATTGCCGCCTGATCAATCCCGGCCTGACCAACGACATGATCGTGGCCAAGAACGACGGCAGTGGCTACGCCACGGTGACCATGACCCAGCAGGACTGGGGCTACGTCGAGAAGGCCAAGCGCAAGTACACGTCGGTGGATCTGTATCTGGAGCATCCGTTCGATGGCAAGTGGCAAGGCCGCTTCGGTTACACCTTTGCCCGCAATACCGGCAACACCGAGGGTCAGGTGCGTTCCGACTTCGGCCAGGCCGACGTGTCAAAAACCGAGGACTGGGATGCCTGGCAGCTGATGGACCATGCCAACGGTGATCTGGCCAACAGTCGCCGCCATTCGTTTAAAGCCTTCGGTGCGTATCAGATCACGCCGGAATGGCTGATCTCCGGCAACTTGCTGATCCAGTCTGGCACGCCGAAAGAATGCCTTGGCTACTTCGGTACGCAGGAAGCGGATCCGGTGTCCTACGGCGGCGATTACCATTACTGCTTCGGCAAGCCGACACCGCCGGGCAGCACCGGTTTCACCCCCTGGACCAAGAAGCTCAATCTGGGCTTGCGCTATACCCCGGCGTTTGCCGATCACAAGCTAGCGTTCCAGATGAACGTCTACAACGTGCTTAACGAGCAGAAGGTGGTTCAGATCGACCCGAACTCCGTGACCGATCCCTACTCGGTGTCGAGCACCTGGAATATTCCGGCGTTTTACGAGCAACCGCGCTATGTACGTTTTTCGATGTCTTACGACTACTGATCAGATGAGCTGATTACGGATCTGCAAAAGGATCCTTTTGAGGCGCCACACCCCCGAGGTTGGCGCCTTTTTTTATGGCTATCGACCACGAGTCGATTCCCGTTGAGACTACTATTCCCGAATGATTTCTCCGTGCTCCTCCCCCTCCCTGACACAGCTGCGCCTGAAAGCCACGCAACTGGTTCAGACGGAGCAATGGGACGCCGCGCAAGCGGTGCTGGAAGATCTGCTTGAACTGGCCCCCGACGATGCCGATGCTTGCATCGAACTGTCCGATGTGTTGTACAGACGTGGGTACGTTCGCGACTCCACCCCAGTCCTGCTACAAGCGGCCAAGCATCTTCCGCGTGACGCACCGCTGATCCTCAAGCTGGTGCGGCGACTGGTGGCGCGCGGAGAAATCCTTGCCGCCCGCGCGTGCCTGGACTTTCTGGCGCTGGCCCCTCAGCCACCCGCCGAACTGCTGGTGGCGCAAGCCCATCTGCGCTTGTCGCTCGGCGACATCGAAGAGGCCCGGATACTGATGGCGCGGGCGATCGACGCCGGCGTCGACAGCCCTGGCGAGTGGCATACATACGCCATGCTGCTGCAGTTCAGCGGTGACATCGACAAGGCGTGCGAAGTGTTGGAGCAATGTCTGCGGCGCTGGCCACACTTCGGCGATGCAGCGATGGTGCTGGTCAACCTGCGCAGGCAGCAGCCGGCATCCAACCTGCTCGATTTTGTGAAACAGCAATTGGCTCGCCTGCCCGGCGACGGCAACGAACCGGATGCACGATTTGTCCGTGCCGAATTCGAGTATGCGCAGTTCAAGGTTCTCGATGACCTGGGCCGGCACGATGAGGCGTGGCCGGCACTTGCCCGCTGCAACGCAGCGATGCACAAACTCAATCCCTACAACGCCACCGGCGAAGCGAGGATCACGGAAGCGCTGATTGGCATGCTCGACGCGGGCCTCGCCACGAATGCATCGCCACCGGCCGATGGTCCCACGCCGATCTTCATCGTCGGCATGCCGCGCTCGGGCACCACCCTGCTCGACCGAATGCTATCTGCCCATTCGGACGTAACATCGGCGGGCGAGATCATCGATTTCTGGCGACAGCTTCATTGGGTTGCCGACGTACCACCGGCGCGGACGGAAGGTTTGCTGAAAATCATCCGGCGCAGCGGCGAGATCGACTTTGCCGAGCTGGGTTCGCGCTATTTGAAGCAAACACAGTGGCGCGCGTGCGGTCGTGCTTTCTACATCGACAAGCTGCCGACCAATGTGCAGATGGTCGCGTTCATCCGCAAGGCGCTGCCGCACGCGCCGATCCTGCACATGGTTCGCGACCCGGTCGATACCTGCTTTTCGAACTTCAAGGCGATGTTCGGTAACGTTTCGCCGTACAGCTACGACCTGCAGGCGCTGGCTGACTATTACCGGCACTACGTTCGACTAACCGCGCACTGGCGACAACAGCTTCCCGGCGCGATGCTGGATGTTTCGTACGCTGACCTGGTGAGCGATCCAGAGCCTGTCCTGCGCGAGGTGCTTGCGCACTGCGGGTTGCCGTTCGAGCCCGGCTGCCTGCAGCCCGAACACAACGCTGCACCGGTAGCGACACCGAGCAGCGCGCAGGTGCGTGAGTCGATCCACACCCGCGGCATCGGTCAGTGGCGCAATTACGCGCAGCAGCTTGAGCCTTTAAGACAGGCACTTTCCGAAACCTGCGCGTGAAAAGCCCACACGCGCACGGCTTGCCGGCCGCGTGTGAGTTCTCGGTTCATCAAGGGCTGTAACGCAGGGTCAGGAAGCCACTGCGGCCGGGCTGGTTGAAGTAATAGACGGTTTCGTAGTCGCGGTTGAACACGTTGGTCAGGCGTGCCTCGACCTGCCAGCCCGGGGCAAAATGCCAGCTGGCACGAAGGTCGGTGGTGGCGTAGCCGCTGAGCGGATGGCGGTTGGTGGCATCGTCGTAGCTGCGACCGGCGCCGTTGACGGTGGCACCGATACCGAACGCACCGAAGCGGCGATCCAGATCGACCCGCGCGGTGTGTTCCGGACGACGCGGCAGCACGTGGCCGTCATTGGCGCTACCATCCTTGTTGAGCGGCTGCAGCCAGGTCAGATAACCCTGCAGCTGCCAGCCGGCAACAGTCGCACCTAGCTGTCCTTCCACACCGCGGATGCGCGCCTTGCTGATGTTGGACGGGAAGTAGTTGGCGTCCAGCGCGATCAGTTGATCGATGCGGGTCTGGTAAGCGTTGACCGCCCAGTTCCACGTACCCAGTTGCTGGCTGAGACCGAGCTCGGCGCTGCGCGAGGTTTCCGGTTTCAGCTCCGGATTGCCGCTGCCATACGGGTAATAGAGATCGTTGAAGGTCGGCGCATGGAAGGCGCTGCCATAACTGGCGGACAGCTTCAGGCCCTGATCGAAGTGATAACCCCACGCTGCCGCGCCAGTATTGTGGTCGCCATACTGGCTGTTGTGATCGCGCCGCGCCGACAGCTGCACTTCGTTGCGGCCGAAGCTGCCCTGGTACTGCACGTAGCCGCCGGTATCGTGGCGACGGGTAGCAAGAAAGCCGGTATCGCTGTCGATCTTTTCGCCTTGCCAGTCGACGCCGACCGTCAACAGCTGATCGGCGGCGAAGCTGATGTCGTTCTGCCACGAGGCCTGATTACGGCGCGAGTAAATGTAACCAACGAAATCCTGGTTCTCGTAGTTGTCGTAGCGGTCCAGATTCTGGCCTACGCTCAGCGTGGTTTTCCAAGCCGCCAGCGGGTTGATGCTGAAGGCCGAACCGGCGGTTTGCTGGACGGTGCGGCTGCGATTCTGATAGCTGCCGTCGAAATGGATCTCGCCCAAGCTGCGCAGCCAGCTGCCGGTCAGCTGGGCGCCGTTGTCCCAGCGGTAACCGCCGTTGGCGATCAGGTTTTTGTTGTCGTAGGCGTCCTGATCCGGCTCGTTAGTAAAGCAGCCGGCGAACACATCGCCTGCGCCGACGCGGCAGGCGTTGATGCCACGCGTATGCTGCGCGCCGACGCCGAGGTTGTACCAGGCGTGGTCATCGCCGCCGGACAAGCCGAACTGCCCGCGCAGCAGATTCTCGCTGCCGGTTGTGACGCTGAACGATGGACGCAACCCGCCATCACGTGAGCCGTGTCGGGTAAATATCTGAATCACACCGCCGATCGCGTCGGCCCCATACAAGCTCGAGCGCGGGCCGCGCACGATCTCGATCCGCTCGATCTGTTCCACCGGCAGCTGCTCGAACGCCGCCAGACCGTTGCCAACCGAGCCGATCCGCACGCCGTCGATCAGCACCAGCGTGTGGGATGAATTGGTGCCGCGCAGGAACATCGAGGTCTGTTGGCCGATGCCGCCGCTGCTGGCGAAGGTCACCCCCGGCAGGCCGGTGAGCAGGTCAGACACCGACAACGGCTGCAGCCGCTCGATATCCGCACGGGTAATCACACTTACAGATGACAACGCATCATCGACGGTTATCGCGGTACGGGTGGCGGTGACGATCACCGGGTCCAGTCCCGCTGCATCGTTCTGATCGGCGGCATGCGCCGTCATCACGCAGCCCAGCATGGCCGCTGTCAACAAGGTCTTCTTCAATGTCTGTTCCTCGGCCGCGCGCCCGCGCACGGCGTCATTGATCAATGAGCGGCAGCAGGCGAAAGAAAGACAGAACAACGGGCAGGCGGGGTCGACCAACGCGTGGTTCGGCCTCGCCCTCCGCGAGCCACCAGGAATCGTTCGGGCCGGTCTCCGGGCTGACGAGTGACACGCGTTATCCGCGTGTCCCGAACGGCGCCTTCCCATGCCTTGGCACAGTGGCGTTAGCCGTTCGTGATACTCGCTTACCGTTGCGGGGGCAGCGCCGGCCTTGCAGTGATGAACACCGCGCACCGGCTTCCCGTTTCATCCCTTGGCGAACGCCTTCGGGACACCTGAACCGGGCCACTGTAGCTTCGGACGGCTATTTGAGCAATGCGGCAGATGGCAGATGCGACTACGCCGGACCCGCTTCTTCGTCGTGACATCAGGGAAAGCGCATTGCAGCTGAACGCGCTGCTACGCCGTCACGCCGGCGATCCAGCTCTGCGCGACGCGATACTCGTCATCGAGGACCACCAGATCAGCCTGGTAACCCGCAGCGATTCGACCATGCGTGGCGCCCAGACCGAGGAAGTCCGCCGGATACGTGCTGGCCATGCGCGCCGCTTCTTCCAACGGGAGGCCGAGCATCTGTACGCTGTTGCGCACGGCGGTGGCCATGTCCAGTGCGGAGCCGGCCAATGTGCCGGTGGCGGACTGGCAGACACTGTTCCTGACGATGATCGTTTCGCCATTGAGCACGTACTCGGGCGAGTCGCTGCCAACCGGTGGCATCGCGTCGGTGACCAGCAGCATCTTGCCGCGTGCCTTGGCGGCGATTGCCACACGCAGGCTGGCCGGGTGCACGTGCACACCGTCGACAATGATGCCGCACCAGCTGTCGGTATCTTCCAGCGCCGCACCGACCACGCCGGGTTCGCGGCTGCCGAACGGCGTCATCGCATTGAACAGGTGGGTGAAGCCGCGTACGCCGGCGGCCAGCGCCGTGCGGGTAGTGTCGTAGTCTGCGGCGGTGTGCCCGGCGCAAACGATGAGACCCGCGGCAGCCAACTCACCAATATGTTGCGCCGGCACTTGGTCAGGCGCCAGCGTGATCAGCCGTACACCGCGACGGGGCGCCGTTAGTCGTGCCAGATCGTCGTCGTTGGGAACGTGGAAAAACTTGGGGTCGTGCACGCCCTTGCGTGCCAGCGCCAGGTAAGGGCCCTCCAAGTGAATGCCGAGCAAGCCCGGCACGCGCTCTGCCAGCGCCTGTTCCACCGCCGCCAGAGCCGCCTGCATGACCTGGACGTCGTCGCTGATCAACGTCGGCAGAAAGCCGGTGGTACCGAACTTGCGGTGCGCCGCGCCAATGGCACGGATGGCATCGACCGTGGGCGCATCGTTGAACAACACGCCACCACCGCCGTTGACCTGCAC
>JBDTXA010000101.1:0-12972 GCA_040006415.1 Rhodanobacter sp.
AGTACGCCGCCAACGCCATGCTGGCAACCAAGATCAGCTTCATGAACGAGATCGCAAATATTGCCGAGCGCGTCGGTGCCGACGTGGAGCTGGTTCGGCAGGGCATCGGTTCCGATCCGCGTATCGGGCATCACTTTATTTACCCGGGCGCGGGCTATGGCGGATCGTGCTTTCCCAAGGACGTGCAGGCGCTGGAGCGCACGGCTCACGGCCACGGCTACGAGGCTCTTCTTCTGGGTGCGGTCGAGTCCGTCAATCGGCAACAGAAGACAAAAGTGTTCGAGTTGATTTCGCGTCACTTCAAGGGCCAGCTGTCCGGTCGCACGATCGCCTTGTGGGGGCTGGCCTTCAAGCCCAACACGGATGACATGCGAGAAGCGCCAAGCCGCTACTTGATGGAAGCGCTGTGGAAAGCCGGAGCCAACGTTCGCGCGTTTGATCCGGAGGCGAGCAGGGAGACCCGCAAGCTTTACGGAGAGCGTCAGGACCTTGTGCTTTGCGAGCAGCCAGAGGATGTGTTCGAGGGCGCCGACGTGCTGGCGGTCATCACGGAATGGAAGGCTTTCCGCAGTCCGGATTTTACAAAGATCAAGGCGATGCTGAGCGAGCCGGCGATTTTTGATGGGCGCAATCTTTATGACCCCGCCACGGTCGAGCAAGCGGGTCTTGCGTACTACGGCATCGGCCGCGGCCGCAGCCTGCTAAGTCACGCGTGAATTCATCCACCGACAAGCTGGAGCAACGCCTTGACGACATGGAGGTCAGGCTGACCTTCATCGACGATGCGGTCCAGGCGCTGACCCATGTGGACGCGGACCAGTCTCAGCGCATCGCTGCGCTGGAGCGCGCGCTGCGCGGGCTGCGCGGCGAGCTGGCGACAGCGCGCCTGGGGCAAGCGGATGATCCGCACTCGGAACCGCCCCCTCCTCATTACTGATTTCAAACCACCGGACACGGAACACCAGCATGGCCGATTCCCTGCGCGATCAACTCCTCAAGAGCGGTATCGTCAAACAGGTTCAGCAAGATCGCGTTCGAAAGCCTCGAGGACCGTCACCTCAGGGCAAACCTGCCCGAACGGAAACAAAGCCGAAATTCCATGCCTCTGCGACGCAGGGCAGCAGTCGTCAGGAAATTGATCTGGCCAAAGCCTACGCGATACGTACGCAAACGGAAGTGCGGGAGCGCCGGCAGGTCGAGAAAGAAGTGGCGGAGCAGGCGCGGTTGCGTCGTGAGCGCAAACTGAAAATTCAGCAGCTGCTTGAAGGCAAGATGCTGAACAAACCTGAGGCAGAGCAGGCGCGCAACTTCGAATATGGTGGCAAGATCCGGCGAGTGCACGTTGACGCGGAACAGCTGGTTGCACTGAACGCCGGCGAGCTCGGCGTGGTACAGCAAGCGGGTCGCTACCTGCTGGTCAGCCGCGATATTGCCGAGCAGGTGCGTACCATCGATGAGCGTCAACTGGCGCTATTGGTTGATCCAGGCGTTGGCGGCGTAGGCGATGACGGCGTGCCTGACGACCTCATGTGGTAACCCGCGGCGAGGTTCCGTCGCTCGTTTAAAAAACGCCCGGCATGACCGGGCGTTTCAACTGGGCGTGTTGAACCTTCAGTCGTCGGTTGATTCGGGTAGCTCGAAGCCATTTTGAAGCAACGCAGGATCGTCCCAGCCGTTCTTTGGTTTAAAGCGATCGCCGTAGCGCTGGGCCAGCTGCTCCAGCTTCGCCTTCAGCTTGTCGATGCCTTCATTACGTGCGTATTGAATCGGGCCGCCCCGGAAGGGCGCGAAGCCAGTACCAAAGATGACGCCGGCGTCGAGCAGGTCGGCGTCATCGACCACGCCATCGGCCAGGCACGCGATGGCCTCGTTCACCATCGGCAGAATCATGCGGTCCTGCACATCCGGCGGCGTCACGTAATCCTTGTCGACCTCGGGCTTCTGCGGCTTGCCGTCCTGCCAGACATAAAGTCCCTGACCATCTTTCTTGCCACGCTTGCCGGCCTCGAGTTTCTCGTCGAGCCCGGGCGGAACTTCCAGACCGAGAAAGGGCGCCAGTTCCTTGCCGACAGATGCGCAGACATCGAGTCCCACGGTGTCAGCGAGCTCGATCGGCCCCATCGGCATGCCGAACTTCTTCGCCTCGCGATCCAGCACCGGGCCCGGGACGCCTTCGCTGTACAGGCGCATGGCCTCGAGCAGGTAGGGCATCAGCACCCGATTGACGAGAAAGCCCGGCGTGCCTTTGACGGCCACCGGCAACTTGCCAATCGCTTTGCAGAAAGCCATTGCACGCTTTTCGATGGCCGGGTCAAGCTCGTCATGCCGAACCACCTCGACCAAGGGCATCTGCGCCACCGGGTTGAAGAAATGCAGGCCAAGGAAGCGCTGCGGCGACGTCAGTCCGGTGCGGAGTTCGTCAAGCGGGATACTCGACGTATTGGTGGCAAGAATCCCGTCTCCCTGAAGCTGGGGCTCGATGCTGGCGTAGAGCTTCCGTTTGGCCTCGGCATTCTCGTAGATGGCTTCGATGGCCAGGTCGGCCGAGGCCACACCTCGACCTTCGACATCGGCTTGCAGCCGGCGCGCCGTCGCCTCGATCTTCTCCGGTGTCTTGAGCTTCTTCTCATACAGCGTGCGGGCACGATCCAGCGCTGGCTGGATGAATTTCATCTCTCTGTCCTGCAAGGTCACGTCGAAGCCCTTGAAAGCGGCCCAGGCGGCAATGTCGCCGCCCATCACGCCAGCGCCGACAACGTGCACATGCTGGATGCCGGATTCGGCACCGCTACCCTGGTTTTTAAGGCGCTCCTGTAAGAAGAAAATTCGGATCAGGTTCTGTGCCGTCGGTGTACTGGCGAGTTTTGCCACCGAGCGCGCCTCCAGCTTCAGTCGCTGCTGAATACTGGAGCCACCGCGCTTCCAAACGTCGATCATCGCGAACGGAGCGGGGTAGTGCTGCTTGCGCACTTTTGCGGCAGTCTGCTTGACCACCATCGGTGCGAGAATCTGGCGCGAGAGCCAGGTATTGCTGGCCCAAGCCTTGGCGCGCCGCGCAAGCGGACGCGAAGGTGCGTGGCGCAGCATCAGCCTGGCTTCGGCCAGCAGTTCCTCGGGACGGGCGATGCGGTCTAGCACGCCCAGACTCAATGCTTTTCTGGCCGAAAGTGGCTTGCCGGTGAGCATCAGCGAGAGGGCCTCCGTGGCCCCGATCAGTCGCGGCAGTCGCGCTGTGCCGCCCCAGCCTGGATGAATGCCGAGCATCACTTCCGGCAATGCAATGCGGGTTTTGTCATCGTCAGCGGCAATGCGATGGCGGCAGGCGAGAATCAGTTCGGTACCGCCGCCCATGCAGGCGCCATGTACGGCAGCCACCGTGACACAGGGCAGGCGCGCGAGCGATTCGTAGACGTGCTGGCCGTGTTCGATGTTTTCCAGCACGCTGTCGTGTTTTGCGTAGTCGATGAATTCCTTGATATCAGCACCGACGGCAAATCCGGAAGCCTTTGCCGAATGAATGATGACGCCCGCCGGCTGGTCGATCGCCAAGCGTTCGACAATCTGCTCGAGTTCATCGAGCACGGCCGTCGAGATCGCGTTGACGCTGCTATCGGCGCGGTCGAGAGTCAGCGTGACAATGCCGGCCTCGTCCTCGCTGGTTTTCCAGTGGTTGAAGCGCAATCCTTCGAACATGGGCATGCAGGCGGTGATGGATGAGGCCTGAACGATACCGTTCTGTTGCTTTGATTGCGAGATGTGACGGGTTTACTTGACGATCCGGTGATGACAGCGTGAAATCAGTCAGTGACCTCAGCACGGCGCCGCCGTGACGTCCACGCTGCTGCAGGTCTCACAACATCACCGGTGCGTCGACGCAACCATTGTTGCGTCGATGATTTAATGAGTAGCCAACGCAGGCACACTACCCGGATAGCGTGTTTCCGGGCTGCGCTGCCTTCACCCAGCAAGACAACAAAGGATCATTACCTTGATGGTTTCCCTCGCACCGCAAGCCGGTACCGAGATCTTCGATCAGATTCTGGACGCTTCCAGCGGCCTGGTCGTGCTGGAAAGTAACGACGCGCTCGGGCTCATCGAGCAATTCCGGATGATGGCGCGCCACTCTGGCCAGGCGGTCTACCTGTGGCAGCCTGACACCGGCCTGGGCAGTTTGCGCGACGCGCATGCACGGGTACCGGATTGTCAGCGGTTGGGAAATGCTCTGCGCTACATGCAGCAGAGCATGCATTTCGGGGTCTATTTCCTGCTTGGGATTGAGTTGCCGCTTTCGGCCATGGACGATACCTTGCTGCGCCAGCTTGCGCGGGCCCCCAAGGATTATTTACGCCGGGTCGTATTGATCGATGCCCCGGCAGCGTTGATTGAGCACCTGGGTGATCGGGCCGTTTCTCTGAGCGGCGCTCAGAATCAGCAGCGACGTCTGCGTCTGCGCGACGGCCGTTGGCTGGTCTGAGGTGAATACGACGATGAACTCGGGGATTCTTGTCGTGGCGGCCCAGCGTGAACTTCGTCGCAGCCTCTTTGACGCGCTCGATCGGGCGGGGTATCCGAAGATACTCAGCGCACGCGATGTATCGCATGCGGCGATTCTGCTGGAGGGGCGCTCGACAGGCCCGTCTCTCCAACTCATGGTCCTGGTTCTGCTCGGCGATGCATCGCAGGCGCGCACCGGTTGTGAAAAGTTGCGTCGTTTGCCGGGCTGCGCAGACGCAACGCTGATGGTGGTCCTTGCCGAAGATAGCCCGATTGATCCGGCAGACCTTCCGGAGGGAATCGCGGGCTGGCTTCACGCCGCCCAGATAAGCAACGAATTGATAGCGCGGTGGCGGCAATCGCTGCGTCCGGACCGACGCGCATCTGTGGTGCCCTCGTCCCCGGCAAACACGTCCCTTGACGACTACCAATATGTTTTCGACGAGGGCGACAGCGAATGGTTGATCGCGGACGCAAAGACCGGTTGCCTGTTGGAAGTAAGTCCGATCGTTGCCCGACATAGCCATCTGGACGCGAGCCAGTGGAAAGGTTTGTCCTTGTCCGATGTGTTGGAGTTCGAAGGTATTCCCCTGAACCAGGTACTGCTCGAAGCAGACCGGTGCTGGCACCCATGTCGCCGAAAATCGGCCCAGGGCATGGATACGGGTCAGGCCAGTGTGAGGCGCGTAAAGCACGCGGGGTGCGATGCGTTCGCGTTGCTTTTTCGCAGCGACCGCGCGGATCTGCGCTCCGAAGCTGCCTTGTCGTTGCTGTCGCGCATTTTTTCGTCGACCAGCGGTGTGGATGCGCTGGTGGCCACCGGACGGCTGCTGTTTGACGAGCTGGGGCTGGATTACCTTGCGGTGTGGTCCGCGCGTCGGGAGGGCAACGACACCCCGACGCAACTGCTGCAACTTTGGCGAGGCGAAGAACCCGCATGGCCTCAAGCGCAATCGCAGAGCTCACTTCAACTGGTACTGGGAGGCAAACAGATTCTCTATCCGGTCGATGCCCGACGCCTGGCACCGATCGATCCCCTGCTCGCCGAACTCGATCTGGCCGGTTTTGTCGGTCTGCCGCTCTACGACGAACGACACACAGTGCTGGGAGCGATGCTGGCGGGAAGGCGACGCGGGTTTGGTGAAGTTGGCACCGTCGAGCCGGTGTTCCGCTGCGCCGCCGCCCGGTTCGCACAGATTCTTGAGCTTGGCCATACGCGTGAACAAGGTCGTGCCGAAGGGCTGGTCGACTCATTGACAGGTTTGCCCAATCGACTGCTGTTCAGCGATCGAATGGACACCATCATCCGGGAAGCCAACCGTAACGGCGAGTGTTTTGCTGTCCTGTTTGTCGACCTAGATCGCTTCAAGGCGATCAACGATACACATGGTCATGCGGCGGGTGACCAGGTACTGAAAAAGGTCACGCAACGCCTCTGCGGCAGCATTCGCGCCTCCGATACCGTGGCACGATACGCCGGCGACGAGTTCACCATCGTGCTTCGGCACATCGTCAAGAACGACGACGTATTGAAAGTCGCCGAAAAGATCGTGCAGGTGATGGAGGCCCCTCTGCATCTGGATGACGGCACGGAAGTCCAGGTAACCGCGTCGATGGGTGTGAGCTTTTTTCCTGACGATGCCGGTGACGCCCAAACCCTGCTCAAGCACGCTGACGAAGCGATGTATTCTGCCAAGCACCTGGGGCGCAACAAATTCAAGATCTACGAAGTCAGTCCAGAATACGCTCGAGAGCATGGCATGGCGCTCAGGACGCGGTTGCGACATGCCGAGAACAACGGCGAGTTTCGTGTGGTCTACCAGCCGCAAGTCAATACCCAGACCGAGGATATTGTCGGGATGGAGGCGCTCTTGCGCTGGGATCATCCGGAACTGGGCATGATCAGCCCGGCCGTGTTCATCCCGCTGGCCGAAGAGACCGGGTTGATTGTCTCTATCGGCGAATGGGTCATGCGCACTGCCTGTCGACAAGCGAAAGAGTGGGAGCAGCGCTACGGGTTGCGCCTGCGGTTGGGCGTGAACCTGTCGGCGGTGCAGCTGATGGAGCCGGAGCTGATGGACATGTTGGCGCGGGTGCTGCGAGAAACCGGGCTCGATCCTACGTTGCTGGAAATGGAGGTCACCGAAAGCGTCAGCATCAAGTCCGCGCCAAACCTGGTCGAAAACCTGCATGCCATGCATCGGCTCGGCTGCCACATCGCCATCGACGATTTCGGCACCGGTGCGGCCTCGCTGGACTATCTTCGCCGCTTGCCGGCCGACCGGATCAAGGTCGATCAGAGCTTTGTTCGCAACATCGGTGTGGATCCGGACGACGAAGCCATCGTGCGCGCCACCATCGAGATGGCACATCGCCTGAAGCGCGCCGTCGTAGCGGAGGGTGTGGAGACCGAGCAGCACATGGAGTTTCTGCGCGCCCACGGTTGCGATGAACTGCAGGGCTATCTGTTTTCCCGCCCCTTGCCGCCGGCCACCTTTGACAAGTTGCTGGCCGAGCGCCAGCGTTTGCTGCAACCAGACCAGCTTGACCCGACAGCCAGCGCCCCCATGGTGAATGCCTGACGAACGGGTTCGGGCGCGGCTCATGACAACCGGGCAACAGGTCGTGCGTTATGGTGAGTGTGATATTCAAGCAGGCTGAACTTGTGCGCTCGACCCTTGTCTGAGCAGCGCGTCCAGTTCCAAACAAGTTCCCGCAGCGGATGACGGCATTGACGATGGATACGGCCCGGATGGGCGAAAACGAACTGGATCGTGCTCTAGTCGAACGAGTTCAAAAGGGCGACAAGCGGGCTTTTGACCTGCTGGTTCGCAAATACCAGCACAAGGTAATCGGGCTGGTTTCGCGTTATGTCAGGAACTACGCCGAATGTGAGGACATTTCCCAGGAATCATTCATTCGCGCCTGGCGGGCGATTGGCTCGTTTCGTGGCGATAGCGCGTTCTATACCTGGCTGTACAAGATTGCCGTCAACACGGCCAAAAATCATCTGGTAGCCAAGAGCCGGCGCCCGCCATCCGGCGACATAGATGCCGATGACGCTGAATTCATGGCCGGTGGCGAGCGCATGCACGACAACGCGACGCCCGAGCGCGAAATGATGCGTCAGGAAATTGAACAATCCGTGTTTTCCACTGTCCAAGCGTTGCCCGAAGAGCTGCGGACAGCCATCACCCTGCGTGAAGTGGATGGCCTCAGCTACGATGAGATCGCCGAGGCGATGGGCTGTCCGATTGGTACCGTGCGTTCGCGTATCTTTCGGGCACGTGAGGCGATTGATGAAAAGCTGCGGCCACTTTTGTCGGACCGCGAGGATCAGACATGAATCAGGCAGGCATGAATCAGAATTTTTCGGACAGTCTTTCCGCGGGTATCGACGGCGAATTGTCGAAAGAGCAACTGCGCTTTTTGCTCAGGCAGCTCGATCACGACGTCACCCTGCAGGCGACATGGGTGCGATACCACATGGCCCGTGACAGTCTTCGCCGTCAGTTGCCACCGATGGCAAGTGAAGGTTTTGCCTCGCGCGTGATGTCGGCCATTGAACAAGAACACCAGCCTGCTCGGGTCGCAGGGAAGCGAAACCATTGGTTGCGCTGGTCCACCGGCGGCGCCATTGCCGCCAGCGTCGCAGCTGCCGCCTTGATGATTGGTCAGCCTGCGGGCGATACCGAGCGCGTGACGGCGAATACAGCGCCCGTCCACCAAGCTCGTACGGTAGCGTCCACCTCGGCTCCATTGGCTGCGCCAACAGCGCCCGCCTCTGTGCCGCCGTGGCTTAGCGGCAATTCCGCCGGCATGCTCAGCCAGCAGGCTTCGGCCACACTGGGTTCACCGTTTGGCGGAAGTCAGTCGCCGCTGTATGCCCAGCGCCTGAACACGTACCCGTCCATGCCTCGCTACCGCACGCTGGACAACAAGGACGGCAGCTACCTGCTCTTGCTCGATCCGGACCAGCAATCCGCATCGGGTGTGGCGCGTCGCGCAGCTGGCGGCGCCCAGTAAGGCTAAGGCCGCGTGCCTGTCACCGCGGCCTTTTTTCTGTCTTGCATTTGATGATCCGTACCGAGGATCGGTGCAGAGTGTGTCCGGTTGCCGGCATTGCGTCACATTGAAAAACCAGGCCGGTCGTTTCAGACGACGGCTCAAGTCCACCCAGGAGGAGTCATGAATTTTTCCATCTTGCGCGCCCTCGCATGCAGCGCCTTGCTGGGTGTTGCCAGCGTCGGCGGCGTGCACGCTCAGACCGCCAGTGCGACATCGTTGCCGGACTTTACCGGGATCGTGCAGAAGAATGCCGCCTCGGTGGTTCACGTCGAAGCGAAATACACCGGGGAACATCAGCAAGCAGGCCAGCAGCGCATGATGCCGGGTGGCGCGATGCCGAACGACCAACAGGCCGAGATCCTGCGTCGCCTTTTCGGCATGCCGATGATGCCTTCGCCCGAACAGCAGAAGCACACTTCGCTCGGCTCGGGTTTCATCATCTCGAAAGATGGTTACATCCTTACCAACAACCATGTGGTCGACCACGCCGACAAGGTGACGGTGCGATTGCAGGATCGCCGCACCTTGACCGCGAAGGTCATTGGCACGGATCCCACCTATGACATTGCCTTGTTGAAGGTCGACGCCGGCGGCGACTTGCCAGCGGTGACCATCGGTGATTCGCACAGCCTGAAGGCCGGTCAATGGGTATTGGCGATCGGCTCGCCGTTCGGATTCGATTACACCGTTACCCAAGGCATCGTCAGTGCGGTGGGTCGAAACCTGGGACAGCGCGATCAGCCCTACACGTCGTTCATCCAGACCGACGTGCCGATTAATCGCGGCAATTCCGGTGGTCCGCTGTTTGACCTGCAGGGGCGCGTGGTCGGCATCAACTCGCAGATTTATTCCAATACCGGTGATTACCTTGGCGTGTCGTTCTCGATCCCGGTCGACCTGGCGATGAATGCGGTGCAGCAGATCAAGAGCAAGGGCTACGTTTCCCGAGGCCTGCTCGGCGTCACCATGCAGCCGGTCGACGAGGATATCGTCAAGGCGTTCAAGCTTGAAAATGGTGCGGGTGCAGCCGTCGTCGACGTCACCCCGGACAGCGGTGCGGCCAAGGCGGGCATCCAGCCCGGCGACATCATCCTGACCTATGACGGCAAGGTGCTGCGTCAGGCAGCGGATCTGCCACCGCTGGTCGGCATGACCAAACCGGGCAGCAAGGTACCGGTGGAAATTCTCCGCAATGGCCAGAAGCAGACCCTGCACGTCACCATCAGTGAGGCCAAACGCGACAAGAGCGGGGTGAATAACCATGACGCCACGACATCGCCTGGCCACAACGGCTCCGATGCGCTGGGCCTGACGGTGGAGTCGCTCGACAACGATACCCGCGAACAGCTCGGCCTGAAGTCCGGACAAGGCGTTGTCATCAGCGAGATCACCGGTTCGGTAGCGGCGCAGGCGGGTCTGCAAGCGGGCGATGTCATCCTGATGGTCAATCAGAAGAAAGTCGCCACCGTGACTGACTTTCGTACAGCGACCAAGGACGTCAAAGCAGGCAGCACGGTGTTGCTGCTGGTGCGTCGGGGCGAACAAAGCAACTTTGTCGGACTGACAGTTCCGGACGACAAGTAGACAACGCTCCGCTTGAACGGGTGCGGGTGCCTTGCAGGCATCCGCACCGGATGCGATGGTGCGGTGGTACCGGCGGGTTCCATGCGATAATGACGGGTTAGCGTCGCCCGTGGGGTGATGCGCTTTCGCACATGGTGTGCGTCAGCAGAATCCAAGCTCGACAGGCCGCCAGCGCTCCATGGAATTGATCCGCAACTTCTCCATCATTGCCCACATCGATCACGGCAAGTCGACCCTCGCCGATCGCATCATCCAGCTTTGTGGCGGCCTCGCCGACCGCGAAATGGAAGCGCAGGTGCTGGATACCAATCCGATCGAGCGCGAGCGCGGCATTACCATCAAGGCGCAGTCGGTATCTCTGCCGTACCAGGCGCGTGATGGAAAGACGTACCAGTTGAACTTCATCGACACGCCGGGGCACGTCGACTTTTCCTACGAAGTGAGCCGCTCGCTGGCTGCCTGCGAAGGCGCCCTGCTGGTGGTCGACGCCGCGCAGGGCGTTGAGGCGCAGTCCGTGGCCAACTGCTACACCGCCGTGGAGCAGGGACTGGAAGTGATCCCGGTGATCAACAAGATCGATCTGCCTACGGCCGACATCGAAAAGGTCAAAGGCGAGATTGAGGCGGTCATCGGTATCGACGCCACCGACGCGGTGTCGATCAGCGCCAAGACCGGGTTGAACGTGGTCGAGGTGCTCGAGGCGATCATTGCGCGCATCCCGCCACCCCAGCCGCGTGATACCGACCGGCTGCAGGCGCTGATCATCGACTCCTGGTTCGACAACTATCTGGGCGTGGTGTCGCTGGTGCGTGTGATGCAAGGCGAGATCAAGTCGGGTGACAAGCTGTTGGTGATGTCCACTGGGCGTACCCATGAAGTCGGCGATGTCGGCGTGTTCACGCCCAAGCGCAAGAAGCTGGACAAGCTGGGCGCCGGTGAGGTCGGCTGGATCAACGCCTCTATCAAGGACGTTCACGGCGCACCTGTGGGCGACACGCTCACCCATGCAGGCAAGCCTGCTGACAAGGCGCTGCCTGGCTTCGAACATATGCAGCCGCGCGTGTTTGCTGGCCTGTTTCCCGTGTCCTCTGACGATTACCCGGCCCTCCGCGAAGCGCTCGACAAGCTTCGCCTCAACGATGCGGCCCTGTTCTTCGAGCCGGAGTCCTCTGAAGCGATGGGCTTCGGCTTCCGCTGCGGCTTCCTCGGCATGCTGCACATGGAAATCGTGCAGGAGCGGCTGGAGCGCGAGTACGACCTTGACCTGATTACGACGGCACCGACCGTGGTCTACGAGGTGCTGATGAGCGATGGCAGCATCATGCGGCTGGACAATCCGGCCAAGCTGCCAACCAATTCCAGTCTGGTGCAGGAGATCCGCGAGCCGATCGTGGTAGCCAATATCCTCACGCCGCAGGAGTACATCGGCAACATCATTACGCTGTGCGAAGAAAAGCGCGGTGTGCAGCGTTCGATCCAGTATCTCGCCACCCAGGTGCAGATCAGCTACGAAATGCCGCTGGCTGAAGTGGTGATGGATTTCTTCGATCGCCTCAAATCGGTTTCCAGAGGCTACGCGTCGATGGATTATCACTTTGATCGTTTCGAGGTCGGCCCCTTCGTGCGCACCGATGTTTTGATCAATGGAGAGCGGGTGGACGCGCTCAGCCTGGTCATGCATCGGACGCATGCGGAACGACGCGGCCGCGAGCTGGTCGACCGGATGAAGGATCTGATCCCGCGCCAGCAGTTCGATGTGGCAATCCAGGCGGCCATCGGCGCGCAGGTCGTTGCCCGCTCGACAGTCAAGGCGCTGCGCAAGAACGTGCTGGCCAAGTGCTATGGCGGCGACGTCAGCCGTAAAAAGAAATTGCTGGAAAAGCAGAAAGAAGGCAAAAAGCGCATGAAGCAGGTCGGGCGGGTGGACATTCCGCAGGAAGCCTTCCTAGCCGTGCTGAGATCGGACAAATGATGCATGTGATCACTGATGATCCGGCAGGCGAACTGGAGCTAAGGCATGGAATTTGATTTTTCGGCGATCCTGCTGGGACTCACCGTGGTGTTTGGTGTGGTCTGGGCGCTGGATCGACTGTTTCTCTACAAGAAGCGCAAGGCACGTTTCGACGCGGCGGGTGACGAATACCGTGATCCCGTTCCGGTGGACTGGTCGCGCTCGCTGTTTCCGGTGGTGCTGGTCGTGCTGCTGCTGCGTTCGTTCGTTGCCGAACCATTCCGGATCCCGTCCGGATCGATGATGCCGACGCTGGATGTGGGCGACTTCATTCTGGTTAACAAATTTGCCTACGGGCTGCGGATGCCGGCATTCAACAACAAGTTTTTCAGTGTCGGTGAACCCAAGCGCGGCGACGTGGTGGTGTTTCGCTTTCCCGGCTATGTTTGCCCGGATGGCGGCAAGCTGGCGCGCAGTGGTGACATGAGCTGCACCGATCCCGGCACGCCGGTGCCACAGCAGAACTGGATCAAGCGCGTGATCGGCTTGCCTGGCGACAGCATCGAGGTGCATGGCTCCGATTTGATGATCAACGGCAAGGAGGTGACCGCGGACGAAGCGGGTCCCTACGTGGGTAATCCACAGCGCGACGTCGATCAGGTGATGCTGGCCATGGGCGCGACCGTCTGGACCGAGCACCTGCCGCGTCCCGGCGGCCATACCGTCGATCACATGATCGCGCAGATGCCGGCTTACACCACCCCGAATTCGATTCCCAATGCGCGCGTGCCTTCCAAAGTGCCGCAGGGCTGCTATCTGGTCATGGGCGACAACCGCAACGACAGCCTCGATAGCCGCTGGTGGGGCTGCATGCC
>JBDTXA010000102.1:0-12903 GCA_040006415.1 Rhodanobacter sp.
GCAAGTCTCTCGGGAGTCAAGTGTATGAGTTTTCGGTCCGCTGGTTTTCGGCCCGCTGTTCTCGGGTCCGCCATTGCCATCGCATTTGCGCTGTCCGCCAGTGCGTCGATGGCGCAGGAGGCCCCGCCGGCTGCCACTCCCGCCGCTGCCGCCACGGCAAGCGCGCCAGCCAGTGCAGGCAGCGCCGCACCGGCCGCTGAGGCCGCAAAGCCGGTGGCCGAAGCCGCCGTCAAACCCGGAGACGCGACCGCCGGTCAGGCCAAGGCCGCGGTGTGCGGCGCCTGCCACGGCATGGACGGCAACTCCAGCGACGCGCAATACCCGAAGCTTGCCGGTCAGAACGAGCAGTACATCGTGCGCCAGCTCACTGACTTCAAAAGTGGCAAGCGACAGAATCCCATCATGATGGCCATGGCCACACCGTTGTCGACCCAGGACATGCATGACGTCGGCGCGTATTTTTCCAACCAGACGCCGCTGCCCGGTGTCGCCGACCAGGCGCTGGTGGAGCAGGGCGAAAAGCTGTTCCGGGAAGGCGACTCCAGCCGCAAGATACCCGCATGCATGGCCTGTCACAGCATCGACGGCCGTGGCAACCCGGGTGCGATGTACCCGCAGCTGACCAGTCAGCATGCGCAGTACATCGAGGCGACCCTGAAATCGTGGCACGATGGCACGACCTGGGGTGACGACGCCCACTCGCAGATCATGCCGGCGATCGCGAAGCAGCTCGATAGCAAGGACATCGCCGCGCTGGCCAGCTACATCGAGGGCCTGCATAGCGCCGGAGCCAAGCCCGCCGCCACCCCCTGATCGATATCGCGCCGGCCCGCAGGTCGGCGTTGTCGGTTCTTACGCTCCATCTGTTTGAGGTTTGCCATGTTGAAACGTTTGCCGCTCCTGTGCGCCGCCCTGCTCGCGCTTGCCGCCTGCAGCCATGACAGCGACAACGGCAGCGCCAGCCAGCCACCGGTCGCAGCCACCTCGGCCAGCGCACCAGCCAGCACAGCGTCCGCAGCGACCCATGACGCCACCGTAAGCAACACAACGGCTCCGGCCAGCAGCACGGCGGCCGGTATGGATGCCGACACGGCCAGCGCCGCCCCCGTGGCGCCTGCACCGGCAGCGAAGCCGTTTGTCGACGACGGCAAGTGGATCGAGGGCAAGCAATACCAGCGTATCGAGCCGGCCCAGCCTAAAGTTACCAACACCAGCAAGATCGAAGTGGTTGAGGTTTTTTCCTACGGCTGCCCGGCCTGCAATCAGTTTCACGCGACCGCCAACAAGCTGGCGCGCGAACTACCGGCTGATGCGCAGATGGCCTATTTGCCAGCCTCGTTCGTGCCGCAGGAAAACTGGCCGATGCTGCAGCGCGCGTACTTCGCGGCGCAGGCTATGGGCGTGGCTGCCAAGGGTAACGACGCGATGTATGACGCGGTCTGGAAGACCCACGAACTCACCGCGATGAAAGATTCCGGTGGACTGAAGTCGAAGGAAGCGCTGCCGACGCTGGCGGATGCTGCCAAGGTCTACGCCAAGTTTGGCGCCGACCCGAAGGAATTCGTCGCGGTTGCCAACTCTTTTGCCATCAACACCAAAGTCCGCCGCGCCGATGAACTGGTCAAGGCCTACGGCGTCGAAGGCACGCCGTCCATCGTCGTCAACGGCAAGTATCGATTGTCGCCTTCGCAGGTCGGTGCCGACGAGAGTGTTGCGTTGACCAAGTGGCTGGTGGCTAAGGAAGCGGCCGGCAAATAAGCCGTTCCGGCTCCTGTGATCCTTTCGATCTGATCCACCCGGCGGCCACGGTCGCCTTGCGCAGAGAAAAAATCCATGTTGAAGCGATTTGCCCGTTTGCACGTCCTGGCCCTGTTTGCCGGCCTTCTGCTGGCCAGTGCTTGCACCGCAGAGTCCAGCACGCCGGCTCCCTATGCCGAGGGCAGCGAGTACGTGACCTTGCCTCCCCCGTACCAGCGATACAGCAAGGACGGCAAGGTCGAGGTCGTCGAGGTGTTTTCCTACGGCTGCATCCATTGTGCGAAGTTTGCACCGGTGGCAGACAGGTTGCGCAAGCAGTTGCCTGCCGGCGTCACGTTCAAGCTGATGCCAGCACCTTTCAGCGCCGAGTGGCTGCCGTTCGCCCGCGCCTATTACGCAGCGAAACAGCTGGGTGTGGTCGATCACACCCATCTGAAGCTGTTCGCGGCGAAATTTGACCAGCACTATCCGATCAACTCGCTGGATGAACTGGCGGACTTCTACGGGCGCGAGGGAGTCAACCGCGCCGAGTTCATGCGCATCGCCACCTCACCCGAAACAACCGCGAAAATGAAGCGGGATCTGGACCTGATTCGCAAGTGGCAGGTCGATGGCACACCGACCCTGGTGATCAATGGCAAATATCGCGTAGCAGCCGTCCATTCGCTGGATGAACTTTCGGCGGTGGCGCAGTGGCTGGCCAAGCGCGAGTTGAACGGCAAGTAATTCGCCTGCGCGTGACGACGATCGTGAAGGCGGCTGGCACGATGTTCACACTTGATGCGGCATGCTGGCTGCCGAATCCGACCCGCTACCGCCGATGTCGGCGTCTTCCTTCCTTTGCAGTGTGTAGCGATGACCCGCGCCGCCAATAGCCCAGCCGAACCCGCCGAGCGACGTCTGCGCCTGCTGAGCTGCAATATCCTCGCTGGCGGCAGTGTGCAGCGCTACAGCGAGTACGTCACCCGCAGCCTCAGTGCGGTATTGCCGGGGCGCGGCAAGATGGACAGTCTTGATCGCCTCGCCGAAGTGCTGCCGCAGTTCGACCTCGTCGGACTGCAGGAAGCCGATGCCGGCAGTCTTCGTTCGGGCTTTCTCAACCAGACCAGGTATCTCGCCGAAACCGCGGGCATGCCGTTCTGGAGCCATCAACCGAATCGGGCCATGGCCAAGCTGGCCCATTCGGCCAATGGTCTGATAAGCCGTCTGGAACCCCACTCGGTACTGGACTATCCGCTGCCCAGTCGTATCCCCGGACGCGGTGCGCTGCTGGCGCAGTTCGGCGAGGGCGATAACGCGCTGGCGGTCATGATCGCGCATCTGTCGCTGAGCGCGCCGGCCCGGACGCGCCAACTGGGCTTCATTGCCGAGCTGTTACAAGCATTTCCGCATGCCATCTTGATGGGCGATCTCAACACCGAGCCCCACAGTGCCGAGATGCGTCATCTGTTCAGCAAGTGCAATCTGCAGCCGCCAGTGCAAGCCACGCCGACCTTTCCCAGCTGGAAGCCGCGTCGCGCACTGGATCACATACTGACCTCGTCAGCGATCCATCAGGAAAAGACCTGGGCGCTGCCACAGGCCTTCTCGGATCATCTGCCGCTGGCGGCGGAAATCCGGTTGCCGATCAACGTCGGCACCAAAACCGTATTACCCGACAACGAGCGGTCGCGTTGACCGCTCGGCGCTGGCAACTCGCGCTGCCCTGGCTGTTGCTGCTGGTAGTGGGGCTGAGCGCGGCATGGCTTCGTTATGGGCTGATCGAATCAAGTGCCATCGGGCAGCAATGCAGCGCCAGCGGCGCGCCAGCGTGGTGCGCGTGGCGACAGGCGCTTGTGCTGGGATTTCTGCACAATGTATACGGTGTCGCAGCGCTGGTCGTCGCCGCAATCGCTTTGGCGTGGCCACGGATGTGGGTGGCTTGGCTGGCCGCTGCGCTGGGCGTCGTTGCGTTGGAGTTGTACTGCTTCCAGTCCGGCGCGCTGGCCTTGCTGATCGGCTGCCTACGCTTGTTGCGCACGCAGGCGTCGGTGTACGCAACGCCAGTCGCTCAGCACCGGCAGCGCCAGCGCGAGGTTCAGGCCGAGCCATAACCATGCCACCGGCGTGAGGCCTGCCTCCTGGATCACCACGATGACGCCCAGCACAGGCAGCCAGCCGGCGAGGAAGCGCTCCTCCAGCATTGGCATCACCACGTCGCGTCGATCGGCCAGCCAGCCGACCAGGGCGTACCCGGCGCAGGGCAGCATGAACAAGCCCAGTGGAAAATCACGATAGCGGCCATCGACCACCAGCAGCAATCCATACAACGCCAGCGCGAACAACCAGCCCAGCCGCCACCATCGAGCTGGTATTTCCGCCGAGGGCACATCGCTCAATCGGGCGGCGATCCAGCGCGACAGGAGTAGCGCGGTACCCAATGCCAGCGCGCAAGCGGCAAGCGACACCGTCCACTCCCACGCGCCACGACTGGCGAAGCCGATCTGCCGCCACTGCCATGCCAGCGCGCAGCCGCTGCCGATGCCGGCCAGTGCCAATGCCAGCCAGCCACGCCGGCTCTTCCACCTGCGCCGGTACGCGCCGATCAGGGCGAACAGTCCGGCACCGGCCACACCGCCGAGCCAGCCGAGCCACCATTTCGGCACCTCGGTCACCGGCCCGCGCATTGGAAATTTAGGTTGCGCCTGCGCGTCGAAGATTCCCCAATAGCCGCCAGCGGTTCCTTCCTGCGCGCGTTTCCACGGCTGGTCGAAGGCCTCGATCACGTTGTAGGGCATGTGCACAGTCGCCGCATACCGCAGGAAACCGCGCAGGTACCGTGCCTCATTGACGATGCTCGCCGTCGCGGCCTGGCGAGGCCGTCCGGCGCTGGGCCAGCCCGTTTCGCCGATCATCACTCGCCGTCCCGGAAACGCGTTTTTCATCTGGGTGTAGACGGCAGCCACATGTTGAACGGCATGCTCGGGCGATACCGGCTCGTCTTCCCAGTAAGGCAGGATGTGGATGGTCAGGTAGTCCACCGAAGCGGCCAGCTCGGGGTGCCGCAGCCAGAACTCCCACACATCGGCGTATGTCACCGGCGTGTCGACCGCAGCACGGACCTCCTTCAGATAGACGGCCAATTGCGCCGATGACAGATCGCCGCGCAGCAATACCTCGTTGCCGACGATCACCGCGCTCACTACCTGCGGATACTCACGCGCAGTGGCTATGCCAAGCTTCACCTGCTCTGCGTTGGCCGCGGCATCGCCACCTAGCCAGATGCCCAGCAGCACTTTCATGCCGTAGCGCCCGGCGATGCGCGGCACTGCACTCAAACCCTGGCCCTGCGAATAAGTGCGTACACAATCGAAACGCTGTGACAGGGCGCGCAGATCCTCATCAATCCGTTCGGGGCTGATCCGAGCCGCCGGATCCAGCGGCGTCTCGCCAAGCTTGCGGAACGGCGAGTACGACACACAGGCAATCCGCGACGACGGGGCGTCCGGCAAGGCCACTGGCCGACCCGCCGACCACCACCAGAACGTGCCGGCCAGTGCCATCGCCAGCAACAACAGCCATGCCACGCCAGCGCGGCGACTGTTGAGCGGGGGGACTAACGACATGCCGATCTCGTGAAGGCGGGGAGCGAAGCGCAGCAGCTTAGCAGGCAGCGACAGAACGGCCGCCCCGGCGGCCGCGGAATGGATCCGACGAAGGGCGCATGCCACGCTCACTTCTCCGCGACAAGCCGACCGGGTCCATCCACTACACTGCCACCACGATCCACCGCAGGAGTTTTCATGTTTGTGTCCGCCCCACCGCGGCGTATCTCGCTCACCTGGTTGTTGCTGATCTCCGGCTGGCTGTTAGCCAGCACGATGGCGCAGGCGACCGAGGTTAATGCTGGCCAGCGTGCGGCATTCAAGCAGGCCTATGCCTCCGCCCAGCAAGGCGGCGATGGCTGGAGGGCGCTTGCCAGCGGCCTGCAAGGTTATCCGCTGTACCCCTATCTGGAAGCCGCGGCGCTTCAGCACGACATGAAGCAAGTCGATCGCGCCAAGGTCGATTCGTATCTGCAGCAGTACCCGGACTGGATTCCTGCTGCGGACCTGCGCCGCTCGTTTCTGAAGGAACTGGCGCGGCGCGAGGACTGGAACACCTTTCTGGCGATGTATCAGCCAGGCCTTGGCGACAGCCTGAGCTGTGACGCCTTACAGGCCCGCATCGCCAACGGCGGCAGCCTGGATTTCGACCGCGACCTGGCGTCGTTGTGGCAGAAGCCCAGCCTTCCCAACGCGTGTGATCCCGTATTGAGCGCCGCCCACGATCAGGGGTTGCTGACCAGTGCTCGGCTGTGGACGCGCATCGAGCGCGCCGTCGATGCGGGGAGAAGTCGAACCGTCGACAGCCTCGCCAGCTGGCTGCCGGCACCCGATGGGGATACTGCCCGCGCTCTGGCGCTTGCGCTGGGTGATCCTTCGTCAGCGGTAACAGCGGCAGCGAGCTGGCCCGACACCACCCGCCATCGGCAAGCCGCCACACTGGCACTGACCCGGCTGGCCCGGCGTCAGGCAGACGTCGCCGACGCAGCATGGCAACAACTGCAAGGCCGCTTCAGCTTCAACCAGCCGCAACGTGATCGGATCCTTCATGCCATCGCATTGTTCCGCGCCACGGATTTCGAGGCTGACGCCATCGCAAGGCTGTTGGCCCTGCCCGCCGCCGCCCAGTCCGACGCCACCCGCGAGTGGCGCGTGCGTGTGGCGCTGGCGCGGCAGGACTGGACGGCCGTACTCGCCGGGATCGACGCGATGCCCGCCAGCCAGGTACAGGATGGCGAGTGGCAGTATTTCCATGCCCGTGCATTGGCCGAACTCGGCCATGCCGATGAGGCACGGCAGCAGTACGCGGCCCAGGCCGCACACGCCACGTTCTTCGGCTTTCTGTCCGCCGACCAGCTCCACCAACCCTATGCCGTCTGCGCGCTGAGCCTCGCCAACGACACGCAACGGCAACAAGAGTTGCTGGCCAAACCGGGCCTGGTGCGGGCGCTGGAGCTGTACGCAGTCGACCTGCCACATCAGGCGCGACGGGAGTGGCACCGCGCGCTGGCCGGCGCCGATCAGGCGACCCTGCGCGCAGCAGCCGACCTGGCCAACCAGCGGGGCTGGTACGACCGCGCCGTATTCACCCTCAGCAGCGGCGATGCGATGCGCATCTATGACCTGCGCTTTCCGCTGGCCAGCCAGGACGGCCTGGTGCCGAAGGCCGAACAGGCCGGGATCGAACCGGCGTGGGCGTACGGCATCCTGCGCGCGGAAAGCGCGTGGCAGAGCGACGCCCGTTCCGGCGCGGATGCCCGCGGCCTGATGCAGTTGCTTCCCACCACCGCGGCGGCGGTGGCGCAGCGCAACGGACTGAACTGGGGCGGCGGCCAGACGCTGTACGACCCGGCGGTGAACATCACGCTGGGCACGCGTTACCTGGCCGAAATGGCTGGTCGCTATAACGGTTCGTCGTGGCTGGCCAGCGCCGCCTACAATGCCGGACCCAACCGCGTCGACCAGTGGCTGACAGAGCGCGGCACGCTGACGCCGGACCTGTTCATCGCCACCATTCCGTTTAAGGAAACCCGTGAATACATCGCCCGGGTGATGGCGTTTGCAGTGATCTACGATTGGCGCCTCAACGGCGACGTGGTGCCGCTGGCGACTCGCATGGGCCCGATCGGTCAACCCTATGCGCTTCCCACCGACGGTACGGTCAAGCGCGCGGTGAGCTGTCCGGCCACGACGTCATCCGGTGTGACGGTCGCCAACGACAACGCCGCACCCTGATGCCCGGCGTCGCTTTTCGTGCTCCAACCCCTCAGGACTGATCCGTATGGCCGCACAGCAACTTGTCATCCTCGGCGGCACCGGCTTCGTCGGTAGCCACCTCGTTCCCCGCCTGTCTGCCGACGGTCACCGCATCGTGTTGCTGAGTCGCAATCGCGAGCAGCACCGCGAGTTGTCGGTGCTGCCCCGCGTCAGCATCCGCAGCGCCGACGTCTACGACGATGATGCCCTGCGCCATCATCTGGGCGGCGCCGATGCGGCGATCAATCTCATCGGCATCCTCAATCCGCACGGACAGCAGACCTTCCAGCGCGTCCACGTGGAGATGGCGCGCCGACTGATCGCCGCCTGCGAAGCCAGCGGCGTCCAGCGGCTGCATCAGATGAGCTCGCTCAAAGCCGGTCAGGGGCTGTCGAACTACCTGAAATCGCGCGGCGAGGTGGAAGCCCTGGTAAAGGCGTCGACACTGGACTGGACCATCTACCAACCCAGCGTGATCTTCGGCCGCGGCGACGGGCTGGTCAGCCGTTTCAGCGGCTTGCTGCGCAAGATGCCGATGTTCCCGCTGGCACGCGCCAATTCACGCATGACACCGACCTACGTTGGGGACGTGGCCGAAGCGATCGCACGCGCCGTCGATGGCCATCCGCTCAGCCATCGACACACTTTCGAGTTGTTCGGTGCCGAAGTACTGACCCTGGGCGAGATCGTGCGCAACATCCGCGATTGCGCCGGTCTCAGCACGCCGATCGTGCATCTGCCTGACAGTCTTGGCCGTCTGCAGGCCCAGGTCGCCGAACTGTTGCCCGGCAAGCCGTTTTCACTGGACAACTTTCGTTCGCTGCGCACCGATTCGGTAGGCAAGATCGACGGCTACGCCGCCCTCGGCATCACGCAGCAACCCTTCACGCCCTGGTTGCCGCAACTGTTGCACGAGCCGGCAAGGCAGCGACGGCTGAGCGAAGCACGCTCACAGCGACGCTGACGCCTCAGCCCGTACTTCCAGGGGCAACCAACACCGCCACGCAGCCGATCGAGCCGAGATCCCAGGCGGCTGGATCGTATCGTGGCCAACCCGGGTCGTCCCGCGGACGGCGCCGCGACGGTGGTTCACGCGACGTCCCTCAGCTTGCGACGAAGCCGGACAGGCCGGACCCACATGAATCAAGCCGAGCAGGCGCGGCGCCGCAATCTGCGCCAACTCCAGAATCGCCACCCATACTTTCTCGGCCGCTGCAGGATCACACGCGTCCACTACTCCGGTCTCTTCTCCAGCAGACGCGCCACCGAGGGCGATAGTGTTGGCGCTCGATCTCGCACCAGCCGATAAGGCTGCTTTGCCGCCATGATCACTAATCCCCCTTGGTTTCCGCTCGTACTTGCATGCTCAGACTTGGTGACAAGATGACTGGCATGAGGCTCACGCCGTTCGATAAATGCCACCATCACACTTGGCAGGCAGCTCGGACTCGATCAATGCTTTTCACAGGCAATGACGTCCGCGTGACAAAATGCATGAATGCAGACCTATCTCGTCGGCGGCGCTGTCCGCGACTCATTGTTGAACCGGCCAGTGATCGATCGCGATCATGTGGTGGTTGGCGCCCTGCCAGAGGACCTGCTGGCGCAGGGCTTCAAGCCGGTGGGCAAGGACTTTCCGGTGTTTCTGCATCCGACCACGGGTGAGGAATATGCGCTGGCGCGGACCGAGCGCAAGACCGGGCGGGGTTATCACGGCTTTGTGTTTCAGGCCGACGCCACGGTGACGCTGGAGCAGGATCTGGCGCGGCGCGACCTCACCATCAATGCGATCGCTCGCGACGAGCACGGCGTGCTGACCGATCCTTATCACGGGGTGCGCGACATCGAGGCGCAGGTGCTGCGGCATGTTTCGCCGGCGTTTGTGGAAGATCCCGTGCGCATTTTGCGGGTGGCGCGTTTTGCGGCCCGCTTTGCTTCGCTGGGTTTTTCGGTCGCTCCCGAAACCATGGTGCTGATGCAGCAGATGGTGCGCGATGGCGAGGTAGATCACCTGGTGGCCGAGCGCGTGTGGACGGAAACCCGTAAAGCGCTGGCTGAAACGCAGCCCTCGGCATTTGTGCGCGTGCTGCGCGAGTGCGGCGCGCTGGCAGTGTTGTTTCCGGAAATCGACGCTTTGTACGGAGTACCGCAACGTGCCGAGTTCCACCCGGAAATCGACACTGGCGTGCATCTGGAGATGGTGCTCGATGCGGCTGCCGCTCTCGCCCCGCGCAACGACGTGGTCGGCTTTTGCGCGCTGACCCACGACCTGGGCAAGGCGCTGACGCCGTCTGACGAGCTGCCGCGTCATGTCGGCCACGAGCATCGCGGCGTGGCACCGTTGCGCGCGCTCTGCGCTCGACTGAAGGTGCCCACCGAACATGCGACGCTGGCCGAGCTGGTTTGCCGTGAACATCTCAATGCGCACCGTGCCTTCGAGTTGAAGCCGGTCACCGTGCTGAAACTTCTGAGCGCACTCGACGCCCTGCGCCGACCGGCGCGTCTGGATCTGTTCCTGGCCGCCTGCGAAGCGGACAAGCGTGGCCGTCTGGGCCACGAGCGCGACGCGTACCCACAAGCGGACTATCTGCGCAACGCCCGCGCTGTGGCGAGCGCCATCGATTCAGCGGTTTTTGTGGCGCAGGGGATGGCAGGCCAGGCGATCGGCGAGGCCATGCAGCAGGCTCGCATCCACGCAATCAGCCAACTCAAAACTAACCTTTCTGCAAGCTAGCTCAGGTTATAAAGTAACGTTAGCGTTGCTCGTGAAGCGCGTTCACCGATCATTCTTTTGTTTCCGTTGGAGTTGCCCGTGTCGAATGCATTGACCCCACCGTCCACACTGCGTCAGCGATTTCGACCGCTGCTGTGGCTGGCCATCGTCTTCCTGGCGATCGCATTTGCTACCCGGGTGACGCTGCTGATCATGTCCGGCCACGAGGTGGCGCATACGCCGTCGAACCTGCTTTACGCGTTCGGTGTGGGACTGGGCTACGACCTGATCACCTTTATTTATTTCGCCTGGCCGATGGTGCTGTTCCTGTGGCTGGTGCCGACCCGACCCGGCCGGTTAGCGGGATGGTTGCGCTGGCTGATCTACGCGGCAGGCATGATCCTGATCTGCGCGATCGCCATGGGCACGCTGCATCTGATGTACCACGCCGGTATCAAGGTGTTGTGGCCGCTGCTGGTGCCGTTACTGTTCGTGCTGCCGCTGGCCGCGTTCACCTACACCTCGCGCGCCGGTCAGTGGGTGTTGTACGGATTCGCGTTGCTGCTGTTGTATGGCCTGTTGTTCGTCGCCGCCTCCGAACTGGTGTTCTGGAACGAGTTCAGCGTGCGCTTCAACTTCATTGCCGTGGACTATCTGGTCTATACCAACGAGGTGATCGGCAACATCCAGGAGTCGTATCCGATCGGGAAATGGCTGGCCTTGCTGGTAGCGCTGGCGCTGGTGATCTTTGCGCTCGGCCGCCGCGGGCTACGCGCGAGTGACGACGGCACCACGTTCTGGCAACGCAGCAAGGTCGTGCTGCTGTGGCTGGTGCTGACCGTGATCACGGCCGCTGCCGTCAACGGCGGCACCAAGGATCGCACCGGCAACAACTATGTCAACGAGCTGGCCGGCAATGGCATCTACCAGTTCTTCAACGCGTTCCGCAGCAGCCATCTGGACTATGACAAGTTCTATCGCACCCTGCCCGATGACGAGGCGTTCCGCCGTGTACGCCAGATGCTGCAGACGCCGGACGCTACCTATGTCAGTGACAGCCCGCGCGATCTGACGCGGGAGATTCGCAACGTCGGGCCAGAGAAGCATTTGAATGTGGTGTTGATCAGCGTCGAGAGCCTGTCCGGCGAGTACCTGGGCACATTTGGCAACCAGCAACACCTGACGCCGTATCTCGATGCGCTAGTGAAGGACAGCCTGTTCTTCGACAATCTCTACGCCAACGGCACCCGCACCGTGCGCGGACTCGAAGCGCTGGCATTGTCGGTACCGCCCACGCCCGGCGATTCGCTGCTGAAGGAAAAAAACAACGAGAACCTGTTTTCGCTGGCCGACATTTTCAATGATCGCGGCTACCAGTCCGACTTCGTCTACGGCGGTTATGGCGAGTTTGACAACATGAACAATTTCTTCAGCCACAACGGTTATCGCGCGGTAGACCGGCGCGACATTCCCAAGACCGCGACCATCCACAGCGAGAATGTCTGGGGCGTGGCGGATGAGGATCTATACACCCTGGCGCTAAAGCAGATGGACGACAGTCATGCGCAGGGCAAGCCGTTTTTCCTGCACATCATGACCACCTCCAACCATCGCCCGTACACCTTCCCCGAGGGCCGGGTGAAGGAGCCAGAGCATACCCGTGCCGGCGCGATCGCGTATACCGACTGGTCGATCGAGGATTTCATCAAACGCGCCCGCGCAAAGCCTTATTTCGCCGATACCGTGTTCGTGATCACGGCCGATCATTGCGCCGCCAGTGCGGGAAAGACCAGCGTGCCGATCAATCGTTACCACATCCCGCTGTGGATCTATGCGCCGGCACATATCAAGCCGCAACGCGTGGAGCGCCTGATGGGTCAGGTCGATATCGCGCCAACCCTGCTGGGGCTGCTTGACTTCAGTTACCGCTCGCGCTTCTTCGGCTATGACCTGTTCAAGCTGGAACCGGGCCGTGAGCGCGCATTTCCCGCCACTTACGAAAAGCTCGGTTATCTGCACAAAGATGTGCTGACCGTGCTGGAGACGCAGCGCAAGCTGGAGCAGATGAAGCCGGACTACGCTACCGGCGACGGCACTCCGATCACACCGGTGGATCAGGATCAGGTCGCTCAGGCCGTCGCCTATTACCAGGTGACCAGCGAGCTGTTCAAACGCGGCGAGCTGGTTCGGCGCCCCGCCGATGCCACCCCCGTGCAAGCGCTGCCTGCCGCCGCCACTTTAACGCCGGCGCCGGCGCCGGCTACGTCAGTTTTGACGCCAGCGAGAACAGGCAGTTCGGCAACCAGGCCGTAAATATACGGCCTCTTGCCATCGCATGAACCGATTAGTGTCGGGCCTCCGCTGACCGTGCCTTGCAACGATTGCGGGCGGCGGTCAAATGTCGCTCCCTCCCCTGCTTGTAGGGGAGGGCTGGGGTTCACTCTCGATTCACTTGACCGCAAGAGCGGCTACCTTACTTAAAAGACGTCTATCCGTCGCAGCCTCCGCCTGCCCGTAGAAGAAGGGCAACACCGTATCCCCCCCCCCGCCACAACTTGCTCTCCAACAAGGGCGATCACCAAGTTGCCGAAG
>JBDTXA010000103.1:0-12601 GCA_040006415.1 Rhodanobacter sp.
CTCCCTCCAACCAAGGGTTATCAGGTCCGCCATATGCGTTCGGGAGGGTTCGGGGGAGTGGAGCGGGTGAAGGGAATCGAACCCTCGTCAGTAGCTTGGGAAGCTACAGCTCTACCATTGAGCTACACCCGCATTGCTGGCGGATGGTAACCCGGGTTTTGTGCCGATGGAAAGTGCGCTTTACCGGTTGTCGAATGGTTAACGCTCGCCACCTCGAGGTGGCGCACGTCCGTTACCTGTTCTCCACCTCATTGCAGCCATGCGCGACCGGCTCAGAACGAGAGCCAGAGTTCGACAATCCGCCCCGTTGATAGACCCGATGAAAACCTCGGCGTCGCCGGACAGAGGGGCCCGGACGACCCCTCCGCTACAATCCTGGCATGCGGGCCACTGGATGGCCGGCCATACGATGGCGCCGATCCCATCCAGCCTCCGTCCTCGTGGACTCGGTGGAACTATCGGCCGACTGCTCCCGCACCGCCCCACCACCAAAGACTCGCATGACTGACGACGACCCGAACGCCCCCGCCTACATGCGGCGCATCCGCAGCTTCGTGCTGCGTGAAGGCCGAATGACGCCGGCACAACAACGTGCCTTCGAAACGCTGTGGTCGCGGTTCGGACTCGATTATCGCGGTGAGCCACGGGATCTCGCGGCCAGCTTCGGACGCAGCGCGCCGGTCGTGCTGGAAATCGGTTTCGGCAACGGCGAGGCGTTGGCCTGGGCCAGCGAGCACGATCTGGCACGCGATTTCATCGGCGTCGAAGTCCACGGCCCCGGCGTCGGTCGGCTGATGAACACCCTGGCTGCACGCGATGCGAGCAATGTGCGTGTTTACAAACACGATGCAGTGGAAGTGCTGGAGAACGAGATCGCCCCTGGCTCCCTGACCGAGGTGCGCATCTGGTTTCCCGATCCCTGGCACAAGAAGCGCCACAACAAGCGCCGCATCATCCAGCCCGGTTTTGTCGCCATGCTGGCGTCGCGCATGGCCCCGAACGGACTGTTGCATCTGGCCACCGACTGGCAGGCGTACGCCGAACACATGCTGGAGGTGATGGAAGCCGCTCCCGATTGGCGCAATCAGCTCGCTCCTGGCCAGTACGCGGAGAAGCCCGACTGGCGCATCGAGACTCATTTTGAGCGGCGCGGTCTCAAGCTGGGGCATGGGGTTCGGGATTTGTTGTACCGAAAAGACTGACCCCACCCCAGCCCTCCCCTACGGCGTAGGGGAGGGAGCAAAACGCGCAGCTCCACGGTCGGTCCCTCCCCCTGCGCAGCGGGGGGAGGTCAGGAGGGGGGGCGGCTTTTGATCTAGGCTGGACGAAGAGCGACCCCACCCCAGCCCTCCCCTACTGCGCAGGGGAGGGAGCAAAACGGCGCGGTTCTTGGGCGGCTCATCGGCTGCGCTTAATCAGCCAACTTCGCAGGCAGAGAAAGAAGCCGCGGCTTGCCTGCTGTGCCCCCTCCCCTGCGCAGTAGGGGAGGGCTGGGGTGGGGTCAAGCTCTCCCCTCAAACATCCGAAAAACCTCCCCCAACACATCCTCCGTGCGCAGCAGCACGTCGTTATTCCAGAAGCGCAGCACGCGATAACCCTCGCGCTGCAACGCCTCGGTGCGCTGCTGGTCGTATGCCAGCGCATCAAGGTGCTGACCACCATCGAGCTCAAGCACCAACCGTGCCGGCACGCAGACGAAATCCACGATGTAACCAGCCAGCGGATACTGCCGCCGGAATTTATGGCCGGCCAATTGCTGGCGGCGCAGGAAATACCAAAGGCGCCGCTCGGCATCGGTACCGTCGTTGCGCATGCGACGGGCGCGAATCCATTTGATGTGCATGGCGAGTCCTTTCTTGCCGGAGGCAAAGGTAGAGCTTTATCCCTCCCGGCCTCCCCCTGCCAGCAGGGGAAGGAGCAAGGCGGCGTATTCCTTGTCGCCGCAGCTGTGCTCCCTCGTCGCCGCACCTGTGCTCCCTCGTCGCTGCAGCTGCTTCCTCCCTGCGGCTGTACTCCCTACTGGGCAGATCTATTTTTTGCTGGGCAGCTCTACTCCCTGCGGGCAGTTTTATCCGCGACCGGCAGCTCTGCTCCCTCCCCTGCTCGCAGGGGAGGGTTGGGGTGGGGTCAAGCTTTCGGCTCTTGATCTGCGGTTCACCAGCAGCTGCGCCGCCCCGCTTATACTCACGATCATCCACCCAGGGACGAATCGACGCAGCGTGAGGCCTCCACTGCACAATTGCATGCACCTTGATGAACGACCGCCACGTCGGAAGGTCTGCTAGTGGGACTGTCTCTCAGTCCTGAAATGATCATGGTGCTGTGCCTGCTGGCCTTCACCATGGTGATGTTGGTGCTGGAGTGGATTCGCGCCGACATGGTCGCGCTGCTGGTAGTGGTAGTGATCGGCGTAACCGGCCTGATCCCTTCGGAACGCGTCTTCAACGGCTTCGCCGGTAACGCGGTGATCGCGATCATCGCGATCATGATCATGGGTGCCGGGCTGGATCGCGCGGGCGTATTGAACCTCGCCGCCAAGTTCGTGGTGCGACTGTCACGCGGCACCGAGTCTCGCCTGGGCGTGGTGATCAACATGGTCACCAGCATATTCAGCGCGGTGATTCCCAGCCAGGCACTGGCCGCACTGATGATCCCGGTCACCAGCCGCCTTTCCGCCCGCACGGGCGTGCCGATCTCGCGGCTGCTGCTACCGATGTCGTTCTGCATCCTGACTGCGACCAACACCACCCTGATCGCCAACTCGCCGCTGATCATCCTCAACGACCTGATCGCCAGCGCCAATCTCAACCTGCCGCCCGGCGCGCACACGATTCCGAAATTCGGTCTGTTCAGCGTCACGCCGATCGGCCTGGCGCTGGCCGCGGTCGGACTGCTCTATTTCTATTTCTTCGGCCACAAGCTGCTGCCCGGTCACGAAGACGAACGGCTGAAGGTGACGCCGGGTCGCACCGAGAGTTACTTTGCTGAAACATACGGCATCGCCGGGGAAACCGCCGAGCTGACGGTCACCGCGGAAAGTCCGTTGGTTGGCATGAGCATTGGCGAAGCCGAACAGTTGCACAACGCCCCCCTGATCCTGGCGATCAAGAGCGGCAACGAATCGCGCATGGCACCACCGGCCGATCACGTGATCTGGGTCGGCTCGGTGCTTGGCGTGCTCGGCCCACGCGAGCAGCTGAACCAGTTTGCGAACAACCAGCTGTGTCGTGTGTCGACCCGGATGCGCCAACTTGGCGAGCTTTTCAATCCGACCCGGGCCGGCATTTCCGAGGTCGTCATTCCGCCGGTGTCGCGCTTCATCAAGCAGACGGTCGGCGAGCTGCGGTTGCGCAAACGCTTCGGCATCTCGGTGTTGGCGATCAATCGAGGCGACCAGGTCTTTCGTGACGATGTGCGCGGCGTAAGCCTGCGCGCGGGTGACACGCTGGTATTGCACAGCAACTGGCGCGATCTCGAACTCACCGCAGAGGACAAGGATCTCGTCGTGGTGACCGACATCCCCAAGGAACAGCAACGCCCCGGCAAGATCTGGCAGGCGGTGGGCTTTTTCCTGATGGCGCAAGGCCTGGCGTTGTTCACCAACCTCGATCTTTCGATCTCGATGATGACCGGCGCCGTCGCGATGCTGCTGACCGGCGTGCTGAACATGGACGAGGCCTACCGCGCCGTGAACTGGAAAACCATCTTCGTGATCGCCTGCCTGATTCCGCTGGGCTGGTCGATGGACGCCACCGGTACCGCGGCGTGGCTGGCGCAGGAAGTACTGAAGCATCTCGGCGGCGCCGCACCGTGGGTGCTGCAGGCGTGCCTGGCCATCCTCGCCCTGCTGTTTTCCCAGGTGATGTCGAATGTCGGCGCCACCGTGATGATGGTGCCGATCGCGATCAGCGTCGCGGTGGCCACGGGCGGCAACCCGTCGGCCTACGCACTGATTGTCGCGGTGTCGTCGTCCAACACCTTCCTGCTCAGCTCGGGCCATCCCGCGCTGATGATGATCACCGGTCCCGGTGGCTATCGCGGCAAAGACTTCCTGCGCGTCGGTGCACCGCTGACCTTGCTGATCCTTGCCACCACGCTGATCGTGATCAACCTGATGTTTCGTTGAGCGAAAAGCGCCCCCTCTCCTGAGGGACTTCAGTCCGCCGCCCAACCCTCTTGGGCAAACAGAGCAACCCCACCCCATATCCCTCCCTTACTTCGCAGGGGAGGGAGCAAAGCGCGCGGCCCCACGACCGGTCCTTCCCCCTGCGCAGCAGGGGAGGTCAGGAGTGGGGTGCACTTTTTATCTTGCGCCGACGAAGAGCAACCCAGCGCCAGCCTTTCCCTGCAAGCCGGGTAGGAAGCGGAGCGCCGTCACCGCAGCTTCTTCCTTTGCAGGGCCCGTTATCATTCACGGCTGACCACACACCTCAGGAAAAAACTGATGCTCACCCTCCCCTGCTTCAAGGCCTACGACATCCGTGGACGCGTGCCCGATGAACTGAACGAGGAGCTGGCGCGCAAGATCGGCTTGGCGATGGCCGCACAACTGAGCGCGGGTCCGGTGGTACTGGGGCGTGACGTGCGACTGAGCAGTGCGGCGCTGCAGGCGGCACTGGGCGATGGTTTCCATGCTGCGGGGCGCGAGGTGATCGACATCGGTGTGGGCGGTACCGAAGAGGTCTACTTTCAGACCGATCACCTCGGCGCCGCCGGTGGCGTCATGGTCACCGCCAGCCACAATCCGATGGACTATAACGGCATGAAACTGGTGCGCGAAGGCTCGCGCCCGATCAGCGGCGACAGTGGCCTGTTCGCGATTCGCGATTTCGCAGCGAGCCATCAAGCAACGATCGCCGCCGACACTGCCACGCCGCACGCGATGACCGACAAATCCGCCTACATCGAGCACTTGCTCGGCTACATCCAACGCGACCGCCTGAGGCCGCTGAAGATCGTGGTCAACGCCGGCAATGGTGGTGCCGGCCTGATCGTCGACCTGCTCGCGCCGCACCTGCCGTTCGACTTCATCCGCATCCAGCACGAGCCGGACGGCCATTTTCCCAACGGCATCCCCAATCCGCTGCTACCCGAGTGCCGCGCCGCCACCACCGATGCCGTGCGCGCACACCACGCCGACTTCGGCGTGGCCTGGGACGGCGACTTTGACCGCTGCTTCTTCTTCGATGCCGACGGCCGTTTTATCGAGGGCTATTACCTGGTCGGTCTGCTGGCCACGGCGCTGCTGGCTCGCCATCCCGGCGGCAAGATCATCCATGACCCTCGGCTCACCTGGAACACCATCGAGATGGTGCAGGAGGCCGGCGGCGTGCCCGTGCTGAGCAAGACCGGGCATGCCTTCATCAAGGAACGCATGCGTGCCGAAAACGCCATCTACGGCGGCGAGATGAGCGCCCATCACTATTTTCGCGACTTCGCCTACTGCGACTCCGGCATGATCCCGTGGCTGCTGATCGCCGAACTGGTCAGCACCAGTGGCCTGTCCCTGGCCGAACTGGTAGAGGACCGCATGCGCGCTTTCCCCTGCAGCGGGGAAATCAACTTCAAGGTCGCCGACGCAGCCACCGCCACCGCACGAGTCATCGCCTACTACACCCACCTCACGCCCTCGCTCGACCACACCGACGGCATCAGCGCTGACTTCGGCCAGTGGCGCTTCAACCTGCGCAGCTCCAACACCGAGCCACTGATGCGGCTGAATGTGGAGTCACGCGGTGATGAAGCGCTGATGCGCGAGCGCACGGCGGAGATCGCGGCGCTGATCAATGGCTGAGTAGGAGCAGGAGCAGCTCGTCCGAGTGACTCCCTTGAACCCCGAAGAGCAACCCCACCCCAACCCTCCCCTACTGCGCAGGGGAGGGAGCAAAGCGCGCATCCCCACGACCGGTCTCTCCGCCTGCGCAGCAGGGGGAGGTCAGGAGGGGGTGAGGTTTTGATCTTGGCTCGACGAGGAGCAACCCCACCTCGGCCCTTCCCTACTTCGCAGGGGAAGGGGAAAAGCGCAGCTCAACGGACGATCCTTTCCACGATAGGGATTCAAAACCGGCGATCAGTGGCTACGCAATTCCTGGCGGGTGTGCAGCGGGCCATCGACCATGTGTTTGGCGACGGTCACCAATATGTCTTGCGTGGGAAAGCGCCGGCCGTAGACGAATGGCAAGACCAGCAACAGCGGCAGCAGTGCGATCAATGGCGACCAAGGCAAGCGCCATTGAGGACCATACCGCCACAGAAACCACAGCGCGAAGGCAACACCTATCGTGCCACCAAGCACTACTTCGGACACGGAGTGTGCATGCAGGACCACTCGCGACCACGCTATGGCTGCGGCCAACAGCACGCCCAGCGCCGCACCGCATCCGCGCCACGCGCCACCGGCGCGCCCCGCAAGCAGGGCGAATAACGCCGGCCACATCACGGCAGCCATCGCGGTGTGTCCGCTCAAGCCGGTAAATTGCAGCCCGGGCAGGCTCAGGCCCCACACCATGAACCCCAACTTGCTGGCGATCACCAGCCCGGCTACCGCAGCGACCAGCAGCAGCCAGCGCCAGACCAGGCCGCGCGTGGACACGGACAACAGCAGCCACAGCGCGATCACGCAAACACACGGCAGAATGACCGCGCTGTCGCCTAACGCGGTGACGTCGACCCATAGGTGGCGAGCGGACGCCGTCACCCGCGCGCGTCCCGGACGCCGTCACCAGCAGCCTGCGGCTGGTGGCTCAGAAACATGGGTTTGCATGCCAGCGCGCCGCGCTCTCGATGATCGGCATCAACTCGGTATACCGGGGTGACCAACCCAGCTCGCGGCGTGCCCTGTCGCTGGACGCCACCAGCACCGCCGGGGCGCCCTCGCAACGCGGAGCAATCGCATGGGGAACCGGCTTGCCGGTCACGGGTTCTGCGGCCGCCATCACTTCACGCACGGAGAAGCCGCGGCCGTTACCCAGGTTGAAGATGTGTGCATCGGCATGGCGATCCATGTATTCCAGCGCCAGCAGATGCGCCTGCGCCAGGTCGTCCACGTGCACGTAGTCGCGCACACAGGTGGCGTCCGGCGTGGGGTAGTCGTTACCGAAGACCTTGAGCGCGGGGCCGGTGCCCAGCGCCGCTCGCAACACGTTGGGAATCAGGTGGGTTTCGGGGTGATGCGCCTCCCCGATATCGCCGTCCGGACTGGCACCGGCGGCGTTGAAGTAACGCAACGCTACCGAGCGCAGGCCATAGGCCACATGTGCATCGGCCAACATTCGCTCAACCATCAGCTTGCTTGCACCATACGGATTGATCGGCGCCTTCGGATGATTCTCGTCGATGCGATCACTGCCCGGTTGACCGAACACTGTAGCGGTGGATGAAAACACCAGCCGGTCCACGCCATGCCGCTGCATTACCTGCAGCAGATTCAAGGCGCCGGTGACGCTGTTCGCGTAGTAGTCATACGGCCGGATCGTCGACTCCCCCGCCAGCGAACGCACGCGGAAATGCACCACCGCGTCGAACTGGCGCCCGGCAAACGCTCGCTCCAGCGACACCGGATCCAGCAGGTCTGCCTCGATCAAGTCACCCCATTGCACCGCCTCGCGATGTCCGGTGGACAGGTTGTCCAGCACGGTCACCGTCACACCACGGGCGGCCAGGTACTTCGCCGTGTGACCGCCGGTATAGCCAGCGCCGCCGCAAACCATGACATGCATACCAAACCCTCTGAGTGAGTCAATCCGCTCGAGTCGTGCTTCTGAGCAACCTGGTACAAGAACGCCCACTCCAGCGATAACGGGGTGTCGCCGCACCAGCTCAAGCTCGCCATGGAATTGCAACGCAACATCATAACTGTGGCGCAACAGCTAGCGGGAAGTGCCGCAAGGCGCGCGAATCGAGTCGCGCAGCCGAGCACGGGCGGCCTGCATAGGGGGTTGTGAACCATGCTGGTATTTACTCTGGGAATGTCAGTCGTGCCTATATCTGGCAGACGAAATCGAAGTGAGATTTACCGCCAACCGCACGTCGCCGTATACCCGCCACACCTTCACCTTGGCCGCTGCCGTAATTGGAAGGCAGTTTTCGCTACATCAGTAGCACCTACCGGCTGTATGGCTCGACAGGCTTGAGCGGCAGGCAGAGCTAAAAGGACAAGTCGATCAACGCCAAGATGCGGCTGTGGCGCGAAAGCCCCTTCCTGCCGGCGTTGCCTGTCGACGTCCGCGATCTCAGCGGCACTAAATTGTTTTAGCGAGTACGTGCTGGCAAACGCCTCAGGCTGATCGATGCCAGCCTTGGGATGGCCGTGGGCTATCCAAACAACCGCTAAAAATAATGGCAACCCGTTCTCCATCTTCAGCGGCAAGTTCGATACGCGGCCAAAGCGTTCCGTTTCAACCTGCATACCAATCTGGCGCAATGCAACGGGCGATCAAGCTCGATCCGCCCGTGCTGAATGCGCAAGCGCACCGCAAACGTGGACCCCGCAGTAGGTCGACTGGCCAGCAGGGAGCAGCCAATTGCTTGACAACGCCGTCCTGCGAATGTCCAAGATTACCCACCGTGGCTGTGGCGTACTGGTGACCGGCAAACAGCAAAAGTGCTCAGGTAGATGGAGGAGCGGCCGGGGTCCTTCCACGTGCCTTTCCGGTGAAAGAACGATAACAACAGCTGTGCTCCTTCCCTTCCAAGCAGACGGAGGTTGGAGTGAGGTGGCTCTTGAACACGCCCACCTGGGCCCTCCCGAGCCACCTCCTGACTTCCCGCGGCCGCGCAGAGGGAGGAGCAAAGCGGTCGGCCTTCAGCCCTCGCTCGATGGGGGCAGCAAAGTGTTGCGATAAAAATTCTCAGGCGAGCCTTACTTCGCCTTCGTCCACCCGCACGGCCACCTTGCGCAGATGTTCGCCACGGCAAGGACCGGCAACACACAGTCCGTCGTCCTGATTGAACGTGGCGCCATGCACAGCGCAGATCAGGCTGTCGTTCTTCAGCAGGAACTTGCCTGGGGCGTAGTCCAGCTGACGGCCGGCGTGGGGACAGATATTCAAGTAGCCGCGTACCTCCTCGCCCCGCCGTAGCAGGATCAGATTTTCCTTGCCATCGGCCAGCACGGCGTCGACGGCAGTGGCACCGCCATCGGGAATGTCGTCAACCCGACAGAGCGGCTGCGCGGAGGTCACTGTATCCATCGGCACTTGTCTCGCCGGGCCATAGGCCCCATCGTTGCACGTGTAAGTCGTTGATTTTACCACACGGATTTTTAACACATGCACTTTTCAATGCCCTCCATGCGCCGCTCCCGCCATCCCCTCGCCCGCGTTCTGTCGCTGTTGATCGGCGTCGCTGTGCTCGGTGTGTTGCTGGTGTTCGGACTGGTCGTGGCTGGCGTGCTGCTGGTGGGCGGCGTCGTGCTGCTGGTGGTTCGTCAGTGGAAACTCAGCCGGTCGCCGATCAACCCGGCAGCGACCGAGACCGATCGCCCCGCTGCCGTTCTCGAGGGTGAGTACACGGTGTTGCGTCAGGGGCGTCCTGTCACGCATTGAGCGTCGGGGGACGCGGGGGAATCGCAGCTTTTGGACGGGAATTCCTCTCAGCTTCCACCACGCGCTGCCCGCCTTCACGGATAATGCGCCGTCTTCCATTGATGCTCTCCCATGTCCGAGATATTTGCCGAGCCCGCGGCCGCTGCGCCGCGACGCCTGAGTGATCCCCGTTTCCTGATTCCGCTGGGCCTGCTGGCGCTTTATGTGATCTGGGGCTCGACCTATCTGGGCATCCGTTTCGCGCTTGAAAGCTACCCGCCGTTCCTGCTCGCCGGCATCCGCTTTCTCTGTGCCGGCATCGTTTTGTACGGCTTTCTTCGCTGGCGCGGGAAGGCCTCGCCCACCCCGCTGCAGTGGCGCAACGCCGCGGTTACCGGCTTGCTGCTGTTGGGCATGGGCAACGGCCTGGTGTGTTTCGCCGAAGAGCGCGTGAGCTCGGGCATCGCTGCCGTGGCCGTCGCCAGCATGCCGCTGTTTGCCGCACTTTTTTCCGGCATGTATGGCCTATGGCCGAGCCGCCGTGAGAGCGCCGGGCTGGCGATCGGTTTTGCCGGTGTGATCGTGTTGAACCTTGGCAGCAGCCTGTCCGGCTCGCGTATCGGCGCCATCGCGTTGCTCGTCGCAGCGATGTGCTGGGCGTTCGGCTCCGCCTGGAGTCGGCGCCAGCAAATGCCGCCCGGACCGATGAATACGGCCGCGCAGATGCTGTGCGCCAGCGTGGCGCTGCTGGGGGTCGGCTTTGCCAGCGGCGAGCATCTGCCAGCGCACCCCACCACCCACGCCACTCTGGCGCTGGTCTATCTGGCGATCTTCGGCTCGATCGTTGCTTTCAGCGCTTACCTCTACGTACTCAAACACGCACGCCCGGCGCTGGCCACCAGCTATGCGTATGTGAATCCGCCGGTAGCCGTACTTTTCGGGGTGATGCTGGCCGGTGAAAGTGTTGGGCCCTATGACCTTGCGGGCATGGCCATCATCCTGGTCGGCGTGGCCGTGATCACCCTGTCCAGAAAAAAACAGCGGATCTGAGCTATCGCAACAAGATCGATCCCTGGTTGTTCGACCATGATCGGATTGCGTCAAAGACCTCGCCGGCGCAACGATGTCGCGACTCACAGCGGAGAGCGGCATGAGTTCGACACGAGACGGCTGGATGGCCCGTACGGCTTTGCGCTGTGCGGCGTGGTCCGAGCGCTGGTTTCCGGATGCCTGGGTGTTTGCTGCCTTGGGCGTGGTGCTGGTCACGATCGCTGCGCTCGGCTTCGGCGCCACGCCCACCGCGACCGTCGACGCGTTCGGCACCGGGTTCTGGAGCCTGATTCCGTTCACCATGCAGATGGCATTCGTGGTGATCGGCGGCTATGTGCTGGCTACCGCACCAGTGGTCGCGCGCTTCATCGATGTACTGGCGCGCGCCCCACGCACCGGACGGGGAGCGATCGTCTATGTGGCCTTGGTCAGCATGCTGGCGTCGCTGCTTAGCTGGGGGTTTTCGCTGGTGTTCGGCGGTCTGCTGGTGCGGGCCCTGGCGCGGCGCAGCGATCTGCGCATGGACTATCGCGCAGCAGGTGCAGCGGCCTACCTGGGCCTCGGTGCCATCTGGGCGATGGGGTTGTCGTCGTCGGCCGCGCAGCTGCAGGCAAATCCGGCCAGCATGCCGCCCGGGCTGCTGGCGATCACCGGCGTGCTGCCTTTCAGCCAGACCATTTTCCTGTGGCAATCGGTTGTGCTGACGGTGGTCCTGATCGGCGTGTCACTGCTGATCTGCTGGACCACCGCGCCATCGGACAGCAACGCCCGCACCGCGCAGGATTTCGACATTGTCGAAACCTCGACCCCAGCGCTGCCACCGCGCACGCGGCCCGGCGAGTGGCTGGAATACAGCCCACTGCTGTCGCTGGCAATCGGCCTGCTCGGGCTGGGCTGGCTGGGGCATGAGTTTGCCGCCAAGCCGGCGATCAGCGCCATCGCCAATCTCAACACCTATAACTTCCTGTTCCTGACCCTCGGCATCCTGTTGCACTGGCGTCCCCGCAGCTTTCTGGACGCAGTGACCCGCGCCGTGCCCAGTATCGCTGGCGTGCTGATCCAGTTTCCGTTGTATGGCGGCATCGCCGCCCTGCTCACACAGACGCCGGGCGCAGGCGGCGTGACATTGGCACACCGGTTGTCGAACCTGTTCGTGCATGTCGCCACCACCGACAGCTTTCCCGCGGTGATGGGTGCGTACTCGGCCGTGCTGGGCTTCTTCGTGCCATCGGGCGGCGGCAAGTGGCTGGTCGAGGCGCCGTACGTAATGCAGGCCGCAAACGACCTGCACGTGCATCTGGGTTGGGCGGTGCAGGTGTACAACGCCGCCGAGGCGCTGCCCAACCTGATCAACCCGTTCTGGATGCTGCCGCTGCTCGGCGTACTCGGATTGAAGGCACGTGACGTGGTTGGCTACACCTTCATGCAGTTGCTGGTGCACGTGCCACTGGTGCTGGGCATGTTGTGGTTGCTCGGGCTGACGCTGACCTATGTGCCGCCCGTGATGCCTTGATCTGGCGTTGTGGGAGCGGCCTCAGCCGCGATGCTCTTTATTAGTGACATCCGAACAAGAGCATCGCGGCTGAAGCCGCTCCCACAAATGCTGGATTACGACTCGCGCAAGGCCGTCGTCACCGGCAAGCGTGCTGCCCGCACGGCGGGAAACAGGCCACCGATAAAGCCGATTGCCAGCGCCCACTTCAGGCCGCTCCACAACAGCGCCGGCGTCACGCTGAATTCGAAGCTGAGCTTGCCGACCGAGCCAGCGGCCAAGGTCGATGCGGTATAGCCGTTAAAAATCAGCCACGCCAGCAGGCCGCCGAGCAAGCCGCCGATCAGTGCCAGCAGCATCGTCTCCAGCATGATCGCCACCACCACTGGCGTGCCGCGGAAACCGATCGCGCGCAGCGTGGCAATTTCGCGCGCACGTGCCGCCACGGCGGCGAACATGCAGTTGAGTGCGCCGAAGATTGCGCCGATCGCCATGATCACGCCGACGGTGATGCCGATGCCCTTGATCATCTTCG
>JBDTXA010000104.1:0-12590 GCA_040006415.1 Rhodanobacter sp.
CACCATCAGTTACCTCGTGTGCGCCAAGCTCAAGCACTTGCCGAACAACCCGTGGCTGCGCCCGGCCCATCCGGTGCGTACGTGAAAATCAACCACACGAAACGAGAGAGCCAAGCACAGGGTCAGGTCTAGCTTTGTAGCACTCCATAGCCATTCGCCACTTCACTCATATGCCTTGATGCTGGACCTGACTGCAAAAGCCACTATGGATTGTGTTGCCGGGACGATTGACGGCTTTGCGGAGCGCGGCAGGCGTGTGGCCGATGCGGCGGTCCGTTTCTACTCAGAACCGCCGGTATCTGGCTAATTGGACATGTAGGAATATGGCGCGCAGAAAGCTCATAAATGAGCTGCTATCGCCTTAATGGATCATATAAGAGCCATGAAACGTCAGGAATCCGAGTTCGCCAGCCCTCCCGCAGAGGCGGCTGCGCACCACTTGGGTGCCTTGGTCCGACAGGAATGCCTAAGTGGACCTTGGCCAAACTTGCAGAACGCGCCTGGGTCAGCATGGCCACACTCAAGCACATCGAAGGCGGCTCATTGTCGTCTTCACTTGGCGGCTGGCTGGCGGTGCTCGAGCGCGTCGGGCTGATGTCACGTCTGGCAGAGGTTCGCGATCCAGCTTCGGAAGCATTGCTCGGCGAAACTCGGGCCAATCGTTCGCGCGGCAAGTCGTCCAAATCCAACGGCATGGGGGATGTGGAACGCCGCCCTTTGATCGACTGACTCCAGCAATTACCTGAGGATAGGCAACAGCCGTTGATCGTGACCGAGCAAACCAAAGAAAAGGTGCCCAGCTATGGCCGGGACACTTGGTGATTCGCCAAAGCAACCACAAGTGGGAACCTCTGGCGGTCATCCCGCCACTTTGGTTGCTTCAGTTGCGCGATTGCAGCTTCGACAGCAGACGCAGCAGCTCCAGATACAGCCATACCAGGGTGACGACCAGCGCAAAGGCGCCGTACCACTCCATGTATTTGGGTGCGCGAGCGTTGGCACCCTGTTCGATCATGTCGAAATCGAGGATCAGGTTGAGCGCCGCGATCACCACGACTACCACACTGAAGGCGATGCCCATGCCGCTGTTGCCGTTGATGAAACCCATCGAGTGGCCGAAGAAACCCATCACCATGTTGGCCATGTAGAGCAGGAACACGCCGCCGGTCGCCGCGACGATGCCGAGCTTGAACTTCTCGGTGGCGCGAATCAGTCCGCTGCGGTAAGCGATCAGCAGCGCCGCCATGATGCCGAACGTGAGGCCGACGGCCTGCAGCACGATGCCCGGATAGCGTGCATCGAAGATGGCCGACAGCGCCCCGATAAACAAGCCCTCCGCCACGGCGTAAAGTGGCGCGGTATAGGGTGCCCAGGTTTTCTTGAAGATCGTGATCAGGGCCAGCACGAAACCGCCGATGGCACCGCCCATGATCAGCGGCATCAACGCGCCGACACTTTCCGGACCGGCGTATTTGCTCCAGCTGAACATGGCGCCGACCACCACCAGCACCAGCAGCAGGCCCGTCTTGTTGACCGTGCCGTTGACGGTCATCACATCGTCGCCGTGCGAGACCACGGCGCCGCTGGCGGCGTCCAGGAAGGTGTTCTTGTTCAGTGCCGGGTTGCCGCTTCGCATGATGAAACTCCCGTAAGTTGCCGGATATCGTAGCCGGCTGTCGTCGCCATCGCACCTTGGTGCGCCGATACGTCGCTGCATCGGCGCAGGGAACTACGCGACAATGAGACCTTGCCGAATGCTGCGGAGTTCCAATGAGCCCTTCCACCCTGCGTATCGCCACCCGCAAAAGCGCGCTTGCGCTGTGGCAGGCGGAACACGTCGCCGCGCTGCTGCGCGCGGCGCATCCCGGGTTGACGGTCGATCTTGTACCGCTGAGCACCCGTGGCGACGAGATTCTGGATCAGCCGCTGGCGTCGATTGGCGGTAAGGGTCTGTTCCTGAAGGAGCTGGAGGTCGCGATGGTGGCGGGTCGCGCCGACCTCGCAGTGCATTCGCTGAAGGACGTGCCGGCTGAGCTGGAACCGGGCTTCGTGCTGGCCTCGATCCTGCCACGGGCGGATGCGGCCGACGCGTTCGTCAGCAACGATTACGCGGATTTGGCAGCCCTGCCCGAAGGCGCGCGTGTCGGCACCTCGTCATTGCGCCGCCAGGCCCAGCTGCGTGCCCTGCGACCCGACCTGCAATTGCTGGACCTGCGTGGCAACGTCGGCACCCGGCTGGGTAAATTGGACGCGGGTGGTTACGACGCCATCGTGCTGGCCTGCGCCGGGCTGGAGCGGCTGGGCCTGGCGTCACGTATTCGCTCACGACTGGCCGCTCCGGACTGGTTGCCCGCGCCGGGTCAGGCGGCGATCGCAATCGAGGCTCGTGGCGGCGATGAGGGCGTACTGGCCTTGCTGTCAGCGCTGGAAGATGCCGAGACCCGGCTGACCATCAGCGCCGAACGTGCCATGAATCATGCCCTTGGCGGCAGTTGTACCGTGCCTGTGGCGGCATGGTGTGTGCGGGTAGAACACGGTCTGTATTTGCAGGGCATGGTCGGAGATGCTACCAGCGGGCGCCTGCTACGTGCCGAAGCCAGCGGTGAAGCCCATCAGGCTTCGGCGCTAGGCCTTGAAGTGGCGACCATGCTGCTGGCGCAAGGCGCCGGCGACATGCTTGGTCTCTGAGGCGACTTGCCTGAGCGGAAGACACGGCCCGGCAGCGCTTGCGCGGCCGGACCGACTCTTCTGCGCGACTGCTCCTGCTTAGAAGCTGTAGACCAGATTGGTCGTTGTCAGCGTGTCGGTGTTCTTCACGCCGTCCTTCACATCGCTGTTGTGACGCACCTGAAAACCAACCTTCAGAGCCATTTTCTGGGTCATGTTGACGGCCAGGCCGGCGTCATTCTGAAGGTATGTGTTCTTGGAGCCCGCTTCCATCAGCAGAGTGTCTTCAAAGGAGGTGTTGGCAGTGAGCTTGTACTTGTAGTTGATCAGGCCGCGGGCAACGACTTCGCTTTCCGTTGGCTGCGTTTGGGGAATCACGTTGCCGTTCACCACCACGTCGACATCGGCCGGCCGGTAGCGCTTGTAACCAGGACCGATTTCGAATGACAGCTCGTTTCGCTCGTCCTTCAGTGCGATGTAGCCATAGCCGAGCGAGACGATGCCCTGCCACAAGTTCGCGCCGAAGTCGTCGTGCTCGTAGCGGCCAGCACCCACGATGTAGCTGCGCGGATCGAGTTTGTAGCCGACCGAGGCCCCGCCGTCGTAACGATTGGCCGTGGTATTGAATTGCTTCAACGTATTGCCGGCGTCGTCGACCACCGTCTGCTGGCTCTTGGAGCGCAGGGCGTCGACGAAGAAGCTGTTCTTCCACTGCTCGTTTTCCTGGTTCAGGCCGAGCTTGGCATTGATGTTCTGCGAGCGGGAGTTACCCGTGGCCGAGGCGAAGCCAAATTCACCGGAACCGCTCCAGCCACCATTTTTTGCAGCCGTGTTGGTGTCCTGGGCCTGCGCGGTAAAGCTCGCGAAGGCGGCCAGCAGCAAGCCGGCGATCAGAGTCTTTTTCATGCGGGCGCTATCCGTTTGTTAAAAATTAGCAAGTCGCTACCTTAACGGGATGCTTTGAACTCGCAATGAACGGGACCGATGCCGGGCCCTATTTCTCCGGTTCGTCGTGTACCAGTAGCGATTCGTAAAGATGACGTTCCAGCCATTTCCCCAGCAGGCAACTGGGCACCGCCACCGCGGCGGCGATAAGGTCGACGCCTTCACGGCGGGCAAGCAATAACGCCACGCATGGCAGTACATAGGTAAAGAAGGCGGCCATGAAACGGGTAGTACCCAACGTACGGTCGCGGCTGATTCTGCCATGGCTCTCGGATCGGCTCAGGGACTGCCAGTCCATGCCTTCAAGCAGGCCCAGCAGCAAGGCGAACCCCAGCAAAAGCAGTATCCAGGGATACAGGCCTGCAGGAGATGCCAGTTCACCGTGGGCGAGGGTGCTGAGCCAGAGCCACAAGCCACCGGAGTAGCCGGCGTAGACGAGCCGGTTGATCGGCAACGAGGTGGCTGCGCGCTGCGAGGCCGATGAAAGCTGCTGTTGGTAGTGATAACCCGTGTAAGCGAGGCTGACCACGCAACTCAGGCTGAGCACGGCGCCGGCCAGTCGGGTCGCCCAGAAGACGTTGTCGCCACGAGCCAGGCCGGCCACAGCCAGCATCGGCAGAAAGGTCATCAGCGCGATCATGGCCGCGTGCGTCGGTCGGCTGTCACGCCGCGGCCGCCAGCCATACCAGTCTGCCGCGCCGCGCCAGGGCAGGCAGGCGACCAGCAAGCCTGCGCCGACCAGCGCCGTACCGACGGACAACGGCAACAAGGTGCCGTTGCGCCCCGCTGGATAGAAACCCAGCGCCAGCGCCAGTCCGAGCCACGACCACAGGCCGTAGCCGCTGACCGACAGAATCCGCCACAGCGGCGCCACCGATTCCGACCGCCAGTGGGATCTGCGTGCGTCGTCGTCGTTGGCTGGCTTCGTCGTATTGGCTAGTTCGCGAATGGGCTGCATCGGTAAACCGGTTCGAGAGCGGGACTTCAGAAGGATCAACGCATCGCCACATCGCCGATTCGGGTGGACTTGCGGGCGCGTCACGCCGGACCCATGCTACAACGCGGCACCGACACATGGCTTGACGAAGATCATGGACCGTTACGAACGCATCCTCACCTTGCATCGATTGCTGAAATCGGCGCACTACCCGATTCCGCTGTCTCGTCTGTTGGGCGAGCTGGAATGCTCGCGTGCCACATTGTATCGCGACGTGGCCTTTCTACGGGACGCGCTCGGGGCACCGATCGAAAGTGCCGGTGCCGATCAGGCCGCCTTTCGTTACCAGGTCGGCGAAGCCGAGAAGTTTGAATTGCCCGGCCTGTGGCTCACCTCCGACGAGCTGGCTGCTCTGCTCGCATTGAACGAGTTGATCAGTCGCTCCGGTCCGGGCGTGCTGGCGGGCGCGCTGGCGCCGTTCAAGGCTCGTATCGAAGGCTTGCTGTCCGACAAAGGCAGCGGAAAGGCATTGCCGATCGAGCGCATTCGGGTCATTCCCTGGGGCGAACGGAAGCTGGACCAGCAGGTGTTTCGCATCGTGGCCGGGGCGGTGCTTGAGCGCCACCAATTGCGTTTTCGCTATCGCGCCCGGACCACCAATGCCGACAGCCATCGCACCGTGTCGCCGCAGCGACTGACCCATTATCGTGACAACTGGTACCTGGATGTTTGGGATCATGATCGTGAGGCTTTGCGCAGTTTCGCGGTGGACCGCATCGTCGAAGCCGGCGCACTGGACGCGGTGGCGAAGGATGTCGGCGAGGATGATCTCAACGATCTGCTTGCCTCCAGCTACGGTATTTTTGCCGGCAAGCCAAAAGCCTGGGCAACCGTCCGCTTCTCCGCCCACGCTGCGCGCTGGGTCGCGGACGAACACTGGCATTCGCAGCAGAAGGGGGACTGGCTCTCCGATGGTCGCTATGAGTTGAAGGTGCCGTATTCCAACTCCAGGGAACTGCTCATGGACGTACTGAAATACGGCCCGGATGCCGAAGTCGTGGCGCCGATGTCGCTGCGCGAGGAAATGAAGATCCTGCTGCAGCTGGCCCTCGGTGGTTACCAGACATAAATGCTTCCACCCCCGTAGAAGACGCCGCCAACCCAGAACCTGATCAGCGTCGAGCCTCAGCTGAAAAAGCCCTCCAACTTACCCGCTCGACGACTCGATGTCGCTCCCTCCCACGCTTGTAGGGGAAGGTTAGGTCGGGGTGGCTCTTGATTCACCTGACAGCACGAGCAACTCCCGCACCCAAAGAATTCCCTTCGGTCGCCAACCTCCTCCTGCAATCAGGGGAACGAGCAAAGCCGGGGTTCTCCAATCTCACAGGCGGCGGTCAGATCTCGCTGCCGAGGGTCGGGGTGGGGTCGCTCTTGATTCACCTGCCACAGGAAAAAGCTGATCTCTCGCTTGGGGCGCAATCAATGCACCGCCTGGAACGGCCAGAAAATGGGAATCAGCCACATCGAAATCGCGCAGAAGATCAGGATCAGCGGGATGCCCACTTTCATGAAGTCGGTGAACTTGTACCCGCCGGCGTAGTAAACCATCGTATTGGTCGGGTAGCCGACAGGGGTGGCAAACGAGGTGGCCGCAGCAAACGCCACCGCCACCACAAATGGCCGCGGATCGACATGCATGGCATGTCCGACCGAGACGGCAATGCCGACCATCAGCACCACCGACGGGTTGTGACCCATCAGTTCGGTCAGCAGCGCCGTCAGTAGATAAACCATCAACAACGCTGCCAGTGGCCCGTGGTCACCGACCGCCATCAGGCCGATATGCACCAGCGTTTCTGACAAGCCACTTTTCTCGATCGCGATACCCAGCGGGAGGATCGCGCCGAGCAGGATGATGATCTTCCAGTCGATGCCTTCGTAGACGTCCTTGCGGCCGAAACAGCCGGCCATCGCCATCGCGATCGCGCCGCAGATCGCGGCAATCGGGATAGGCAACCATTTCATGCCCGAGACGATCACCACGCCGGCCATGATCGCGGCGGCGTACCAGGCTTTGCGCGTGGTGCGATGCGTCTCTTCGCGCTCGCTCAGCACGATGAAGGACTCGTCGCCGCGCAGGTTGGCCATGGTGCCCTCCTGCACCAGCACCAGCAGCACGTCACCAACGGCCAGCTGCACCTCGCTGAGCTTGTTGCGCAGCAGCTGGCCGCGACGATGAATAGCCAGAGCCACGGCGTCGTAACGCCACTTGATACCGGTTTCGGCCAGCGTGCGACCCTCGGCCACGCTCGCCGGCGCCACCATCAGTTCGACCATCATGCGCGGGCGATCAGGATCCTGCACGTAGCGGCTGTCTGGTGCATTGCGCAGACCAGCGCGGCGCTGAAAGTCCTCGATCTTGTCCCAGTCACCACGCACCAGCAACACGTCACCAGCCGCGATCTCCTGCGAGCGCGGCGACCACATGCGCTTCTCGCCGCGCAAGAGTTCCAGCGGATAGACGTTGAATTTCTCGCCAAACTTGGCGTCGGCGATGCTCTTTCCCAGCAGCGAGGAGTCTTCGGTTACTTCCAGTTCGGTAACGTATTTGCCGATGTCCGCTTCCTCAGGCATCTCGGCGTCGACCTGTTTGGGCAGCAGCCAGCGCCCAACCACCATCAGATAAATAATGCCGACGACGGCGAGGATCGCACCCATCTTGCTGAATTCGAAGACGCCAAAGCCCTGCATGCCATGTTTTTGCGCCAGGGTGTCGGCCAGCAGGTTGGACGATGTGCCGATCAGCGTGCAGACGCCGCCCATTTGCGCGGCGTAGGCCATCGGCATCAGCACTCGCGCCGGGGAGGTACGCGTGCTTTGACACACGCGCAGCGCCAGCGGCAGAAAAGTGGCAACCAGCGCAATGTTCTTGACGAAGGCACCCAGCGGCGCGATGGCGAGCATCATGGCCAGCGTGAGAAGCCACGGCTTTTTGATTCGCATCAGTTGTCGGGTCAGCGGATCCAGCGCGCCGGAGCGCTCAATACCCAGACTCAGAGCAAACATCGCCGCGACGGTCACCGTGGCTTCATTGCTGAACCCGCTGAGTGCCTCGACCGGACTGACAATGCCCAGCACCACCAGCGCCGTTAGTGACAGCAGAGCGACCAGATCGATGCGGAGTTTCTCGCTGGCGAACAGGCCCATCGCCGCGACAATGATCGCCACGGTGGCCCAAGCCTGCCAGCTCATACGCTCACTCCGCCGAAAGCGGGATCAAACCATCGCGACGACGGGGGCGGGGAAACAGGAGACATGGAAGGTTCCAGAACTTGTTGTCATTGCGGCTTGGCCTCATCCTAACCAGCTGGCAGCGCTTTGAGGCCACATTAACCGCGATTTAATGCGGACCGCTTTGGAGGGTTACAGATCACCGGTCACATTGGGGCTGGTCATGCATGCGATCCGTGATTGAAGGTTCACCATGAACGACCGCGACACTTCCGACATCCCATTGCCTTCCCGGCCGTCTAAGGGTCGGCCCACGGTTGCCCTCGCGCTCGGGGCGGGCGGTGCCAAGGGGCTGGCGCATATCGGGGTTATCGAGGAGATCGAGGCGCAGGGTTTCGAGATCACCGCCATCGCGGGCACGTCGATGGGCGCGCTGGTCGGCGGCATGTATGCGATGGGCAAACTGGACGTCTATCGAGACTGGGTCGTTACCTTGGCCAAATTCGATGTCTTCCGGCTGCTCGATTTCACCTTTAGCGGCGGCGGCCTGATCAAGGGCGAGAAGATTATCGGCACGCTGCGCGAATTGATCGGCGATACCTGTATTGAGGAGTTGCCGCTGGCGTTCACCGCGGTGGCCACCGACCTGGATCGCGAGCGGGAGGTGTGGCTGACGCGTGGCTCGCTGTTCGATGCGATCCGCGCCTCGATTGCCATTCCGACCGTCTTCCGCCCGCATACGGTCGACGGACGCCGCCTGCTCGACGGTGCCCTGCTGAACCCGGTACCGGTGACTCCACTGATTCGTGACCCGGCCGACTACCTGTTTGCGGCCAGCATGGACGGTCCGGCAGTGATGTCCGTGCCTCCGGAGATCGAGGATGACCCGGTCGACGGCACCGGCTACCGTCAGCGATTTGGTGAATTCTTCAGCAAGCTGTTGCCGCAAAGCGAGGGCAGGCCGCGCGAACCGGGTGCGTGGGATCTGCTCACTCAGTCGATGGACTTGATGCAGGCGAATCTCTCACGCCTGCGTTTGGCGGCCTATGAACCGGATCTGCTGATCCAGATGCCGCGCAACGTGTCGACCGCCTACGAGTTCTATCGTGCCCGCGAATTGATCGAGAAAGGCCGCGAGCAGACCCGCGAGGCACTGGCCAACTGGCCGAAGGCCGGCACACCGGTTCGCCAGGATTGATGCAGGTTGCTCAGCGCGGGCCGTGCGAATGCAGCCAGCTGTTGAGATACGTCGTCAGTACCAGCGCGTGGTTGTGTTCTTCGTCACGTGCGGCATAGAGCAGGGTGACGGGGTGCCGCGTCGAGCGTTCCGCCAGTGGTCGCCAGTGCTCGGCCAGGTCGTCCAGCTCGCAGGCGTAACGGTGGCGAAAACCATCCCAGCGTGACGGCGCATGGCCGAACCACTGGCGCAACGCGGTCGACGGCGCCAACTCCTTTGCCCAGGCGTCCAGCGCAACATCCTCTTTCTTCAGGCCCCGTGGCCACAGCCGGTCCACCAGCACCCGGTAGCCGTCCGCCACCGCGAACGGCTCGTAGACACGTTTGATGGTGATGCTCATGGGGTCTCCCGAACAGCAGACATCCAGCATACGACGGTGGGCTCAGATCCCGGCGAGGAAAATCAAAGCTCCTCCACCCGGGTTACCTTGCCGCGACGCATCAGCCACGCCACGCCGCGCAAGTCAGCCAGGCCCACCCACAGGCGATCGAGCATGCCGTACTTGGACACGCCAGCCGTACGCGGGCGATGACTCACCGGCACGCTCTGGATCTGGAACCCCGCACGCTTGACCAGTGCGGGGAGATAGCGGTGCATGTGATCGAAATACGGCAGCCGCAAGAAGACCTCGCGGTCGAACAGTTTCAGACCGCAGCCGGTGTCCGGTGTGGCGTCCTTGAGCATGCGCGAGCGCACCGCGTTGGCGACCTTGGAGGAGATGCGCTTGTTGAAACTGTCGCGGCGGGTGGTGCGCCAGCCGGCAAAAAGACGCAGCTCGCTGGTTGCCGCGTCGCGTGCGGCCAGCAGTTTGGGGATATCGGCGGGGTTGTTCTGGCCGTCGCCGTCGAGTGTGGCGATCCACGGCGACTTCGCCGCGCGCACGCCATTCCATACGGCGGTGCTTTGCCCGCTGCGGGCGACGTGATGCAATACCCGCAACTCCGGATAGCGCGCCGCCTTTTCCGCCGCCAGGACGGCGCGGCTGTCGTCGGTGGAGTCGTCATCGATGTAGATGATCTCGAACTCGATCCTGCCGCGCAGCGCGGTCGCAATTTCGGCGAGCAGCGGCGGAATGTTGTCCCGCTCGTTGAAAACGGGAATGACGACGGAGAGTTGCGGCATGGGCAGGCCTTTCAGCGGGAATAGTTACCGCGCGTGGCGCAGCAAGGACGCAGTTTAATACCAACCCGAACCGCTCCTCCCCGGCTTGCAGGGGGAGGCTGGGTGAGGGTTGGCTTTTGATGTTGCTTTTCGAAGAGCAACCCTCCTCAACCCTCGCCTGCGTTGCAGGGGGAGGGAGTAAAAGCCGGGGCTCAGCGAATCTTGACGAGGATGCCGTCGAGTTCGTCGTTGCTGTGATAGTGGATCACCAATTTGCCGCGACCGCCGCGGCTGCTGGCCAGTTCCACCCGGGTGGCAAAGCGCTCGCTCAGTTCGCGCTCGAGATCGGCCACGTTGGCGTCGCGCTGCGGTGCTGCCTTGGCCTTACCCTTGGGCGTGCTCTGCACGCGGCGCGCGGCTTCTTCGAGTTCGCGCACGCTCCAGCCGTTGCGTGCGGCCTCCAGCGCCAGTCGTTCGGCCTCGCGTTCGGGCAGGGTCAGCAGGCAGCGCGCATGCCCCATCTCCAGCTTGCCGTCGTCCAGCAACTTCTTGATCGAGGCCGGCAGTTCGGTCAGCCGCAGCAAGTTGGACACCGAGGCACGCGAGCGGCCGACGGCATCGGCGGCCTGCTGGTGGGTGAGGTCGAAATCGTCGATCAGCCGCTGCAACGCATCGGCTTCTTCCAGCGGGGTCAGATCCTGCCGCTGGATGTTCTCGATCAGCGCCATCGCCGGCACGGCGGCCTCGGGAACGCTCTTGATCAGAGCCGGCAGCTCGCTCATTTGCGCGCGCTGCGCCGCGCGCCAGCGACGTTCGCCGGCGATCAGCTCATAGCTGTCCTTGCCGATCGCACGAACGACGATCGGCTGGATCAGACCCTGTGCCTTGATCGACGCAGCCAGCTCGTCCAGCGCCTCGTCGTTCCAGTGCCGACGCGGCTGATACTTGCCGGGCTGGATCTGCTGGATCGGCAGCATGCGCAATTCACCTTCCTGGCCGATCACCGACGGCGAACCCTGATCTTCGCCGCCCAGCAGCGCATCGAGCCCGCGTCCCAATCCACGTTTTTTCGCAGCCATGCTTATTCCTGATGGTTGGCGGCCGGCGCCTTGAGCGTCGGACCACGGTCGGTGTTCGCAGGGGCGGGCGCCGGCGGTTCCGCCGTATCGTCCACCGGTGCGGCGCTGCGAGGTTGCGTGAGCTCGCGCTCGCGCCGGATCATCTCGCCAGCCAGCCCGATATAGGCAATCGCGCCACGCGAGCTGCGGTCGTAAATGTGGATCGGCTGGCCGTGGCTTGGCGCCTCTGCCAGGCGAACGTTGCGCGGGATGATCGAGCGCAGGACCTTGTCGCCGAAGTGTTGGGTCAATTGCGCGGAAACTTCGTTGCCGAGGTTGTTACGCACGTCGTACATGGTGCGCAGCAGGCCCTCGATTTCCAACTTCGGGTTGAGCCGGTGGCGCACCGCCTTCACCGTGTCGAGCAGGCTGGACAGACCTTCCAGCGCGAAATATTCGCACTGGACCGGGATCAGCACCCCATCGGCTGCGGTCAGCGCGTTCAACGTCAGCAGGTTGAGCGAGGGCGGACAGTCGATCAGGATGGTGTCGTAGTTCGGTGCCACTTTCGCCAGCACTTCCTTCAGCCGGTGTTCGCGCGCCAGCGCATCCATCAGTTTCAGTTCGGCGGCGGTCAAATCGCCATTGCCCGGCAGCAGGTCGTAAAGTGCCCCGCTAGGTACGATTGCCTCGGCAGCGGTGACCTCCTCCAGCAGCACCTCGCAGCCGCTGCACGTGATCTCGCGCTTGTTGATGCCCGACGCCATCGTCGCGTTGCCCTGCGGATCCAGGTCGACCAGCAATACCTTGCGCTTCGCTGCGGCGAGTGCGGCGGCGAGGTTGACGGCGGTGGTGGTCTTGCCCACGCCACCTTTCTGGTTGGCGACAGCGATGATGCGAGCCATGGAGGGTTAGCTACCGTGCGCGAAGGACGGCTAGATTAGCATTGCAGCCCGCAACCACGGCTCAGCGATCGGACGCGCGCGCCGCTGGCGGGATCGAACAGGTGCAACCGTTCGCCAGCCAGCGCCAACGGCACCATGCTGCCCGGCTCGGGCAGCTGGCGCGGTGGAACCCGCGAGACGAGAACCTGCGCGCCGTGACGCAGATTCAAAAAGATCTCGTTGCCAACCGGTTCAAGCACCTCGATCCGGGCGCTGAAAGCCGCATCGACGACCGCCGCCGGCTGCAGATCTTCCGGTCGGATTCCCAGCACCACCTTTCGACCGCGCCACGGCAGCCATGAAGCAGACTGCGGCGGTTGGCCGAGCACAATGTCGCCATTCGCGGTGGCCAGCGTCCAATGGGTTTCGAACCGGAGTGTCCCTTGCACGAGATTCATCGCCGGGCTGCCGATAAAGCCGGCCACGAACAGGTTGGCCGGCTTGTCATACAGGTTCATCGGCGTGTCGAT
>JBDTXA010000105.1:0-12499 GCA_040006415.1 Rhodanobacter sp.
CGTTGAGGTCGCCGATGCCATCGTCGTTGGTGTCGTACCAGCTGCGCACGAAGATTTCGTACCAGACGCCGGAGCGTGGCGCCTCTGGCCTAGCAGTCCCGTAGGCACGGATGTGTTCGTCCGAAACAGTCGGTGTGGTGAGTGACGCGCGTGAGGGCCCGGTCGGGGCTAAAAAGCCTGAGCACATGATTGAGGCGAGAAGGCTTGAGTGTTTCAACGAAGACTCCGGCAGGTGGCGGAAGAATCGCGTTGGATGTTCCTATCGATTGACGTGGGACTAGTGGCAACGATCGAACTTCGGAAGCGAGCGTCCATGTTAGGCCGGTAGCGGATGAGACCGCTGTGATGCGTATGTATTCATTCGTGTCGCTGCACAATTCGTTCTGATGCGGCGCGTCATCAGTGGCCAAATCGGAGGCTGCCGACGTGGTGTTTGAGGTGAGCAATGCAAGCGACGGCCAGTTGAGTGTGACTGTGCGCCGCGACCATGCGACCAGCATATGGCTGGGACCACCGGTCGTGTTCTTCCCCATAAAAAACCCGCCGGCGTTGCCGCCGACGGGGTGGGGAGATGCAACGTGTTACATCAGAACCTGTAGGTGGCACCCAGCAGGTAGGTACGGCCCCACTTGATGTACTCAAGCGGACGATCCTTCGTGCTGGCATACGTGCGGTACGGTGCGTTGGTCAGGTTGCTTGCCTGCAGCAGCAGGCTCAGTCCGCGCAGGGGACTGCTGTCGCCAAAGGTATAGCCAACCTGTGCATCGAAGATGTTTTCGCCAACGACATAACGCAAGGTGCGTGCGCCGTTGAAATTGCCGATCTCACCGATGAAGTCCGACCGCTTGCGCTCACTCACGCGCGCGCTGAAGCCGTCCTTTTCGTAGTACGCGGTCAAGTTGTACACCCGCTTGGACAGGCCGGGCAGGCTGATTGGACCATCACCGACGCTGGAAGCGTTCTCTGGCGATTTGATCAGGACACTGCTGTCGGTGAAGCTGGCGCTGCCGAGGATGCCGAAACCATCAAGTGCCGGCGTCAGCATCCTCAACGGGATCGAGGCGGACAGCTCCAGCCCCTTCAAGTTGCCACCCTTGCCGTTGAACGGAGCACTATAATTGCCCTTGGTCAGGGTCGCTGGCTCTCCAGGACCTGGTACGTAGTTTGCTACCAGCGACGAGAAGTCGTAGTTATCGCGGGTCTGCGTGTAGATGTAGCTGGTCAGATCCTTGTAGAAAAATGCCGCGGCGATATAACCGTCGCCACCGAAATACTTCTCCCACGACAGGTCGAACGCATTTGCGCGCCACGGATCCAGTCGCGGGTTACCGCCGCTGGCACCCGGCTTGCCAGTGCTAGTGTCAACACCGAATTCCAGCGAAGCACGCATATCGTCCATTCGAGGACGTGCCACCTGCTTGGCTAGCGCCACGCGAAGCATCTGGCTTTCGGTGAGCGAAAAGGCCAAGTTGAGACTGGGTAATACGTCGGTGTAGGTTTTGCCGTCGGTAAAGGGCTCGATCTGACTGCCAGCCGGCTTCGAATTGTTGAAGACGTTGGCTGTGGAAGACTGATCGGCACGCTGGACCTGCACGCCGATGTTGCCGCGAACCGGAATACCCCAAACGGTATCGATATTCGCCATCGCGTAGCCGGTGGTGATCTTTTCGGTGAGCAACCAAGCCTTGGACACCAGGTACGACGCATTTTCGTTCGGCGAGAAGGTCATGTAGCGGGCGACGGCGCCAGGCACGTACCACGAGGGAATCTTGCCGACACCGGCAAAGCCCAGATCGACCAAGCCGTACTGCAGGTCGGGGGCAATAGCGATGTCGCCTTGGGCACCGACGTTGATGTTGCCTTCAGGCTGGCGCTTGACCTTCTTGCGGTCAGCATAGTTGACGCCGACTTCGACATCGGTGATCAGCGAGCTGACAGCATCAGGCATCGGAATGACAGCACCTAGTTTTGCACTCTTCAGCTCATCGCTGATTCTAGGTGCCTTGCCATAGCCCGAGCCGTAAATGGTATTGGTCAGTAACAGCTTGCTCGCGTCGGAATAGTTCAGACCCGGCGCCAGCTGCGAGAAGTGGTTGCCGGTGTAATTCAGGTTAAGCGAATCCAACTGCGGAGCTGGTGTCAATTGGGTATTGTTTTCCAGATTAAGTTCGCGACGCTTGGCCTTTGAGTAGCTGAGATCGGCGACGATGCTGACTTGGCCGGCATTGAATTCGTTCTTCCACCCTGCAGCGGTAATGGTGTCATGGCGACTGTTGTACAAACCGCGAACCAGCGGATACACATTGTTTGCGGTCCCGCTGGTAAAGGTGCCGCTTCCGTTGATCGAGGGGTTGGTGACGTTGAGACGGTCGTAGCCACCGTTGTAGTCGCCCAGGTTGGACTCAAATTGATTGGCCGTGTCTTTCTGCGTGGACTTGGTGTGGAAAAGATCAAGCGTGCTGGTCCAGTTGCTCGAAGGCCTCCATTCCACCGTGGCCATGACGGCATCCCGCTTGGTATAGCCGGTGCGGCGCAAGGCCTTGATGCCGTCAGAGAACCAGGCACCCGCGGGTACGCCTGGCCGTTCGTTGACACCCACCTGATGCCACGGCTCGTACAGACCAACCTGATCTTCTTGGGTCGGCGTCACCGAGTGTGCGTATCCAAGCACCACACCCAACGTGTGGTCCATGAACTGACCGATGTAGCTGGCATTCAGTCGGTTGCCGAAGGCGCTGGAATCGGCGGCCCGGCCCAGCGAATTGTGCTGTGCGCGTGCGCCGATAACGAAGACATCCCTCTGGTAATCCAGTGGACGTACGGTATGGAGGTCCAACGTGCCGGAGAGCCCCTGGCCCACCATACTGGCCCTGGGTGTCTTGTAGACGGTAACGCCGCTGACCAGCTCGGAGGGATACTGATCAAACTCTACGCTGCGGTTGTCGCCAGTGCTGACGATCTCCCGTCCATTGAGCAGGGTGGTGGCGAAATCCGGCGAGAGGCCGCGCACGCTGATGACCTGTGCACGACCGCCAACGCGCTGGGCGGAAACGCCGGGCAGGCGGGCGATGGATTCGGCGATGCTGACGTCGGGTAGCTTGCCGATGTCCTCGGCAGAGATGGCCTCGACGATTTCATTGGACGACTGCTTGGCCGCGATCGCGCTCTGGATACTCTGCGCAAAGCCGCGGACCTTGATCACGCCGAGTTCGGTGGCCTGCTGTTTCTTCTTTTCCGTGGCCTTCTCGTCCTGGGCGACGGCGTTGTTGTCGACAGCCGGCGTCGCCTGTGCCGCAGGCGCATCCTGACTGAAGGTGTTGCTGGCCTGCGGTGCGGCGGCGTAGGCCGCGGAGGTCGCGCAGATGCCTGCCGATGCGAGTGCCAATGCGAGCACATTACGTTTAAGTATCACCGTGATCCCCTCCCAGGGTTGTCGATCATCTTGTTCGGTTTCAATTGCTGCCCTAACGTTCAATGGGATGCGTGGCTTGTGTTCACCGTTACCCATCACGTGGCGGCCATGTTAGGGCGGCGACGACAAGGCCGATCACTTGTTGCATACGTATTCATTCTGCTGCAGTGCAGCCAGAAACCCCTGATTAGCAGTGTTTTCTGCATTTAGGCGGCGCCATCACTGCCACGGCGAGATTGCCCCATATACTATTTTTCACGGCGTTCTTACGTTTCTTTAGCTTTCAGAACACGGCGATGTAGTGCCGGAACGAGGCCGCACATACTTTGTTGCACTGCGATTGGTGAGGAATTGAATACGTATGCACCGCCGCCGTGGCTCCTGCATGCAGCCATTAAGCTGCCCGGCAGGCCACGCAATGCCCCCGGGTGCAATGCGGCATGGCGATCAGACAGCCAAGGGACAAGCGAATGAGTGAGGCACCCTGGTGGCGCGGCGGCGTCATCTACCAGATTTATCCACGAAGTTTTCTCGACACGGATGGCAATGGTGTGGGCGATCTGCCGGGCATTGTCGCTCGGCTGGATTACGTCGCCGCCCTTGGAGTGGATGCGATTTGGATTGCGCCATTCTTCAAATCGCCGATGGCGGATTTCGGTTACGACATTGCCGACCCGTGCGACGTTGATCCGATGTTTGGCACGTTGACTGACTTCAACGAGTTGCTGGCCAAGGCCCACGGGCTTGGGCTCAAGGTGATGATCGATCAGGTGCTGAGTCACACCTCGGTGGAGCACGCGGCGTTCAAGGAAAGCCGTGAGAGCCGTGACAATCCGAAGGCCGACTGGTACGTGTGGGCCGATGCAAAGGAAGACGGCAGCGCACCCAACAACTGGCTGTCGTTGTTTGGCGGCACGGCGTGGCAGTGGGAGCCGCGGCGCGGCCAGTATTACCTGCACAACTTTCTCGCCTCGCAGCCGGACCTCAATTTTCACAACCCTGACGTGCGCGCGGCGGCGCTTGATGCGTTGCGGTTCTGGCTGGACAAGGGCGTCGACGGCTTTCGGCTGGACTCGATCAACTTCTGTTTTCATGATGCGCAGCTGCGCGACAATCCGGCCAAGCCGAAGGAAAAACGCGTGGGCCGAGGCTTCAGCCCGGACAACCCGTATGCCTTTCAGTATCATTACTACAACAATACGCAGCCGGAAAACCTGGCCTTTCTCGGCGAACTACGTGCACTGATGGATCGCTACCAGGATGTCGCCATGCTCGGCGAAATCTCGTCCGAGGATTCGCTGGCGACGATGGCGGAGTACACCCGCGACGGCCGCCTGCACATGGGCTACAGCTTCGAACTGCTGACCGACGATTTCAGTGCGGCCCACATTCGCAGCACCGTGCAGGCGCTGGAAGCACAGATGACCGAAGGCTGGCCGTGCTGGGCGATCTCCAACCACGATGTGGAACGGGTACTGAGTCGCTGGGGCAACGGCCGGCCCACGCCGGAGCTCGCCAATCTGCTCACGGCGATGGTCTGTTCATTGCGTGGTTCGGTATGTGTTTACCAAGGCGAGGAACTGGGTTTGACTGAAGCCGATGTTCCCTACGAGTCGTTGCAGGACCCGTACGGCATCGCTTTCTGGCCGCAGTTCAAGGGGCGCGATGGCTGCCGCACGCCGATGCCGTGGAGCGATGATGCGATGCATGCCGGCTTCAGTCACGGCATGCCATGGCTGCCCATTCCCGAAGAGCATCGCGCCCTGGCCGTGACGCGGCAGGACGCTGATCCGCACTCGGTCCTGAACGGCTTTCGCACCTTCATGCATTGGCGAAAATCCCAGCCTGCCCTGTGTCTGGGAGACATCGCGTTTCTGGACACCGACGAACCGGTACTGGCGTTTACTCGCTCGCTGGACGGAGACACGCTGCTGGTGGCGTTCAATCTTTCCGATGCCGCCACAGGGATCGAGTTGCCAGCGGCATTTGCCGATTCGGCAATCATCGAAGGTCACGGGCTCAGGCAGGGTCAACTGAAAGGTCGGCAACTGCAACTACCCGGTTACGGCGTGTGTTTCGCCCGGCTCGACTGATTTGGGTCATTCAGACGTACCCAGCGAGCGACCATGTCCTGATGTCCTGCTCTCGATCCGAGCTTCGTCACCTGGGATGGTGTCCTGATCGCCATTGCTGATAAGGCCGGTCCGAGTTTCGGGCCGGCCGCAAGAGAGATGGCTGGATAAAGCGGAAATGCGGATCAGTCGGTCGCGATGACCTTGCCGGTGTTGCCGTCGACCTGGAGCTTGACCTTGTTGCCGGACTTGTTGTGAGCCTTGGCCGGCCAAACGCCGTCATTGAAACCGACGTCGTGGACATCGGTGTAGCCCTTGGGTTTCCAGCGCGGCACGCACATCCTGCTTGCTCAGTTTCGAAACCTGTTTGTCCGGAGAGACCTGGCCGGTCTTCGCATCGATACGCACGTTGATGTGATCACCGCTGGCGCTTTTTGCCTCTGCGCGCCACATGCCATCCTTGAACTTGACGTCGTTGATCTTGGTGTAGGCCTGCTCGGTCAGTTTGGACTGAACTTGTGGTGCGGTCAGGGTTGCCTGCGCCATCGCGCAACCTGAGGTCATCGAAAGCGTGCCGATGGCCAGCGAGAAACCTGCAGTCACGATCTTGTTGCTCGTGGCAGACCTCGTTGCTTGATAACGCAGCGAGTCTTGTCGCAGGTGCCAAGGTGAAGTGAAAACGGCATGTTGCCGTTCATTTCCGACGACCCTGCGGCAACCCGCCCGGGATTGCCCCGGGCAGGTTTCAGACAGTTCCGAATTAGACGGCGGCGTCTTTCAGCTTCTTCAGCGGACGCACCTTCACCTTCACGGTGGCGGGCTTGGCTGCGAAGGTCTGCTCTTCACCCGTGAACGGGTTCTTGCCCTTGCGCTTCGGTTTCGCCGCCACCTTTACCGAATTGATCTTGAACAGGCCGGGCATGGTGAACTGGCCGACACCCTTCTTGTGCACCGACGCGATCACGGCGGACTCAAGTCCGGCGAGCACGGCCTTGACGGCCTTCGCATCGACGTTCGACTGAGCGACGATGTGCGCGATCAGCGAAGACTTGGTAAAGGCTTCAGCCACCGGCTTCACCGGTGCAGTTTTCTTGGCGACAGGAGCGGCCTTGGCCGGCGTGGCGGCTTTGGCGGGAGCTTTCTTGGCAGTGGTTTTGGTAGCCATGGATTCCATCTCGAGAGTAAGAAACTCCGGCTTTCAGGGCTCGGAGGCCTCGCGGCACTGACAATGTAGCGGTTTTTTAGGGGTTTGGCGCAAATAATCGTGTGCCGAAGCGGTCTTGCATGCGGTTGCGGTCTCATCAAGGTGCCATGACGTGCTGTCAGCGGTGACCCGCTATGAGGCTGTTTCATCGAACCAGTGCCGGGTCTGGTTGACGATGCGCACCACCGACAGCATCACCGGCACCTCGACCAGCACCCCGACGACCGTGGCCAGCGCAGCCCCTGATTGAAGGCCGAACACACTGATGGCAGTCGCCACGGCGAGTTCGAAAAAGTTGCTGGCGCCGATCAAGGCGGCCGGACCGGCAACGCAGTGCGGCACCTTCAGCCAGCGGCTCAATCCGTAGGCGATGCCGGCATTGAGATAGACCTGCAGGATGATCGGTACGGCCAGCATGGCAATGACCAGAGGCTGCGCCAGGATCGCTTCGCCCTGGAATCCGAACAGCAAAACCAGAGTTGCCAGCAGCGCCGCAGTCGACCACGGATCGATGCGTTGCAGCGTGGCAATGAGCGAGGGTTCGCCGCGACGGCGCAGCAACCACTGGCGCCACAGCTGTGCCGCGATCACCGGCACCGCGATATACAGCAGCACCGACAGCAGCAGCGTGCCCCAGGGCACGTGGATCGATGCCACGCCAAGCAGCAGCGCCACGATCGGTGCAAAGGCGACGATCATGATGGTGTCGTTCAGCGCCACCTGAGCCAAGGTGAAGTTCGGCTCACCGCCGCACAGCCGCGACCACACGAACACCATCGCCGTGCACGGAGCTGCCGCCAGCAGGATCAACCCGGCGATATACGAATCCTGCTCCGCGGCAGGCAGCCAGGCGGCAAACACATGGCGAATGAACAACCAGCCGAGCAGGGCCATCGAGAACGGTTTGATCGCCCAGTTCACCAGCAGGGTGATGCCGATGCCGCGCACCTGTCTGCGCACACCGGCTAGCTGGGCAAAGTCGACCTTGAGCAGCATCGGCACGATCATCAGCCATACCAGCACGGCAACGGGAAGGTTGATCTGTTGTAGCTGCAGCGTGGCCAGTGCGGCAAAGAGCTGAGGAAAAACGTGTCCGAGCGCAATGCCAGCGATAATGCAGAGCGCGACCCACAGGCTCAGATAGCGCGCGAAGAATCCGATCTGCGGCAGGGTTGTCGTCGCTGTTTCAGTGCTCATGGGCGGTTTCGGTCTGGCCGATCGTACGCAGTTCTCGCTGGATGCCGACGCGGTCGAGTTTCTCAAGCGGCAGTGACAGCAGCAGATCAATGCGCTGACGAAGCATCAGCAAGGCGCTGTTGAACGCGCGCCGACGCACGTCGTCGCTGCCTTCGACGGCCACCGGATCGGGTACGCCCCAATGAGCTGTCACCGGTTGCCCCGGCCAGATCGGACAGATCTCGCCGGCAGCGTTGTCGCAGACGGTGATCACGATGTCGATCGGTGGCGAATCCGCTTGCGCGAATTCGTCCCAGCTCTTGCTGCGCAATGGCTCGTCGTAGCCAATGGAGCGGGCCAGCTCGGCGGCGATCGGCTGCACCGTGCCACTGGGAAAGCTGCCGGCGCTGAAGGCACGGAAACGTCCCTTGCCAAGCACATTCAGGAGCGCTTCGGCCAGGATGCTACGCGCGGAATTGCCGGTGCAAAGAAACAGCACATGGCGGATCGGATCGGACATGGTGCGCACTCAGCAGGAGGTGGAAGAGGGTGTCGGCCCGCAGCAGGAGGCAGTTTTGACAGCCTCGGACGTCTCGACAGCGTCCGTGTACGTGGTCGCTTCGCCCAGGGTGCGAAAGCTCTCCCAACGCACGCCCTGGGGATCCTCGGCCCAGAACTTATTTGAACGGGCGTAGCAGCAATGGGTGGCCTGCTCGGCCAGCGCGACGGCGTCGGCGGCGTGCAGACGCTCGCCGATGTCAGCCAGCTCCGATTCGTCGTCGACCTGCGTGCCCAGGTGATCGACACCCGCCGCGCGACCTCGTTGCGAGATGGCAAAGTTGACCCGCGGATCGTCCAGCATCCACTTGGCATAGTCGGACTTCAGCACGCTCGGTTCGGTGCCGAACAGGGTGGTGTAGAAACGGACGCTGGTGTCGAGCTGGTCAACATTGAGGTGGACGTGGAAGCGTTTCATCGTGAACTTCGTGATGGTTTGCAAGCGGTGACCGGCGCGCAAGCGGTGTCTGCCGACCCGGCGCAGCAGTTTTCGGTGAGGAAGCCGAGCAGCTGGTTCATCTGCGGATAGTTGGCGCGGCACTGGATGACCCGTCCGCGCCGTTCGTCGCTGACCATGCCGGCGCGACGCAGCACATGCAGATGATTGGTCAGCGTGGCACCGGCCAGTCCGGTGGCCGCGGCAAGCTCACCCACGGCAAGGCCTTCCTCGCCTGCCTGCACCAGCAGCCGGTACAGATTCAGGCGATGTTCCTGGGCCAGCGCATTCAGACAGGCAAGGGCGTCAATTGATTTCATATTTCTAGAATTACGGAAATAATAAATCAAGTCAAGCGATCATTGCGATCGCGCACGACTCAGATGCCGGCGTACCATTCGTAACCCTGGTCTTCCCAGTAGCCGCCATTGCCGTCGGCAATAGTGGCGAACGACTCCACCAGCTCGATCCGGCTGATGTACTTGGCCTGCTTGTACCCCAGCTGACGACCGATGCGCAGGCGCAGCGGCGCGCCGTTGGGCACCGGCAGCGGCTGGTCGTTGAGCGAATGGGCCAGCAGCGTCTGCGGGTGGCGCGCTTCGACGATATCCACGCTCTCGTAATACGGCGTTTCCGCGTCCATGTCGTCCATGCAGTGGAAAACCACGAAACGCGCCTTCGGGTCGACGCCGACATGGTCGAGCAGCGCCGACAGCACGGTGCCCTCCCACTTGCCGATGGCGCTCCAGCCTTCGACGCAATCGTGGCGGGTGATCTGGACGCGGTTGTCGAGCTTTTTCAGGTCGTCGATGGTCAGCGTGGCAGGGCGGCTGACCAGCCCGTCCACTCTCAGCTGGTAATCGCGAAACTGGTTGGCCAGCAGCTTCTGATACATATCCGTGTTCGGCATGGTGGTGCCGTTGGGATGGAATACGGCGGAAATGTCGGCTTCTGTGTATTCCTTCGCCATGGCGCTGGATGGCGCCAGCAGGGCTTGTACGCGGCGGTTCAATCCCTCTGCCTTGCCCAGCACTTTCGGCCCCCAGCTGCTCTGCGAAATCTTGTCGCAGCCGGCCACGACCAGTCCGGCCGCGCCCAGCAGCGTCATGCGCAGGAAGGATCGACGATCAGTCATGGGAAGGCTCCTGTACGATGGCGGCAGATGGTTCAGGCGGCTCGGCTGCTACCGCATCGGGTTGGCGCGCTGCGGCTTCGTCGACATCGATCTTGAAGTTGCCCGTGGTCATCCCGCGCAGCTGATTGAAGACGCCGCTGATCAGCACCTCAAAGAGGTGGATGGCGACAAAGGCGACGAAGGCCCAGGCGATGATGAAATGGATGGTGCGCGCCGATTGCCGGCCACCGACCAACTCCACCATTGGCGAGAGTACTGCGTCCATGCGCGGCGACATGGCCAAACCCATCAATACGATGCCGCCACCGAAAACGAAAAATACGATCAGATAAGCCAGCTTTTGCAGGATGTTGTAGCGCAGCGCCTCCTCGCCGTGCGGATGCTTGAAGCGCACATGGTCGGCAATGGATTGACCGATACCGCGCCAGTCGGCCCTGGTCGGCCACAGGTCGCGCTGCAGATGCTTGCGCGCCAGCGAATAACCCAGGTAGCACAGCCCGTTGAGCACGAAGACCCAGGCAAAGAAGAAATGCCAGCGGCGGCCCATCGACAGCCAGCCCGGGCCGGGCACCGTCATCCAGGACGGAAACCCGCGCACCGTGGGCGAGCCGCTGCCGTTGTTGGACACACCGAGCACGCCGGTGGTGTTGAACTCGTGCTTGCCAATGCGGGTGATGCCGATCAGGTTGCCCGCCTGATCCTGCCGCGCGGTCAGCGCCAGCAGCTCCTTGCCGGGATCGGAGCGGTTGCCCCAGGACAGGCTCGGATGGGCGTTGAAGATCTGCATGCCGCTGAAAAACATCAGCGAAAGCGCGATCACGTTGACCCAGTGCATGAGGCGGATCGGCCACGCATGTCGGAATACCAACCGCTTCGAACGTGTTGGCCTGGCCGGCCTGGCGCTGGCTGCTTCGGTGATGGTCGGTTCTTCGGCCACGCTATGCGTATTCACGGCATGCACTCCCAGGCAACAAGGTGAAACGAACGGCTATCAGACATTGCATACTTGCGTACGGTCGCTGTGAAAGTCGCCGAAACGAACCGGCTACAGCAGCTTTCGCCGCCCACGGCCGATCGGTTACTCCAGGCGGGAGGTCACGTGGTGGTGCGGGCCATCCTCGTGCGCGGGGCCGTGCGAGCAGGCAACCCAGGCCGACTCACCCTCAAGATAATGCTCCTTTTTCCAGATAGGCAAACGCAGTTTGACCTGATCGATGATGTAGCGACAGGCGCTGAAGGCTTCGTCGCGGTGCGGGGTGACGACGCCGATCCACACGGCGGTGTCACCCACGGCCAGCCGACCGACGCGGTGCATGCAGCGGGCGTCGGCAATGCCGAAGCGCTCGGTGGCTTCATCCAGAATGCGCTCGGCTTCAGTGAGCGCGAGCTGCTCGTAAGCCTCGTAGTCGAGACCGCTGACCCGGCGACCCTCGTTGGTCTCGCGCACCCAGCCTTCGAACACGCAGAACCCGCCGCAGTCCGGTCGCTGCAGGGAGCGACGCAGCAGTTCGATGTCCACCGGTGTTGCCGCGATGCTTGCCCGGCTCATCCGCCAGCCACCGGAGGAATGAACACCACCACCGACCCTTCGATCAGCGGCTGCTGCCAGTCGGCGAATTCGGCATCCACCGCAACGCGCAGTTGGGCCGTGTCCAGGCGAAATCCATGTTGCTGCTTCAGTTGCGCGTAGAGCGAGGCGAGCGAATCGGCATCGGAGTCGATCGCCTCCCGGCCTTGTCCGGCCTGTTCGCGCAACTGGGCGTAATACTCGACGGTGAGAGATGTCATGAATGGAGGTTCCGCAGGCTGGCAAGTTCTTCAGGGGTGTTGATGTTGTCCAGCGCGGATGCGGCCAGCGGCTGCAGCAGCAGCGTGTCGCCCTGGATCAAAACCTTGCGCGGGCAGGGCTTGCCGGCGTCGACGCGCGCAAGCAGTCGGGCATGGCTAGCCGGTTCCCACAGGGCGCACAGTGGCTCGGGCAGGCCGTCATGGCTGCTCGCGTAGGCGGTCGCTTCGCGCGCGGGATCGCGCGCGCGCAGCAGGTGCCGAAGCGTTGCCTCGTCGAGCCGCGGCAGGTCGCAGGCCACCACCAGCCAGGCGACATCCGGATGCAGCGCCTGCGCGGCCAGGATGCCGGCGGCGGGACCGGCATCGTCGCGCGTGTCGACAATCTGCGGCAGCTCGCTGCGCACCGGTTCGTCCTGCTGCGAGGAACGTACGGAGACGAACACGCGCGGCAGCAGGGACGCGAGCAGTCGGTAGGTCCAAAGCAGCTGTGGCTCACCGTGGTAGTCGATCAGTGCCTTGTCGCGCTGCATGCGCCGGCTGCTGCCACCGGCAAGTACCAGACCGTAAACGTCGGTCACGGGTGGTGGGGCGTGGGGCGTCATGATCGATTACTCCGCATCCACATCGCGTTTGCCGCCGGACTTGTGCAGCAGCCGCACGTCTCGGATCACGATGTCATGCGACATCGCCTTGCACATGTCGTAGACGGTCAGCGCGG
>JBDTXA010000106.1:0-12235 GCA_040006415.1 Rhodanobacter sp.
GGATCGGCAGCTCGCGATAGCTGTGCAAACCGGTGTTGAACACCTGCACGTGGCCAGGGCAATTCATCGGCTTCAACGCAAAGGTGTGCTTTTCCGACTCGGTGAAGAACATGTTTTCGGCGTAGTTGTCCCAGTGACCGGAACGCTTCCACAGCGAAACATCCAGCACCATCGGGCAGCGGATTTCCTGATAGCCGCTGCTCTTGTATACACCGCGCATGTATTGCTCGACCTGCTGCCAGATAGCCCAGCCATTCGGGTGCCAGAACACCATGCCGGGACTTTCTTCCTGCTGGTGAAACAGGTTCAGTGCCTTGCCGATCTTGCGGTGATCGCGTTTTTCAGCTTCTTCCAGCTGAAAAAGATAGGACTTCAGATCCTTGTCGTTGATCCACGCGGTACCGTAGATACGCGTCAACATCGCGTTGTTCGAATCGCCACGCCAGTAGGCGCCGGCGACCTTCATCAACTTGAATGCGCGCAATTTGCCGGTATTGGCTACATGCGGACCGCGGCAGAGGTCGGTGAATTCACCCTGTGAATAAAGCGACAACGGTTCGTCGGACGGGATCGACGCGATGATTTCCGCCTTGTACTCCTCGCCCAAGCCCCGGAAAAACGCCACGGCCTCGTCGCGAGACTTGACGCTGCGGGTCACCGGCAATTGCTCCGCAACGATTTTCTGCATCTCCGCCTCGATCTTGGGCAGATCTTCCGGCGTAAAAGGCCGTTCGTAGGCAAAGTCGTAGTAAAAGCCGTTGTCGATAACCGGGCCGATCGTGACCTGCACGCCGGGAAACAGCCGCTGCACCGCCTGGCCCATCAGGTGGGCGGTGGAATGGCGCAGGATCTCCAGCGCCTCGGGGCTCTTGTCGGTGATGATCTGAAGGCTGGCATCGTGCTCGATCAGAAAGCTGGTATCCACCAGCTTGCCGTCGACCTTGCCGGCGAGGGTGGCCTTGGCCAGACCGGCGCCGATGGCCGCGGCCACGTCCTGCACGGACACGGGATGTTCGAAAGGCTTCTTGCTGCCATCGGGAAGAGTGATCTGAATCATGGGCCTGATAATGTCCGGACAAAAAAAAGGGCGCCGCGCGCCCTTTTCATCATGACGAGGAGGGGTGGCGTGAGGTTCAGCGTCGGACGCTTGTAGTCTCCATGTCGCACACTCGGCCGACAGTTGCCTGTGGCCACCTCATCAATGGGATTGACTCGCGAGAACTAGCCCGGCGTGGACAGTGTGTCAACGCCGGGCAGCGCGATGATACTCCTATCAGAAGTAGAAGCCGAAGTTCACGTTGAACCGATGCTCGACCTTGCCGTCGCCGACCATGGTGCCGCCGATGAACGGTTGATTGCGGCCAGTGACGAAGTCGAAATAGGTATACAGATCGCCCGCCGAAACGCCCACACCCAGCACGTTCATGAACGTGCTCGGCAGCATCCCAGACTTGTGGGTGACCAGCGAGTAATCGTTGTAGAAGTCGAGACCATGGATCGGCCCCCACTGCACCGGCTGGTGGTACTTCACGTTGAAGGTGTATGAATCGGCGCGCGCGGGAATGCTGTCGTAGAACGCGTAGGCACCGACCGCCATGCGCGTGGCACCGCCGTCGACGTTGTACTCGTAGTGAGTGGCCTGGGTCTGAACGTTCCAGTTCTGGAAGTCGGCGTTCATGTGCAGGGCATAGGCGTCGTAATTACCTACCCGGCTGGATGCACTTTCCAGGCCTCCATGCAGACCGGACGCACCCAGCTCGACCTTCAAATCGTCCCGGGGCTTGAAGGTGTACGCGGCGCGGGCTGCGACCGTATCCATCGTGCCGATGGGGCTCTGCGGGTCCGCATAAGTGCCCTCGCCTGGCCCGCGCACGCCGACCACGTTGTAGGAATAGCTGTTGGAGCGATTGCTGACGTAGCCATCCACCCCGCCCATCGCATCGTTCTTGAAGAACGCCAGCTGGAGATTCCACGGATCACCCGAATAAACGTACTCGACACCGGCGTGGTAAGTGTCTTCCAGGCCCAGGTAATAGTTGGAGCTGAAGAAGTAGTTGTGTGAATTGTACGGCTGGTTGCCAAACGGGAGCCGGGTGATGCCCACCTGCACCTGCGAGGTATCGCTGAAGTCGTAGCCCAGCCAGGCGAACTTGATCGCACTCATGTACTGAAACCAACGCCACTCCGCCTGCAACTCGATGTTGTCGACCTTGCCACTCAGGTTCAGGCGGAAGATGTCGAAATCGGTATCGCCGACTCGGCGTTTGTTGCTCTTGTTGTAGTCCTCGTAGGAGTACTGGAAACGCATGGCACCACCGACGTGAATGCCATCCTCAACTTTCTTTGCCGCCTTGGTCAGGTCGGTCACCTTGCTGACCTGAACCTCCTGCGTCTTGGCGACTTGCGCGCGCTCGCCCTTGGCCTGCGATTGCTCCTGTTTGAGCTGCTGCAGTTGTTGTTGCAGCGCATTGATCTGCTGCGCCATGGTGCTGATTTTCTGATCGACGTCGCTCGAAGCCAACTGGGTGCCGGACGACTGCACCGCTGCATGAGAGAGCGGTGCAACGGCGATACCAAGCGCCCCGAAAACAGCGATAGCCAATAGCTTGATGTTCATGTCATGTCCTTCAAAAGTGGGCGGCGCAGCACCGCGCAGGCGCCGTCGGTCCCGACCCAAAATAAACATGGCGCCGGAAGTTGCCCCGACGCCATGCGATGGTCTCGATGTTGCAGATGGTCGGCATGACGGCGGGCTTCAGCCCCTCTCGTCATGCCGAATAACCGGGTTTACTTGGCCTTGTACCAGGCGCTCACGACGTCCGCGTTCTGGCCAACCCACTGCTTGGCCACGTCGTAGGGCTCGGCGCCGGGCTTGCGGTTATCTGCCAGCACAACCTGCATCTGCGCAGGGGTCCAGTTGAAACCGTCCAGCACCGTGTACGCCAGCGGTGACTCGGCCTTCAGCCCCTTGCGCGCCAGCGTGTCGATATTTTCGGAGGTACCGTAGATGCCCTTGGGATCACTCAGATACTTCAGGTCCCAGCGCGCCCACATCCAGTGGGGCGTCCAGCCGGTAACCACGATCCACTGCTTGTTGTCGATGGCATCTTTCAATGCCCCAGCCATGGTGGCGCCGCTGCCGTTGATCAGCTTGAGCGGCAGGCCGTAGTCCTTGATGACCTGCTGGGTCAGGGCCATTTCGCCCGCGCCCGGATCGATGCCCACGATGCGATCCTGGAACTTGTTGGCATTGGCCTTCAGCTGATCAATCGAGTCGATCGTCACATAGTCAGGCACCACCAGTCCGAGCTGGGTACCGACCATGTTGGCACCGAGGTTGTCCAGCTTGGCCTTGGTCCGCTTGTAGTAGTTGGCCTGTGTGCTGGGCAGCCAGGCACACACCGTGGCATCGGCGTCGCCGTCAGCGATGGCGGCGTACATCGCCGCTGCGCTGACCGAAACCATCTTGACGTCGTAGCCCTTCTGCTCGAGTGCCGAACGCGCCACGTTGGTGGCGGCCACGCAGCTGGACCACTCCACATAGGCCAGCTTGATGTCCTTGCTGCCCACCGCCGAAGTGCCCAACGCGGCCGGCACTGCGCCGGTGGCATCTGGATTGGAAGATCCGGACTGCGAGCAACCGGCCAAGGCAATGCTGCCCGCAATGACGCCGGTGAGAGCCGTGCGTGTGATGGATGGATGGAATTTCATGCGTGTCTCCTGGTGACTAATTTATTTCGGCAGACGTCGATGAACGTCGCCCGATGCGTTGGGTGATGCGGTCGAGAATCATCGCCAGGATGACGATGGCGATGCCTGACTCGAAGCCCTTGCCGGGCTCCAGCCGCTGAATGGCTTTCCAGACCTCTCCGCCGAGACCGCCGGCGCCGATCATGGCCGCGATCACCACCATCGACAGCGACAGCATGATGGTCTGGTTGACGCCAGCCATGATGGTGGGCACAGCCATCGGCAGCTGCACCTTGAACAGTTTTTGACGTGACGAGGAACCAAACGCGTCGGCCGCCTCGATCAAATCGTCGGGCACCTGCCGGATACCCAGCGCGGTCAGCCGAATTGCCGGCGGCATCGAGAAAATCACCGTGGCAACGCTGGCCGACACGGCGCCCAGGCCGAAGAACGGGATCGCCGGAATCAGATACACGAATGCAGGCATCGTCTGCATGAAGTCCAGCACCGGCATGACCACCCGCGATACGCGCTTGCTCAGTGCCGCGCCGATGCCCAGCGGCAAGCCTATCGACACCGAGATCAGCGTCGAGATCAGCACCAGAGTCACCGTTTGTACGGTGGGCTCCCACAGCCGAAGGTTCCACAGGAACAGCAGGCCAAGCAATGAAAAAATCGCTACCCGGCGACCCGCCATGCGCCACGCCAGCGCAGCGACGGCAAGGATGATCAGCCAGGGCGGCAGATACAGCAGGCCGCTGACGAGGGCATCGATAACCGCCGAGAGCCCGTGGCTGAATGCCTTGGTGATAAAGGAAAAGTTGCCGGTCAGCCAGTCCAGCGTCACGTCGATGATGTGGGCCAGCGGGAACTTGGGAATCTGCGGGATCATGCCTCGGGCTCCTGTGGCTGATCGGAGGATGGCGCCGCCTCGTTGCCGGTGCGCTCGGCTAGCGCCGACAGCAGCGCCGTGCGCGTGACGACACCGAGCACCTTGGTGTTCTCGTCAACCACGGGCGTGATGTAACGCCACCCCGCCATCACGTTGATGATGTTCATCAACGGCTCGTCGGGCGAAACCGAAGGCGCCTCTTCGATCAGCCCCTCGATGGTCTGGGCACCCGCCTTCGCGGCCTCCGCAGCCTTCTCCAGACTGATCGCCCCCAGCAACGTGTAGTCACGTTTCACCACCAGAATGCTGGCGAAGTTTTCCTCCTTCATCTTGTGCAGCACGGTGCGTGGACCATCCTGTGGAAACGCCACCACGCGTGCCCGCGTCATCACCGAGCGCGCCGTGAGCACACGCGACATGTCGACGTTCTCCACGAACCTTTCGACATAGGCATTGGCGGGATTGTTGAGAATGTCTTCCGGGCTGCCGATCTGCACCACCCGACCATCCTTCATCAGCACGATGCGGTCGCCGATCTGCAGCGCCTCATCCAGATCGTGGGTAATGAACACGATGGTCTTCTTCATCCGCTCCTGCATCGAGATCAACTCGTGTTGCATGTCGCGGCGGATCAACGGATCGAGCGCGCTAAAGGCCTCATCCATCAACAGGATGTCCGGGTCGACCGCCAGTGCCCGCGCCAGCCCCACACGCTGCTGCATGCCGCCGCTGAGTTGCCCGGGCGATGCATTCTCCCAGCCTTTCAGGCCGACCAGCTCCAGCGACTCGACGGCACGACGTTGGCGCTCTTCCGCCGCCACGCCCTGAATCTCCAAGCCGTAGGCGGCGTTTTCCACGATGGTGCGATGGGGAAACAATGCAAAGTGCTGAAACACCATGCTGATCTTCCGCTGGCGAAACTTCAGCAACTGATCGCGGTCGTAACCGGTGATGTCCTCGCCATCGACAAAAATATGTCCGCGCGTCGGTTCGTTGAGACGATTGAGACAACGGATCAAAGTGGACTTGCCGCTACCACTAAGTCCCATCACCACCAGCAGCTCACCCTCTTTCACCTCGAAAGAGACGTCGGCGACACCTACCGCGTGCTTGGTCTTTTCGCGGATATCCGCGTTGCTCGCGCCTTGGTCGAGCATGCGCAACGCTTGTTCGGGCCGGAGGCCGAATATCTTGGTGAGGTTCTCGATTTTGATTTTCGACATGAGCAATAGTCGGACTCCGCACAGAGGAATGGCCGTCTATGCGCAAATCGTCAATCGAGACACGAAATAGGCACGGTCAAGCAGCGGTTTAGCGAGCTGGACCTGCACAGACAAGCAGTTGTCAGCCGCCCACCGTAGCCGCAACCAGGGTGGAAACTCAAGCCAGAGGCTGCCTTGCATTCGAGGCTCTGTTGGGTCACGTGCGCGCCCAAGTCTTCCGTCAATCTGACGAAAGTTTGGCAACGCCATCCAGAACTCTGCCGTTACACTACAAAGCGGTTTATGAGGGTTTCTCGCATGCGCACTTTGGTCACGGGAACGGCGGGATTCATCGGCGCGGCGGCCGCCGAACGGCTATTGTCCCGCGGTGACGAAGTCTGGGGCTTCGACAATCACAACGATTACTACGACCCCGCGCTGAAGGAAGCACGGCTGGCGCGTTTTGCCGACCACCCGAACTACACCCACCAGCGGGCCGACCTTGCTGACCAGGCTGCGGTCGATCATGCGTTCGCCACGTTCATGCCCCAACGCGTGGTCCATCTGGCGGCGCAAGCGGGCGTGCGCTATTCGCTGGAGAATCCGCGGGCTTACGTGCAAAGCAATCTGGTTGGATTCGTCAACATTCTCGAGGCTTGCAGACACGCTCGCGTCGAGCATCTTGTCTACGCCTCATCCAGTTCTGTCTATGGCGCCAATCGAAAGCTCCCGTTCGCCGTCGAGGATGCCGTCGACCATCCGGTCAGCTTGTATGCGGCAAGCAAAAAAGCCAACGAGTTGATGGCGCATACCTACAGCCATCTTTATGGATTGCCGACGACCGGACTGAGATTTTTCACCGTCTACGGACCATGGGGCCGACCCGACATGTCGCCGATCCTTTTCGCTGACCGGATCAGCCGGGGCGAGCCGATCGACGTGTTCAACCACGGCCATCACAGCCGCGACTTCACCTATATTGATGACATCGTCGAAGGCGTGATCCGCGCGCTCGACCATCCGGCCGAGCCCGACCCTGCTTACAACGACGAGCAGCCAAATCCTGGTACGTCCAGTGCGCCGTATCGCGTCTACAACCTTGGCAACGATCAGCCAGTGCAGCTTATGCGGTTCATCGAGTTGCTTGAGCAAAACCTCGGCCGCACAGTCGAGAAGCACATGTTGCCGATGCAACAGGGTGACGTGGCCGATACTTGGGCCGACGTTTCGGCATTACGCCAGGATGTGGGCTATGCGCCGAGTACGTCGATCGAGGAAGGCGTGGAGCGCTTCGTCGCCTGGTACCGCGAATATCATCACCTCCACTGAGGGGCTGAGAAAAAATCGCCTGCCTACTGCGACGGAGGCAGTGCCATGGTGCGAGCTACGGTAGCCAAATGTTTCACAGCCTCTGAGCGGGATCAGAACGGCTTGGCGATCACCAGATAGATCACCGCCAGCAACAACAGCACCGGCAGTTCGTTGATCCAGCGCAGCGCTCGCGACGATGGCAGTGAACCACCCGCCGACTTGCGCTTGAGCATGCGGCCGCACCAGACGAAGTACACCAGCAGCACAGCCACCAAAGTCAGCTTGGCGTCGATCCAGTGCATGTCCCCTGTCACATTGGGCAGCGCTGCTGGGAAGAGGCGCCAACCCTGCCACAAGGCCAGCCCAAACAAGAAGGCGAGCCCGAACATGCTGTGTCCGAATTTGTACAGGCGCCGCCCCATCAACTGCAGCCGCGCCTGCACCGCCGGCTCATTGCCGGTTTCGGCAAGATTCACCAGGATTCGCGGCAGGTAGAACACCGTGGCCATCCAGGCGATGACGAACAGCAGGTGCAATGACTTGATCAATGGGTAGGTCACGGGTATCACCAAAAACGCTGCGACATGCAGCTGCGCCGATGATACGCCGAGCCCGATGGACTATGCCGGGGCTGCGGCGTTCAGTCGACGGAGGGGCCAATCCGCTCTTGCAGTGCGTGCAGCAATCGCTGTTGCTGTGCTTCTCCAAGAGGCGCCTTGTTGCGGTCGGTCAACTGAAAAAAATCCTCCACCCGCTCGCCGAAGGTGGCGATGCGCGCATCATGCACATGCACGTCGTTGCTCAGCATCACCTGCGCCACGGCAGCCAGCAAGCCGGGACGATCGGTACCCACCAGTGCCATCTGGGTTCGACCACCGGCGGCTTCGAAACGAATATTCGGCGTCATCTGAAAATGTTTCTGGTGCCGCGACATGCCGCGCTTGCTTGGCTGCACACCGGCAGACTGGCTCAACGCACGCTGGAGACGCTGTTGCAGTTCCTCGGCGCGGGACGCATTGGCCGGCTGCTGACTGTCCGCCTCCAGCAGCAAGAAAGTATCCAGTGCCATGCCCGTGGGCGAGCTGAGCACGCGCGACTCCATCACCGAGAACCGAAGGCGATCAAGTACCGCCGTCACCGTGGCGAACAGCCCGTCGCGGTCGATCCCGTAGACAAACAGTTCGGTACTCCCACGCACCGACAGTGGATGTACGGCCACCAGCGGCAAGGCACCGTGCGCGCGCAGAATTTCACCCGTCTGCCAGGCGATCTGCTCGGGTCGGTGCCGCAGAAAACTGACCTGCGGGAAATCGGCCCAGACACGCACCACATCCGTCTCGGCGAAACCCTCGTTCATCAACAGCGCCAGCGCATGTTCGGAACATTCGCGCACCCGGACCCCGGCCTCGCGGGGCAGCTCCACGTCGCTGCGCAGGACATATCGGGTGGTGGTGTAGAGATCGGCGAGCAACCGGTCCTTCCAGCCATTCCACAGCCTCGGACTGGTACCGATGATGTCCGCGATGGTCAGCAAGTACAGCTGGGCGAGACACTCATTATCATCGACCAGGTCCGCGAACCGATGCACCACGTCGGGGTCGCTGATGTCCTGGCGCTGCGCGGTGGTACTCATCAGCAAATGCCAACGAACCAGCCACGCAACACGGGCGATGTCACCCGGCGGCAGGCCGATCCGTGTGCAGAATGTGCGCGCGTCCTCTTCGCCCAGCACGGAGTGATCACCGCCCCGACCCTTGGCAATGTCATGGAACAGCGCCGCCAGCAGCAGCACCTCCGGCTTCGGTAACTTGTCCCAGATTTCGCAGCCCAGCGGAAACTCCCGCCGCGCCTCGGGATCGGCGAACCGCGCCATGTTTCGCAGTACCCGCAAGGTGTGCTCGTCCACCGTATAAACATGGAAAAGGTCGTACTGCATGCGTCCGAACACCTTGCCGAAAGCAGGCAGGATGGCGGCCAGCAGGCCATGCCGGTTCATCCGCCACAACGCTTCCACCGCTGGCGCACCACGGCGCAACAGCCTGAGAAAGGCGGCCAGCACCTGGTCGTCATCGGCAAGCTTGCCGTCATGCGCATCGGTCGCCTGGTGAATCCGGCGCATGGTGTCGGCGCTGAATCCACGTATGCCTGGCTGATCCAGCCGCGCCATGAAGATCTCCACCAGCGCCGCCGGCCGTTGCAGGAACAACTGCGGATCCCGAGCGGCCAACCGCGATCCATAGCGTTCGAAGTCCGCGCCCACCGGTCGCGGTTCACCCGGAGGCTCGAGCATTTCCTCGAAGCGCTCGGCCACCTGCACCCCCAGCCGCTCCACTTGACTGGCCGCCCGGTAATAGCCCTGCATGAACTGCTCGACGCCGAGATTCTTTTCGTGCTCGTCCTTGAACCCCAGCCGCGTCGCCAGTCCCCGCTGGTAATCGAACAGCAGCCTTTCCTCCGCCCGGCCGGCCTCCAGATGCAGCGCGAAGCGATAGCGCCGCAGGGTCGCCTCGGATTCTTCGAGCGCCGCCTGTTCGGCCGGATCAAGCAGGCCCTCGACAACCATGTCGGACAATTCGGCGGCGTTCGCCAACCGGCGCCCCATCCAGCGCAGCGAATCCAGCGTACGCAGGCCGCCGGGGCCGTCTTTCAGGTTCGGTTCCAGGTTGTAGGCGGTGTCGTCGTATCTGGCGTGCCGCGCATCGCGTTCGGCCAGCCTGGCGGCGAGATATGCGCGCGGCGGCCACAGCGCGGAATCATCGACAATTGATCGCAACCGGGCATCGAACGCGGGATCTCCGGCCAGCCGCCGCGCATCCAGCAGACTGGTGAATACGCTGGCATCGTGCGCGGCCAGTTCGCGGCACTGCGCCGGATCGCGAACGGCGTGGCCCACTTTCAGACCGACATCCCACAAGGTGGCAAAAAATTGCTCGAGCGCGCGCAGGCGAGCGGGGTCCGGCGCCTGCACCATCGCCAGCAGATCCACATCCGAAAAAGGAAACAACAGCCCCCTTCCAAAGCCGCCGACAGCAAACAAGGTCGTGTTCCGAACGTCGCCAAGGCAAGCCATCCACACGTGCGCGACCACCCGATCCACCGATTCGCCGCGCCGTCGTATCAGTGAGGTGACATCGGCGCCATCCCGGAACGCAGTAGCGAGCACCCGCTCGACATCGCCCAATAACTGCCGCAGCGCGCGGCGGGCATCGGCGGAAACGCCGGAACGCGGCACCGCCACCGGCAGGCGCGGCAATGGTGGCAAGGCGATGGGGGTGATCGACGGCATGAGGGAGGCGGCTCTCCGAACGTGTAGGAGCCCGCTGGCGGGCGATGCCTTTCGCGAGCATCACCCGCCAGCGGGCTCCTGCAAGAATAACGTTTGAGGTGACGCGCCAGGCGCGCTCTATCCGCGCACGCTCAGGCGTCGGGCCAGGGCGTGAGGATCTCGAAACCGTCGTCGGTAACCGCCAGGGTATGTTCCCACTGCGCCGACAGTGAGTGATCCTTGGTCACCACGGTCCAGCCGTCCGGCAATTGACGGGTTTGGGGCTTGCCAGCGTTGATCATCGGCTCGATGGTGAACGTCATGCCCTTCTTCAACTCCACTCCCGCACCGGGTTTGCCGTAGTGAAGTACCTGCGGCTCGTCGTGATAGATCTTGCCGATACCGTGACCGCAGTACTCCTTGACCACGCTGAAACCGGCCGCTTCGGCGTGCTGCTGGATCGCATGGCCGACATCACCCAGCGTCGCACCCGGGCGCACCGTCTCGATCCCGCGCATCATCGCCTCGAAGGTAGTATCCATCAGGCGTTTGGCCAGCACCGACGGGTTGCCGGCGACATACATCCGACTGGTATCGCCATGCCAGCCGTCCTTGATCACGGTGACGTCGATGTTGACGATGTCGCCATCCTTGAGCACCTTGCCCTCGTTCGGGATGCCGTGGCAGATCACGTGGTTGACCGAGGTACACAAGGTCTTGGGGAAGCCGTGATAACCGACATTGGCGGGAACGGCTTTCTGCACGTTCACGATGTGCTCGTAGGCAAGTCGATCAAGTTGCTCGGTCGTGACACCCGGCTTGACGTGATCCTTGAGCATGGCCAGCACTTCGGCTGCCAGCTTGCCCGCGATGCGCATGCCTTCGAGGTCTTCAGGGGTTTTCAGGGTAATGGCCATACATTTCCACTCTTATGAGGCGGGCCGAGACAATCCGGTTCAGATGTGCAGGATGCCGTCGCAACTTGCCGCGCTGCCGGAGAACCGGCTACAATTTCGGAGTTTTGCTGATCCGGCGTGGCCTTTTCACGGTCACCCAGCGCAAAGCGAACGGGTATTGTAACCCTCTGCATTACAACACCCAAACCAACGCCACACACGTATCGGCACCGCCTTCGGGGTGCTGCGGCCAGCCCACCATCAGCAGTTCATCACTGCGCCGGGCGAACCGCGGTCGAAGCCGGGGATGCGTGGAGGTCCCAACCCCCAAGCCTTTCAAAGGCCCTTGTTCGGAGCAACAACATGTCTCAAGTCACCATGCGTCAGATGCTGGAAGCCGGCGTCCATTTCGGTCATCAGACCCGTTACTGGAATCCCAAGATGGCCCCGTACATCTTCGGTGCCCGCGGCAAGATCCACATCATCAACCTCGAAAAAACCCTGCCGCTGTTCACCGACGCGATGAATTTCCTGTCGGCCATGGCGCAGAAGCGCGGCACCATCCTGTTCGTTGGTACCAAGCGTTCGGCCCGCGAGCCGTTGGCTGAAGAAGCCGCACGCGCCGGCATGCCGTTCGTCACCTCGCGCTGGCTCGGTGGCATGCTGACCAACTTCCGCACCGTGAAGCAGTCTGTGTTGCGCCTGAAGGAGCTCGAAGCGGCCGAGACCGATGGCAGCTTCGAGAAGCTGGTCAAGCACGAAGTGCTGGCCCGTCGTCGCGAACGCGACAAGCTGCAGGCTTCGTTGGGCGGCATCAAGGACATGAACCGTCTGCCTGATGCATTGTTCGTGATCGACATCGGCCACGAAGACATCGCCGTGCTCGAGGCAAAGAAGCTCGGCATTCCGGTGATCGCCGTGGTTGACACCAACTACAACCCGGAACTGGTCGACTACGCCATCCCGGGCAACGACGACG
>JBDTXA010000107.1:0-12211 GCA_040006415.1 Rhodanobacter sp.
TGACCTTGGGCTTGCCCATGTTGGCTTCCACGCCCAGCTCGGTGCGCATGCGGTCCAGGGTGATTTCCAGGTGCAGCTCGCCCATGCCCTTGAGCACGGTCTGACCGGTTTCCTGGTCCACTTCCATCTTCAGCGAGGGATCGGCCTTGACCATCTTGTAGAGCGCGGTCGACATCTTGTCGACGTCGTTTCGGCTCTTCGGTTCGACCGACACGCTGATCACGGGATCGGGGAAGCGCATGCGCTCGAGCAGGGCCGGATGGGCCAGATCGGACAGCGAGTCACCGGTCTCGGTTTCCTTCATCGAGACGAAGGCGCAGATGTCGCCGGCGCGAACCTCGTCGATTTCCTTGGTGGCGTTGGCCTGCACTTCCACGATGCGACCCACGCGCTCTTTCTTGCCGCGAGTGACGTTCATCAAGGTGTCGCCCTTCTTGATCACGCCGGAATAGACGCGGCAGAAGGTCAGCGTGCCGAACTGGTCGTTGATAACCTTGAACGCCAGCGCGCGCGCCGGTGCGTCATCGGTAACTTCCTGCTCGCCAATGATGTTGCCGTCCTCGTCGACCATCGAGATGCCGCCGTTCTCGCCCGGGTAGGGCATATAGTCGACCACGGCATCGAGCAGCTGCTGCACACCCTTGTTCTTGTACGACGAGCCGCACAGCACCGGCACCAGCTTGCCGGTGACGCAGCCGAGGCGGATGCACTTCTTCAGCATCTCTGGATCATGCTCGCCGGTTTCGAGCAGGCGCACGAAGGCATCGTCATCCATCGCCAGCGCGGTTTCGAGCATATCAATGCGCAGCTGCGGCAACCGGTCGATCCAGTCGTTGTCCACGGTGGAGCCGAACGTGAGGCGACTCTTCACCTCCTCGAACGAGACAGTTTCCCACTTACTGTCCTTGTCGTCAGAGGCCCAGATGTAGGCCACGTTGGCGACCAGGTCGGCCATGCCGCAGAACTCGTCGCTGCTGCCCAGCGGAATCTGGCACAGCAAAGCCGGCGCGCCGAGACGATCGCGGATGCCCTTCAGGCAATGGGCGAAGTCGGCGCCGATGCGGTCCATCTTGTTGATATAGCACATGCGCGGCACGTTGTACTGGTCGGCCAGGCGCCAGTTGGTTTCGGTCTGCGGTTCCACACCGGCCACGCCGTCGAACACCACCACGGCGCCGTCGAGCACGCGCAGGGAACGGTTCACCTCGATGGTGAAGTCGACGTGTCCCGGGGTGTCGATGACGTTGATCTGGTGGTTTCTCCACTCGGTGGAGACAGCGGCGGACTGAATGGTGATGCCGCGCTTCTTCTCTTGCTCCATGTAATCGGTGGTGGTAGAGCCCTTGCCGTCCTTGGTGTCATGCACGTCGATGATCTGATGCTTCTTGCCGGTGTAATACAGCACACGCTCGGTGGTCGTGGTCTTGCCGGCATCGATATGCGCAATGATGCCGACGTTGCGAAAGAGATTGATGGGTTTCTGTCTGGCCATGACCTGAGGTTCCGAAGTTTCGAGCGTGATGAATGGAAAGGTTGAGTGGTCAGCGGGGGCCAAAGCCTGATGCCGACGCGACGATCCCCGGATGCGCGGTCCCCGAAACCAGTTCGGAGCACGCACCCTCAAGGAGCGGCGAGGATATAACCACTGATTTTAGCGCGATTTGGGGTCGAACTTGGTATATCCGCGACTGAATCGCCGGAAACCCCCTATCTGCCTCGATATTTTGACGACACCATCAGGGTTGATCTGGGCGATCGGGTTGCGAAAGGTGGCTGATCTTCCAGCCATGGCGGCCCGTACGAGATTTAGCGAGGTCAGAGGTCTCCCAACAGATCTTCGTAAAACGCGCCGAACGGTGCGGTCGGATGCGCAATCTGGATCTCCAGGATCCACAGCCCGCTGGATGGTGATTGCTCCAGTTCACCCAGGTCGCCGCCCTTGTGGATCGAATGCGGAAAATCGCTGACCCGGTGGCCCCTGATCGCATGATTCAGCCGCCAACCCGCGCTGTCGGCCCGTTCGCCGGCAAAGGCGTATAGCGCCTCGCCGGTCAATCCTTTCGATCGCCACATGTCGGCGACCTCTCGAAACAGGCGGCGGGCGGCGTCAGCGCAGGCCTGACGTTCTGGGGCGTGCCCGACCACGAAGGTATCGCCGACATCCCCCTCGTGGCCTTCGAAGACCAGACCGAGATCGATGAAATAGCTGTCGTTTTCGCCAAGCCGCAGCGTGGGGTCGGACTTTTGACGATACGTCTTGGTGGTATTGGCGCCTACGCGGATCAGGACCGGATGCCACAGCCGCTCAACGCCGAGCTGCCGGAATACATCGGCTGCCTCACGTCTGGCTTCCTCTTCGCTGATGCCCGGCCGCATGCGCTCGCGGATGCCGTCAAGGGCGGCCCAGGTCTTCTCGCGGGCCTGCACCATCAGACGCGGATCGAAGCGCCGGCCGACGGCTTCACGGAAGGTGTGGTTCACGACGCGTCCCAAACTAGGAAACCAGGACCAGGGCCAGACCGATCGCAGCCGGGAGTGCCTGGAACAACAGGATCTTCCGTGCGGCCGTCAGTCCGCCGAACAGGCCGGCGACCAGCACGCAGCCGAGAAAAAATACCTTTACGCCAAAACCGTCGCTACCGAGATACAGACCCCAGACCAGGCCGGCGGCAAGAAACCCGTTGTAGAGCCCCTGGTTGGCTGCCAGCGCCTTGGTCTGTTCAGCGAATTCCGGACTGAGGCGAAACGCGCGCAGGCCAGAGGGCCGGGTCCACAAAAACATCTCCAGCACCAGAAACCACAGGTGCATCAGGGCAATCAGGGCAATCACGATGGTTGCGGTGATGGTCATGGCGCGGATTTCCTTGTCAGATTCAGCGCACGCGATGCGCCGTTCGGGAAAGTGTCGCAGTGGTTTGGGGCCGCTGCAAACGCCCTGGCCGCAGCACCCTTAGGCAACGCAACCGTCAAGCGGCTGCCTTGAAGGTGACCACCAGCACGTCGCGATGGGCTGGAACGGTGGGATCGATTGGCGTCACGGCGGTGACACCGTGGAAAACGCGAGCGTCGTCGACCAGCGCTGCGTCCAGTGGATGGGTCAGGGTGAAGCTACCCAGCAGCTCGCCATCCAGTGCATGGATGGTGGTGTTGCCACTCTCGATATTGGTGCGGTCGATCAGCAGCACCAGCACGTAGTCCACACCATCGCGGTGCACGCCTTCCGGGGTCGGCTCGCCAGCCTCGTCGGCGCGTGCCTCGATGCGGAACTGGTGAACTTCGATGCGCCATCGTCCGACCGCAGGTGCCAGTGCGCCGAAGGTGTCACGGCAGAATTCGAGGATGTGCCGAAAGCTGTCTCCCTCGGCGATGCTCGGAGCAATGGGTTCGAACCAGCGCTGCAGATCGCCCTGAAGCGCGTTGTATTGCCGGCTTTGATAGTGCGGCTGGTGAGTTGCCCGCTGTATCGAGCCGCCGGTATCGGCCGAAAACGTGGCGTGCCGCCGACGCCGATGACGGCCACTGGCGGCGAGGTAAACATCAGCGGCCAGATCGTCCCAGCTGGCCGCAAACGACGGCCAGTCGGTCAGCTTTTCGGCGGGCAGCAAATCGCGCATGCGGTCGGCGGTGAGGAAGGCGAAGCCGTCCCGCTGCAGCCGGGTTTGCAGCGTGGACGTGTCGAGAAGGTCGGTCATGCGCAAACGTTAGCAGGGCGTGGCTGAAGCGGCGATGGATTTTCTCGCCACGGGCGCCACCGTCAACCGGCGACGCGGACCTCAGTCTGGAAATGCCTCGGCCAGCCACGCTGGTGCCGGAAAGCCTTTCCCCCGCAGCAGCGCCGGATTGAACAGTTTGGCCTGATAGCGTGTAGCTGCATCGCAAAGCACGGTGACAATCGTATGCCCGGATCCGAGCTCGCGCGCCAACCGGATCGCGCCGGCCAGATTGACGCCACTCGAACCACCGGTGCACCAGCCTTCTTCGCGCAGCCATTGATGAACCAGCGGAACCGACTCGTCGTCGGGAATCGACCAGGCCTGATCGATCGGCGCGCCGTCAAAGTTGGCGGTGATGCGGATCGAGCCGATGCCCTCGCTGATGGAGTCGCCTGTGGCAACAAGTTCGCCGGCGTGGATGAAGCTGGCCAGCGCCGAACCCGCCGGTTCGGTCAGCGCGATGCGTACACAGTGGTTGCGCGCCTTCAATGCGCGGCCAACGCCTGCCACGGTGCCACCGGTGCCGGACGCGCAGACAACGCCGTCGACCTTGCCACCTGTGTCCTGCCAGATTTCCAGCCCGGTGGTTGCCTCGTGGTAATCGCGATTGGCCGTGTTGTTGAACGGGTTGGCAAACCACGCGCTGCTGGGAGCGGTGGCGTTCAATGCCTCGGCATGAGTGCGGGCCTGATGGGCGTAGTGGTTCGGATGGCGGTAGGGGCGGCGGGCGCCAGCCTTGCTTCGGCGCCCGCCATGCGCAGTGCGTCGATCTTCTCCCGGCTCTGCGTCTCGGGCATGAAGATCACCGCGCGATAGCCGCGGCTGGCCCCGATCAGTGCCAGCCCGATGCCGGTGTTGCCGGCCGTGCCTTCGACAATGAGTCCGCTGGGGCGAATTGTCCTTTCTGCTCGGCGTCCAGCAACAGCCCCAGCGCTGCACGGCCCTTGATCGAGCCAGCGGGTTGAGGAACTCGACCTTGGCCAGGATCTCGCAGCCGATGAGCTGGGATGCTTGTCGCAATCGCAAGAGCGGCGTATGTACCACCGCGGCAGAGAGGTCGGACTGGATGTGCAAGGGAGGCGACCTCAAGGTGCCGAAGGGAGAATCGCCCGCGGCTGTCTCGTACAGGGCGGTGAGGGAGAGTTGAAACTGATGCGGCACTCCCTTCAGATCGGGGGGTGAACGTAGTTGCAGACAAGGCTTCTGCAACAGTTTTGGTCGATTGCAGAGCCGTTCATGCACAGCTCCTTCGGACCCGCCGACGGCCATTCCATGGGGTTCGGGTCCTTATGACCAATAACCATAAGCCACAAACATATGCTGGTTTGGGCGTTTAGATGTTTAGACGTCTATTGACACTGTATTTTCATGCGTGCAATATCGGCTCCACTCATCGAGACCGGCGGAGGGATAGGCCCTTTGATGCCGGGGCAACCAGCGGAGCGTTTCCGCCACGGTGCCAATTCCTGCGGAGATGCCGTCTGGCATCCACCGGTAGATGGGGCGTCATCCGACTCGCGGGCAATGCCGTTGATTCGGGTTTGATGGCCTTTCCGGTACTTCGCAGGGCGATGCCGACCGGAGAGCTCCATGACATTTCTGCCCGATACCCGTTATGCGGAACCCAGCCACGACGCGTTCACCGCTGTCATGGAAGTTGCGCCTGCACATCAGGGAACGACGGTTCAGCGCGCTACGCGGCGGGTCGAGATCACGCCCCGGTACGGGCATGGTTCGCATCATGTCGATGTCCGCTATCTGTGGTGCGGGGCTGAAGATGCCCCGACGGTAATCATCCAGGGCGGGATTTCGGCCGATCGCGATGTGACCGCGGCGAACGCGGCAGCTACGCCGGGTTGGTGGCAGACGCTGGTGGGGCAGGGCGCCGCGATCGATCTGCAGCGCTGGCGCGTGCTGGCGATCGACTGGGTGACCGCCGCCGAACTCAACGCCAATGCGGTCTCCACCGAGGATCAGGCCGATGTCCTGGCCGCGCTTCTGAAGTCGCTCGGTATCGCACAGGCGCACGCCTTCGTGGGCTCTTCTTATGGCGCGATGGTGGCGCTGGCATTCGCTGCGCGGCATCCGCGTCATATCGACCGTCTGGTGCTGCTGGCCGGCGCGCATCGAGCGCATCCGCTGAGTACCGCCCAGCGCAGCGTGCAGCGCGGCATCGTGCGACTTGGCCAGGCCAGCGGAAATGTCGACGAGGCGCTGGCGTTGGCCCGGCAACTGGCCGTGACGACCTATCGGGGCAGTGGCGAATTCGCCCGCCGCTTCAGTGGTAGCGCCGAGCAGCGTGGCGATCGCTTCCATTTCCCGGTCGAGGACTATCTTGAGTATCAGGGCCGACGCTTCGTCGAACGCTTCGATGCCGACCGCTTTCTGGCGCTGTCGGAGTCGATCGATTTGCATGAGGTGCAGCCCGAACAGATTCCGACCCCGGCGACCCTGATCGGCTTCCCGTCCGACCGACTGGTGCCGCTGGCAGACCTGTGCGAATTGCAGCGGCGCCTGGGTGGCCCGGCCACGCTCGAGGTGGTCGAGTCCGCCTACGGTCACGACGGGTTTCTGAAAGAACCCGAGCAACTGGCGCCGCTGTTGCGCGATGCGCTCCGCTGATCTTGCGCAATGCGTGCCTTGCCCCTGTGGGAGCGGCTTCAGCCCCGATGATCTTGCCACTAGCCTCAAAGACAAGAGCATCGCGGCTGAAGCAGTTCCCACAAAAAACGATTTGCTAATCCTTGGACAACCAGAGAGAACCCCATGAGCGATAGCCCCGCCCCCTGTACCCGCGCCGTGCGCGCCGGCATCGAGAGCGACACCCAGCACGGTGCGGTGGTGCCGCCGCTGCATCTGTCGACCAACTACAGCTTTGAAGGCCTGGGCGGCAAGCGCGCCTACGACTACTCGCGCAGCGGCAATCCTACCCGCGATCTGCTGGGCAACGCGCTGGCCGAACTGGAGCAGGGCGCGGGCGCGGTGGTGACCTCGAGCGGCATGTCGGCGGTGGCGCTGGCGCTGGAGTTGGTGCCCGCCGGCGCCACCGTGCTGGCGGCGCACGACTGCTATGGCGGCACTTGGCGGTTGCTGGATGCCTGGGCGAAAAAAGGTCGATTCAGTGTCGAGTTCGCCGACCTGACCGACACGGTGGCACTGGCCGCCGGGCTGGCGCGCAAGCCGGCCCTGGTATGGGTGGAAACGCCATCCAATCCGCTGCTGCGGATCACCGATATCCGGCACGTGGCACTGGCCGCCCACGCCGTCGGCGCGTTGCTGGTGGTCGACAACACCTTCCTCTCGCCGGCGCTGCAGCAGCCGCTGCTGCTGGGTGCCGACGTGGTCGTGCATTCCACCACCAAGTACATCAACGGTCACAGCGACGTGGTCGGCGGTGCGGTGGTGGCGCGCGATGCCGCGGTGTTTGACCTGCTGAAGTGGTGGGGCAACTGCAACGGTCTCACCGGCGCGCCATTCGACAGCTATCTGACCTTGCGCGGCCTGCGCACGCTGAGTGTGCGTCTGCGTCAGCATCAGGAGAACACCGCGCGCATTGCCACCCAGCTGGAAGCCCACACTGCGGTGCGCAGGGTCTATTACCCGGGCCTGGAAAGTCATGCCGGCCACGCACTGGCGGCGCGCCAGCAGCAGGGTTTCGGCGCCATGCTCAGCTTCGAGCTGGAAGGTGGCCTGCCGCAGATCGAGGCCTTCGTCGACGGCCTGCAGTATTTCTCCCTGGCCGAATCGCTGGGTGGCGTGGAAAGCCTGATCGCGCATCCCGCGTCGATGACGCATTCATCGATGGCTGTGGAAGCCCGTCGCATCGCCGGCATCGCCGACAGCCTGCTGCGTCTTTCGGTGGGCATCGAGGATGGCGACGACTTGATTCGTGATCTCGATGCGGCACTGGTTCGTGCCGTCGCGGTGACGAGCTCGAAACGTCGGGTGATTGCATGAGTGAGGCGCTTGACGCGCGCGCTACCGCCGATGTCGAGGCGTCCGATGCGGGACTTGCAGCCACGCCGGAAAACGCACGCATTGCGCTCGTGTTGCTGGGTACCGGAGTGGTCGGTGGTGCCTTCCTGAAGTTACTCAATACCCCGGCCGCAGCCTCGTTGCGACTCGCCGGCGCCGCGAATTCGCGACGTCAGCAGACAGACCCGGCGCGTCTGGCTAGTCGCAGCCTTCGCGAGCAGCTCGTCAGCCAGGGCAGCCCGCGCGACAACGACGGCTTGTTGGCAGCGCTCGACGCCAATTCTGCGCCGGTCAAGGTGATTGTGGATGCCACGGCCAGTGCGCCGCTGGCTTCGCGTCATGCCGGGTGGCTGGCACGCGGCTACCACGTAGTGACCGCCAACAAGGCGCTGGCCGGGGGTGATCTGTCGGGCTGGCGCGAGCTGCAGGCAGCGTTGGTTCACGGCGGGCGCTATGGTGATTCGGCGACGGTCGGCGCTGGGCTGCCGGTATTGTCGACCTTGCGCAGACTGCGTCTGTGCGGCGACAGCCTGCTCACGCTCGAGGGCGTGTTCTCCGGCTCGCTGTCCTGGCTGTTCAACCAGTACGACGGCAGCCGGCCATTTTCCGAGTTGCTGTCCGAGGCGCGTCGATTGGGATACACCGAGCCCGACCCCCGCTCCGATCTTTCCGGAGAGGACGTGGCCCGAAAGTTACTGATCATTGCTCGGCAGGCGGGCTTTGCGCTCGGTGTCGAAGAAGTGCGCGTCGAAAGTCTGGTACCCGAGGCACTGCGTGAGCTGAGCACCGAGACTTTCCTCGATCGGCTGGACGAACTCGATGCCCCCTTCGCGGCCCGACAGGCCGCAGCGACTGGCCACGGCTGCGTGCTGCGCTTTCTCGCCCGGCTCAATCAGCGCGGCCATGCCCGCGTCGGTCTGGTCGAAGTGCCGCCCACGCATCCGGCAGCGCGGTTGTACGGCACCGACAATCAGTTTGCGCTTACCACCACCCGCTACAACACCCAGCCACTAGTGATCCAGGGTCCGGGTGCAGGGCCCGAAGTGACGGCTCAGGCGTTGCTTGGGGATGTACTGGCGCTGGGTTGACGTAGCTTGTCAATCAGCGGGTTTGGCCGGCGGAATATGGGCGTATTTCTGCGGTAGCTCGCCGACAGTCACCGTTCCTCTCAGGCCTTCAAAAAAGTTATCGGCCATGCCATGCAGTCGCACGAGCATGGTCACCCCATTTTCCGGGAACGGGGAGAAGCCGCTTAACCACATCAGACCGCCGCGATTAGCGGCGTCCTCGATCGGCCTCATTTCCCGGTTGAACCGTCGCACAGCCAGCGTGCCGGCAACCTTGTCGCCGTATTCGAGGCTCATCTTTTGGAACAGCACCGCGCCTGCGCGGATTTCTACCGGCGTGCTGTGCAGGCACACGAGCGAATACATGTGCGCGTAGGTCGCGTCCTTGCGCTCGGCGGCCAGTGCCAGCCAGGCGATGGCCTGCGGGCGGTTGGACGGTACTCCGGGAACATCCCCATTGAGATAGATCAGGCCAAGCGTGTACTGGGCGTCCTTGCTCGCCCAGTGTGCGGCCTCCTTGAGCGTTTCCATCAACTGCGAGTAGTGCTTGCGTTCAAAATGATAGCGTGCGCGACACGCGTAGTACTCGCCTGGCAGCAAGCGCTCGTAGCCTTCTGCACAGCTGTAGACGGCCTTATGAGAGGAAGCGGCGGGCGCAGAGGTATTGGCAGTGGGGGTGCTGGCACGTGCTGCCGGAATCCATGCAACCAGCAACATCAGCAACCACGACGAAATCACGTTCCTTGAGGACATTTGTCAGCTTCCTTTGTTTTGTCGACCACACCATCGTATATCCGCAAATGCGTGCGGGCAGAGTGCGGGTCAGGCGGCCATTGCCCGCGATAGCTCAGAACTCGGGTCAACGTTAACGGATGCACTCAGTGCCCGGTGACGCGCTCCGCTTTTCTTCGTCCGTCGCAACCAGCATGGGGTTTGAATGCTCATGGGCTTCCGTTTGCGGCTTTCACTGACGACGCGCGCCAGCGGCGCGCATGTTCCGGAGGCAGACATCAGGCGATCGCCGTGGCCACATGCAGGTCGTAACCATCCAGAATGTCATCGAGGCCGTCGAACTTGGTGCTACCCCTCTTCGATAAGACCGCAAGCTCGATCACGTACGCCATCCGTCACCAGGCGCCTCAACGGACGGGCGGAGGCCAGTGCGCGCGCCTGAGTGCTGCGCTTTCTCGGCCGGATAAATCAACGCGGCCGTGCCCGTGTCGGTCGGGTTGAAGTGCCGCCCACGCATCCGGTGAAGCAGTGGTACGCGCACCGACAATCTGTCTGCGCTCACCACCCGTTACACCACCCAGCCGCTGGTGATTTAGACCCGGGCGCGGGGCCGGAAGTGACGGGCAGGCTCTGCTTTTCGACGCGCGCGCCCCAGTCCGGAAAGGCCAGGGTGTCGAGGTAGCGCGGCACAGTCCGAGCCCGGATCTGTGTATGACGGAGACACTTTCCCGTCACCTTTTAGCGACTCTGCCGAGACCATCTTTCTGACCGAACGCGTCGTCCGGCGTTTGTCCTGTCAGGAGGCTGTCATGTCACAGATCAATAAAACCCCCGAACGTGAATCGGGAAAAGAGCGCGGCGGCATCGGTTATGTGCTGCTGTGGTTTCTCGGCGTGCCGATCCCCTTGCTGATTCTCTTCGCGCTGTTGCGCGGTTGTGCCTGACCCCGCGCCTGCGGGCATCGTCCACGTAACTCCGAGGAAGCACGTCAATGGCACCCATCAATGAAAGAATCGAAACCGTTGCTGTCGGTCCCGGCGCAGCGACACACTCCCGCATCAGTTGGGGCGCGATCTTCGCGGGCTGGCTGGTTGCCACGGCGGTAGCGGGCCTGCTTTACCTTGCTGGTCTGGCGCTGGGATTTGCTGCATTTGACCCGAATGCCACCACCGGCGCCATCAAGGGAATCGGCGTGGGAACGGCTATTTGGCTGATTGCCACTTGGGCTGCGGGCTTGTTCGTTGGCGGCATGTTTGCAAGCTGGTTCGATGGCAAGTCTGACCAGACTGCCGGAGCTATCCACGGTGTTGCCGTCTGGGGGTTGTCAGTCACCGGTGCGGCGGTGTGGATGACGCTTGGAATGGGTCAGGCTCTGCATCATCGCGACCCGGCCCCGCAGGGCGATCACCCTGCGATGAGTGTAGGCGCGGCCACTCAAAACGATGCACTGTTGGTGCTGCAGGCCAATGTTCATCAAATGACGCGTAACGCTGGCAATGAACCGCGCGCAGTCAGTAGTAATGATGATGCGGTGGTTGGATCGCTCCTCGCCGACCGGATGGATACGGCGCGAGCGCTGCTGATGGCTGATGGCGTCGCCACCGCAGAAATAGACCAGGTGCTTCCGCGGCTGCGCACTGAGGCGATAGCTGCCAATGCTCAACTTAAGTCTGACGCCGATCGGGCGGCGCACTATACGTCCATCGCGCTCTGGGTTGCCTTCCTCAGCGGCCTGCTTGCCCTGGTTGGCGCTGCCGCAGGCGGCTGGCTGGGCTCGGGCAATGTCCACCGGGTCTACCATCTGCGCCGTTACGCAGATCGTCCGTACCCTGATGCGTGATCCAACAGCCAATACGTGCTGATTGAAATCGAGGAAAGCATAGGCAAAAAACGCGCGGTGCGAGCCGCGCGTTTTTTTATCAATCGTGAGCATATCCGGACGCTATCACTGCCCGGTGACGCGCTCCGCTTCTTCCTCATCCGGGGGAATCTGCAGTTCGCCCGGATGTTGGCTCGCCTCCAGCCGCTCTGCGTCGATGGACGGCGTACGCCAGCCGGATTTCACGCCCCACAGAAAGAACACCAGCCCGATCACGGCGACCACGGCAAGATCCCAGCCGTAGTGGATGTAGTTCAAACCACCGAACTTCGCGCTGCCTATATACGACATGAGCGCCAGCGAAATCAGATAGAACACCAGCCACCACGCACCCTTCATCTGCCGACCGAAGTCGTGCCAGCCACTCTTGAATTGGTAGTAGAAGTACACCGGCAGTGCCACAACCATCAGCAGGATGATCTGACCGGTCAGCGGCCACTTGGCCCAGTACAGCAACTCGGCGGACATGACGAAAGCGATGCCGGCGATGATCGGCAAGGCGGCCAGCCGAAAGGGGCGATTCAACTCCGGAGCAGTGCGGCGCAGCGTCATCACGCTGACCGGACCGGTCAGGTAGGAAATGATGGTCGCCACCGAGATCACCGCCGCCAGCGAATCCCAGCCGCGGAAGAAGAACAGGAACAGGAACGACACCACCAGGTTCAGCCACATCGCTGGACGCGGTACGCCCCACTTCGGGTGCACCGAGCCGAAGATCTTCGGCAGCGTGCCATTGCGCTCCATCCCGTAAATCATGCGCGCGGTGGAGGCGGTATAGGTCATGCCGGTGCCGCTGGGGCTGACGAAGGCGTCGGCATACAGCAGGATCGCCAGCCAGTTGAGGT
>JBDTXA010000108.1:0-12206 GCA_040006415.1 Rhodanobacter sp.
ACCCGTCTCTCCAGCGAGCAGACGGTGCTGAGCTCGGTGAGCAACGTGCTGAACAGCGCACGTTCGACGGCTATCCAGGGCATCAACGGCACGCTCTCCAGCAGCGATCGTTCCAACATGGCGACCGCGCTGACCCAGTTGCGCAATCAATTGGTGCAACTGGCCAACTCGCCCGACAGTAACGGCAACGCGCTGTTTGCCGGTACCAGTACCACCACCACGCCGTTCGTCCAGAATGCAGCGGGCACGGTGAGCTATGCCGGCAATGACATGACGCAGATGGCCTCGGCGGGGCCCGGGTTGCGGATACCGACCAGCGATGCCGGCAGCGGCATTTTCATGAACATTCCCTCCGGCAATGGCACCTTCACCGCCACTGCGGGCAACGCCAACACCGGTACCCTCGTGGTGGGCGCCAATAGCGTCACCGACCCGGTGGCGTGGAGCAGCGCGAGTGCATCGAGCGGTGGTGGCTATGTCATCAGCTTCGGTGCCGGTAGCAGCTGGACTGCGGCCGATGCCAACGGCAACCCCGTGCTCGACAGTGGCGGCAATCCAGTCGGCGGAACCTATCAGGAAGGTGGAAGCATCAGTTTCAACGGCATGTCGGTGACGATGAGTGGCACCCCTGTCGCCGGTGACACCGTCGGTGTGCAAGCGGGCGGCAAACAGGATATTTTCGCCGCGCTGAATAACATGATTGGCGCCTTGCAGAGCGGGGGCACTCCGACGCAAATCTCCAATACGCTCAATCGACAAATAGAGTCTCTTGACCAGGTTGCCGGCGCGGTGACCGGTACCGAGGTCTCCATCGGCGGTCGCATCGGCACGCTCAATTCGCAGAAAAGTGCCTACGAAGATCTCGGCGTCACCTACAAGGCCACCATTGCAAGTGTGGAAGGTGTCGACGTCTATACCGCCATAAGCAATCTGTCGTCGCAGTCAGCGGCGCTGCAGGCCTCGCAGCAGGTGTTCGCGAAGGTCAACTCGATGAGCCTGTTCAACTACATCAAGTAGGGTCGTCGTGGTTGCTTAGTACGCGCGTATGAGTGCCTCATGGTGACTGCTGACGGATGGCGGCGATGCTCTCGGATCAAGCGGCGAACTTGCGTATAGAGCTTGGCTTACACGACCAACAAAAAAAGCCAGCACGAGGACTCAAGTATTTTCAGGTGAGGCCGAAAAACTCTCTGAGGCGGACGGCACTCCAGCGATGGAACCTGACCGCCGGATTGAAGAACGCCAAAGCAAACCGGCAAACAGTTTCCACCAGGAGATACCTCATGTCACTCAGCATCTACACCAACATCAACTCGCTCACCGCGCAGAACAACCTCAGCAAGTCGCAGAGTGCGCTGTCGCAGGCAACCGCACGACTGTCGTCGGGCCTGAAGATCAACAGCGCCACCGACAACGCGGCCGGCTATGCGATCTCGACCAACTTCACCACCCAGATCGGCGGTCTCGGCCAGGCCAGCTCCAACGCCAGCGACGCGATCAACCTGGCGCAGACGACGCAGTCCGCCCTGAGCCAGGTGACCGCCAATTTGCAGGCGATCCGCGATCTCGCGGTGCAGTCGGCCAACGGCAGCTACACCGACAGCGACCGCGCTTCGATCAACACCGAAGTGCAGCAGCGTCTGTCCGAAGTGACCCGCATCGCCAACCAGACCGACTTCAACGGCCAGAAAGTGCTGGACGGTTCGCTCGGCAACCTGAGCTTTCAGGTCGGTGCCAACGTTGGCCAGACCATCAGTGTAAACGTCAGCCAGGGTGTCAAAGCCAGCCAGATCGGCGCCGTTGCTGAAGTGTCGACGGGCGACATCAGCGCAGCGTTTGGCGGTGCTGGCAGTGCGGCCGTGGCAGGCTCGGTCACTGGCGGCAGTGTCTCCGCTACCGACTTCTCCACCACGAATGCCACCTTCACCGTTGACGGCAACACGGTTGCGCTGACCGCCGACGATACCAATGCCGCAGGCGTGGTCGGTGATATCCAAGGACAGTTGGACACTGCCTCACCCGGTTCATACACGGTGAGCGCGGATGCCACGGGTCACATCAAGATTGCCAATGCGACAGCTGGCGCCGGCGCGGCCCCGGTTCTTGGTGGTGCGGACGTAGCGGCAGTATTCGGCACGCCAGCCTCCACGCCCGGTGCAGCGGCTGTTGCCCCAGGAGCGGCGGCAGACCTTTCCTCCGAAGGCCTGTCGATCAATGGCCAAAGCGTTTCCCTGACCGGCGTAACCAGCCTTCAAGGGTTGTCCGACGCGATCAACGCGCAGAACATCTCCGGTGTCAGCGCCGCGGTGAGTGGCGATGGCAAAGGCATCAACTACTACTCCAGTACCGCGCTCACGATCGTGGACACCGGTGCAAATGTGGGCGGCCCCGCCACCGCTGCCGTCAGTGGCAGCCTTGCCACCGGCACCGTGGGTACGGTCGATGGTGCCAACGACCTGATCTCGCGCATCGACGTCGCTTTGAATACCGTTAGCAACTTGAACAGCACGTTGGGTGCGATCCAGAATCGCTTCGAGTCGACGATCTCGACCCTGGGCGCGCAGAAGGACAATCTGGCGTCCTCGCAGAGCACTATCCGCGATGCTGATTTCGCGGCTGAAACTGCCAACCTGAGCAAGGCCAACATTCTGCAGCAGGCCGGTATCTCGGTGCTGGCACAGGCCAACTCGCAGCCGCAGCAAGTGCTGAAGCTGCTGCAGTAACGATTGACCGGACCCATTACGGTGCTGCTGCGCCGTAATGGGTGGTCCGTGGCTTTGAACAGGCTGGGGTCCGATGCAAAAGCGTCGTCCCCCAGCCTGACCGGAGCCGCCGGCAAAGCCCTTGCGCCCGCGAGGATTTTGCCGGCGACTCGTAGCTCCCGCCGCGATCGGCGGGACAGGATTCCACCTAACGAGAGTCGTCATGACCACAAGCGCTATATCCGGCAGCAGCCCGACTTCACTACCTGCCACATCGACCGCGGACAGCACCTCATCAAGCAGTCCCGGCCAGGCACTTCTGAGCTCCGCCGGGATCGGCTCGGGGCTGGATGTCACAGCGATCGTTACGGCGCTGGTCGGTGCCAAGCAGGCTGCGCCGCAAGCCCAGATCACCAACGCGACCACCAAGGCCAACACCTTGCTGAGTGGCCTTGATGCGCTGGACACCGCATTGACCTCGCTGCAATCGGCAGTGACGACGCTTACCAAAGCTTCCACGTTCCAGAGCTACGCGGCGTCGCTGACCGATACGACGATCGGCACCGTCAGCACACGCAGCAATGCCCAGCCCGGAAGCTATGCGCTGAACGTCACGCAGTTGGCCACCGCGCAACAGCGCGCCAGCGCGGCCTCAGCCGGCAGTGCGGCGATTGGCGCAGGCTCGTTGAACATCGGCATCGGCAGCAACAGCTTCAGCGTGAACGTTTCGTCCACCGCGACGCTGGCCGATATTGCCACGGCAATCAACGGTGCCTCGGGCAATCCCGGTGTGACGGCAACCGTGGTCAATGGCACCAATGGCTCCCAGTTGCTGCTGAGTTCAGACAAAACAGGCGTTGCCAACGGCTTCACCATCAACGCCGCCAGCGGCAGCAGCGCGGGGCTTGCCAACCTGGCAACCAGCCTGAACACGCCCGGCAGCAGCGAAGCGCAGAATGCCGAGCTGACGCTCAATGGCATCGCCGTCAGCAGCGCCAGCAATGCGGTCAGCGGCGCCATCGACGGGGTGACCATCAATCTGGCCACTACCGGCAAAACCACGCTGACAGTGAAGCAGGACACCACGGCGACCGCCACGGCCATCAAGGCATTTGTCACGGCATACAATGCCTATGTCGCTTCGATCGGCACCCTCGCCAGCTACAGCGCCAGCACGCATACCTCGGGCCCCTTGCTCGGTGACTCAACCTTGAACTCGGCGGTCAGCCAGATCTCCGGTGTGCTCAACAAGGGGGTTCAGGGAAACAGCATTGGATCACTGGCGAGTCTGGGAATCAGCCGTGGGATCGATGGCACCTTGTCGGTAGACGAGAGCGCGCTGACCGACGCGCTGAGTGCCAGCCCGAATGCGGTACAGGATCTGTTTGCCGGCAAGAACGGTTACGCCAGCGGGCTGAATGCCGTCATCGATACGTTCACCTCCAGTACCGGCCTCATTCCCACCCGTCAGAAGAGCATCACCGCCAGCCTGACCAAGCTGTCCACGCAGCAGACCGCGCTGAATGCACGCATGGATGTTTTTCAGCAGCAGCTGCAACAGCAGTACACCAACCTGGACACCCTGATGTCCAGCCTAAACAACACCAGCAGCTTTCTGACCGCGACGCTGGCGCAATTGAACAAATCGTCAAATTGATCTGACAGGAATTCGACATGACCAACGGATACATGCGCAACGCCAGCGCGATCTATCAACAGAACAGCGCGCAGGGGCGCGTCGAGGATGCCGATCCGCACCAGCTCGTCGGCATGCTGCTCGAGGGTGCCATCGATCGGGTCGTGCAGGCCCGCGGTCACATGGTTCACGGCAACGTGGCAGCCAAGGGCAACAGCATTTCGCGCGCCCTGGCGATCGTCGGCGAATTGCGCAACAGCCTGGATCACAAGGCGGATCGCGTGGTCAGCCAGCGGCTCGATTCGCTCTACGAGTACGTGTCGCGCCGGCTGCTTTTTGCCCAATTGAACAGTGATCCGGTGGCGCTCGATGAAGTGGTTCAGCTGCTCACCCCCATCCGTGATGGCTGGCAGGGCATCCGCGACAGCTATCTGGCGGGTAACCGGCAGGTTGCCGGTGCGGCGCGATGAACGTCCATGGGCAGGCCGATCTGGAGCAGGCGCTGCAACTGGGCACGCAGATGCTGGGCGCCGCGCGAGAGGGTGACTGGAACGCGGTTGCCGGGTTTCGCCCGGAATACGATGCCTTGCTTCGGCAGGGCGCTTCAGCGGAGGAAATTACGCGCAGCACGCTGCTCCAGGTGCAACAGCAACATCAGCAACTGGTGGAGCTGACGGCCCAGGCGCGTGACTCGATCTCTGGACAGCTGGAGCAGCAGCGGCGAAACCACCGGGCGTTGAACGCCTACCTGCTGCCCTGTGATGAGGACTAACCGTTACCTGGTGGCTGGTAGATGGACAACGGTTATGGGCTATCGTCCTTCAGTTGCGGCGGCAGATCCGTCTGGCGCAGTAGGGATCCCATGACAGGACATTTACCTCATGCAAGATGATGCCTGGCAGGCGTTTTCCGAACGTGTGAGCTGCGAGAATCGCTGGCCCGCCGCGTGCGAGACGATCGAATGGCCGTTGCCGACCGGCGAGGTCAACCGTCTGGCCGAACGAAACGCCCATGCGCTGGCCACCATGGCGGCGCTGGAGGAACGTCGCGCCGAGGGTATCGACGAAGACAACCCGCTGTTGCAGGAAATGGTTCGCCTGGATGCCAAGCTCACGGCCCTGGTGGATATCGTCAATCGACTGCTGCTTCCGCCGGAGAACCTGCCGCCCCGGCAATCCGTCCGCTTCAACACGGCGGGCGCTGTCCTGCCAGCGGCGTTGCTGCCGGTCGGCGATGCCGTGTTGCTCCGGCTTCACCCGGATGTCTGTCCGAGCCTTCCGCTGGAGCTGCCGGCCAGGGTCACGCGCCGGTTTGATGACGGACTGGCCTTCGTGGCCTTCGCAAACCTTGGCGAGAGCACATGTGACGCGCTGGAACGTCTCGTATTCCGCCTGCATCGTCGCAAAGTTGCCGACATGCGTCAGTTCCTGTCCTGACCGGCTGAGCCGTCGAAATGATAGACGTGAACTGCGTCACGTTTGTCATTTTTGAATGAGCGGGCGTCAGTGTGAACCACGTCACGACTGGTGAAACTTCCTTGACGCCTGAGGCGGCTGCTCGCTGTCAGCATCCACCGCAGCGCGTCCGTCGCGGTCTTGACGATAAATTCGTTGCCAGCCAACGAACTGCGGAACATTTCCGCTGAATAGCTGCGAATATTTTGACGGTGCGTCGCGTCATCGCAACGTCGCGCGATGTTTTTTCAACGCATTGGCCGGCGTGGCTGGCCCTCTTCTTGCTCAGGTATTCCTGTCAGCCACTGACGAGCCGTCAGTGTGCGGATCGGCATCCAGCACAGTGGCTTCGATTCAAGCCACGGCAACAACGCAGAAGAGAGTTTCCCATCCACATGAACAAAATGAACTTCCTCGTTATCGAATCGGACGAAGTGCGCGCGGCATCGGTCATATCGGCGCTGCAGTTTCTCGGTTACAACCCCTGGCGCAGCGAGGACAGCGAGGACAGCGAGGCAGCCGGTGATATCACCCCAAGCTGGTGTGCTGTTTATGTCGGGCGCATCGCCGACCCCGTCGAGGCGGAGCGTCAGCTGTCGCTGCTCGGCGCGGCGGCCGCCCGCGTGCCGGTCGTGCTGGCCGCCGATTCGGAATGGAGCCAGCGGTTGAGTGATGCCAACTCTCCCTTTGCGGCGCGAACCGGGATCGTCGAATTTCCGCTGCGCTACGAGCAGATGGCGGATGTCATGCGCCGTGTTCACGGGCGCCTGGTGGGTGGCCAGCCTGACGGCATCCGCTTCGTTGGCCATTCGGCGCCGATGGCCCGGGTCAATGCCTTGATCCGCCGCGTGGCGCCATTCGATTCGAGCGTCCTTGTGCTTGGTGAGTCCGGCACAGGCAAGGAGATGGTTGCGCGGGCGATTCATGAGGGTTCACCGCGGCGCGACAAGCCGTTCGTGGCCATCAATTGCGGCGCGATTCCTGCCGAATTGCTGGAAAGCGAATTGTTCGGGCACGAGAAGGGCGCGTTTACCGGTGCGATCAGCACCCGCAAGGGACGTTTCGAGCTGGCCGAGGGTGGCACGCTATTTCTCGACGAGATCGGTGACATGAGCCTGTCGATGCAGGTGAAACTGCTGCGGGTGCTGCAGGAGCGCATGTTCGAGCGAGTTGGTGGCAGCAAAACCCAGCGCTGCGACGTGCGGATCATCGCAGCCACCCATCGCAACCTCGAACAGTCGATCGCCAACGACCAGTTTCGCGAGGATCTCTACTATCGCCTCAGCGTCTTCCCGCTGGAGTTGCCGTCGCTGCGCGAGCGCCTGGACGATATTGCGTTGCTGGTATCGGAGTTCAACACGAGGCTAGCCCGCCGCGGGCTGGGCTTGGTGCGCTTCAGCGCCGGGGCGATGCAGGCACTTCATGCCTATGCGTGGCCGGGCAATGTGCGCGAACTGTCCAATCTGGTCGAACGCATGGCGATCCTGCATCCGCACAGCGAAGTACGCGTCAACGATCTGCCGGAGAAATATCGTGGGCAGATGACTGGGGACGAGGCACGTTGTGCCGAACTGCTTGCCCAGGTAGAGGATCGTGCGAACCCGGACGAACTGGGTTTCGCCTACTCGACCGTCGATTCGCTGGGGATCCTGCCGGAAGACGGGCTCGACCTGAAGGATCATCTGGCTGATATCGAAGTAGGCCTGATCCGCCAGGCGCTTGATGCCACTGGTGGTGTGGTGGCCCATGCCGCACGTCTTTTGCGCATGCAGCGGACCACTCTGGTGGAAAAGCTGCGCAAGTATGGATTGCAGAGCAGCCTCGCTGCCTAGCACGCGCGGCGGGTGTCCGGACTTTGATAGCAAATGATATCCGTCCCTGCCGTCCCTGCCGCCCCTGCTGTCGCGGCCCGCCGCGTCGCGACTTCTCGACCCTGCGCACGCACCGGTCGAGCAAGTCTGGAGCATGGCACGGCTTGTGCTACTTCCCCCCATATTCACCGTCATGTGCTGGAAAACCGTCATGAGTCAGATCGACGTCAACAACCTTCTTTCCCAGATGCGCCAGATGACGGCGCAAGTACGCGTTCCCGAAACCGCGTTCAAGGCGTCGGCACCGACCTCGTCAGGAATGGGAGACTTTGCCAGCCTGTTAAAGCAGTCGATTTCGGCCGTGGGACAGAGCCAGACCGAGGCCGGTCGCATGGCGACGAGTTTTGAACGCGGTGACCCGGGCTCAAACCTGGCCAGCACGATGATCGCGGTGCAGAAGGCGGACCTCTCCCTGCGCACGATGGTGCAGGTGCAAAGCAAGCTGGTGGATGCCTACAAGGACATCATGAACATGCCGGTCTGACGTTCTCGTCGATCTTCACCTCCCGTCTTCTAGATAACGAGCACAAGCATGGCCGACAATGCCATCGCGACCACTGATAATAACGGTTCGCGCCTGGATCCCCTCAAGCAATTCACGCGCAATCCTGCGACGCGGCAGCTATTGCTGCTGGTGGGGGTGGCTGCGGCGGTAGCGTTGGGGGTGGCGGTGGTGCTGTGGTCGCGCGGACCGAACTTCGGCCTGCTGTACAGCGGCCTAGATCAGAAAGATGCCTCGGCAATCACGCAGGAACTGCAATCCACGAATACGCCCTACCAACTGAGCGCGGACGGGTCCTCGATCATGGCGCCGGCAGCGGATCTGGCCGGCCTGCGTCTGACGCTGGCTGGACGGGGATTGCCGCAGGGTACCGCTGCTAGCAGCATCTCGCCTGCGGGTGATTCGCCGTTCGGCATGAGTGACCTGGCCGAGCGAACGCGTTATCAGCAGCAGCTCGAAGCCGACCTCGGCAATACCATCGGCGGCCTGCAATCGGTGCGTGCCGCACGCGTGCATCTTGCGTTGCCGAAGCCGTCAGCGTTCATCCGGGACAGTCGGGCGGCGAGTGCGTCGGTGTTGGTTACGCTGTTTCCGGGGCGCCAGCTGGATGCCAGCCAGGTCGCGGCGATCGTGCACTTGGTCTCCGCCAGCGTTCCGGATCTGAATGCCAGCCAGGTTTCGGTAATCGACCAGCAAGGCCAGCTGCTGACCACCGATCCGGACAGTCCCGGGGCAATCAGCGACACCAGGTTGCGGCTGGCGACGCGGATCGAGAACACCTATGCGGCGCGGATCGAACAGCTGCTGACGCCGCTGGTCGGCCCCGGCAGGGTGCATGCCCAGGTCTACGTCGACCTGGATTTCAGCCAGACCGAGAAGGCCACTGAAACCTTCGACCCCAAATCCGCGGTCATGCGCAGTGAACAGACCAGCAACGAACAACGCAGTTCGGCCGAAGCCTCGGGCGGGGTGCCCGGAGCACTCAGCAACCAGCCACCGAACACAGTGGCGCAACCCACCGCGGCCAAGCCGAACGCCGGCGCGGCGGGAGCCGCCGCAAACGCGGCCACTGCCGCCACGGGTGCCGCCAGCAGCCCCAGTGAAAGTTCGAGCAGCGCCACCCGCAACTACGAACTCGATCGCACGATCAGTCATGTCAGCGATCCCGCGGGCAGGCTGCAGAGACTCAGTGTTGCCGTGGTGGTGGATGACAAGCTGGTGCCTGGCAAGGCGACCGACAATGGCGATCCGGCACCGGCGAAGAGCACGCCGTTCAGCACGCAGGAACTACAGCACCTGACCGACCTCGCCAAGAATGCGGTGGGATTCAGTGCGACCCGCGGCGACACCGTCAGTGTGGTCAACGAGCCTTTCCAGCGTGGTCCGGCGATTGAGGCGTTACCCAAAGTTCCTTTGTGGGAGCGGCCCGGCGCGATGGATCTGATAAAGCAGGGACTGGGCATTCTGGTCGCGCTACTGGTGGCCTTTGGTTTGCTGCGACCGTTGCTCAAGGGCGTGGCGAGGGGCGCAGGACCGGTGCGTACGTTGCCGGTGCCCACGCAAAAAATCTCCGTGCGTGTAGACGATGAGCCGCAAGAAAACGAGCCACCCAGGCTCAGTGGTGAATCGAATGTCCTCGCCTACGAACAACGAATCGGCGCCGCCAAACGCATGGTCGGCGAAAACTCCAAACAGGTTGCGCAAGTCGTGAAGAACTGGGTGAGCGAAGATGCCAGCTGAGTCGTTGCAGGTAAATGGTGCCCAGCGCGCGGCGATTCTGCTGCTGACCCTAGGCGAGCAGGATGCCGCCGAGGTGCTCAAGCATCTTAGCGCTCGTGATGTGCAGGCCGTGGGCAGCGCCATGGCGGCGCTGAGCAGCGTGACGCGCGAACATGTCGAGGGCGCGTTGGACAAACTCAACGATGACATGGGCCGACAAACCTCACTGGGTGTCGGTACCGAGGAGTACATCCGCAAGATTCTGGTCAACGCGCTGGGCGAGAACAAGGCGGGTGGCCTGATCGACCGCATCCTGCTCGGGCGCAGCAGCAAGGGCCTGGAATCGCTCAAGTGGATGGAGAGTCGTCAGATCGCCGAGATGATCAACCAGGAGCACCCGCAGATCATTGCGCTTGTTCTGGCACATCTGGAGCCGGAACAGGCGGCCGAGGTGATCGGCTACCTGCCTGAGCGCGTGCGTTCCGATGCACTGATGCGCATCGCCACGCTCGACGGCGTGCAACCACATGCGCTGAACGAACTGGACGAAATCATGGAACGCCAGTTCTCGGGCAGCAACAAAAAATTGAAATCCGCCAATGTGGGCGGTCTGAAGGCCGCCGCCGACATCCTCAACGCGATGGAGGGTAGCCGTGAATCCGAGCTGATCACGGCCATTCGCAGCCAGGACGAGGCGCTGGGTGGACGCATCGAGGACCTGATGTTCGTGTTCGAGGATCTGGCCGATCTGGACGACCGCGGCATGCAGGTGCTGCTGCGTGAGGTGCCTTCGCCCACGCTGACGATCGCGATGAAGGGTGCCGAGCCGGCGATCCGGGAAAAGATCTACGCCAACATGTCCAAGCGCGCCGCCGACATGCTGCGCGACGACCTCGAAGTGAAGGGGCCGGTACGTCTGAGCGAAGTCGATGCAGCGCAAAAAGAGGTACTGTCGACGGCCCGTCGACTCGCCGATGCCGGCCAGCTCAATCTGTCGTCCGGCGGTGAGGAGTTCGTCTGATGGCCGCCGCCTTGCAGAACGCTGCGGCGGAATTCCGGCGTTGGGAGCTGCCCGAGGTCGGCACGATGTCGACAGCCACGGCTTCTGCATCGCCAGCGCAGCCGACCGTGCGTGAACTGGAGGCGCTGGAAGAGCAGGCGCGTGAAGAAGGCTATGCGGCCGGCCAGGCGGAAGGGCTGGCCGCTGCCAAACAGCAGCTCGACGAGCAGCTGGTCCGACTTGCCGCGCTGTATGAGGCGGCGGCCCGGCCGCTGGAATCACTGGATGCACAAACCGAGCAGGAGTTGGCCCGGTTGGCCACCCTGATCGCAAGCCGGGTGGTTGGCCGGGAGTTGCAGCTGGCGCCGGCGCTGATCGTGCAAACGGTGCGCGAGGCGGCCGCTGCATTGCCCGCGGCAACGCGCGAATTGCGCGTGCATCTGCATCCGGACGACCTGGTTCTGCTGCGCGAGCTCGGCGCGGCGGAGGAACACTGGCAGTTGCTTGCCGACCCGACGCTGGCGCGCGGCGATTGCCGCATGGAAAGCGAGCGCTCGCGGCTGGATGCGCGGGTGGAAACCCGGCTGGCAGCGGTTATCGATGCGGTCCTCGGTGATGATGCGGACAGCGCGGAGGCGAGCGAATGAACCGGTCCTCGATGGCAGTGTGGCGGTGGTCGCCAGCTCAGCGGCGTGGCCGCGCATGAGTGCCCAAGCCAACGAAGCCAACGACCTGAGCGCCCGGCAGGCGCGCTGGCGCGAGCAGCTGGCGGTGCGCCGCGCGCGTGCCGAAGCCGTGCGTCCGCTGACCGTGGAGGGCTCTCTGCGCCGGGTGGTCGGATTGACACTGGAAGCCGAGGGCTGCGAGGCGGCCCTCGGCGCGCGCTGCCTGGTCGATACCGCCGACGGTGCGAAACTGGAGACTGAAGTGGTCGGCTTTGCCGACGAGCGTCTGCTGTTGATGCCGGTTGGCGACATGCATGGCGTCCTGCCCAATGCGCGAGTGCGTCCCTGCGCGCGCAGCGGTGGCCTGCCGGTGGGCACGGCCTTGCTTGGCCGCGTGATTGGTGCCGACGGCGTGCCACTGGACGGACTCGGTCCACTCGAGGCCGACGAACACGCAGCACTCAAGAGCAAGCCCATCAATCCGATGGCACGCAAGCCGATCGACGCGCCGCTGGATGTGGGTGTACGTGCGATCAACGCGTTGCTTACGGTTGGTCGCGGTCAGCGGCTGGGTCTGTTCGCCGGCTCCGGCGTGGGCAAGTCGACCCTGCTCGGCATGATGACCCGCTATACCAACGCCGACGTGGTGGTGGTCGG
>JBDTXA010000109.1:0-12127 GCA_040006415.1 Rhodanobacter sp.
AATGAACGACCTTTCTGGAGCTCGTAGATCAATTGCTGAGTGAAAACGATGTTTACCTAACCAACACGCCGGGGCGTGAAGCCATACTCCATTGATGATGCTCGAAGCGGTGTTGCTATTATGGATGCGGATTTACGAGGTTTGTGTAATCGCTGCCGGCTATCGTCAATACCTGTTCGGCATGCCCGCGACGTAGCCGAATTGTCACGGGAGCGGGTTTGCTCGTCTGCAATTGTTTGAAAAGCTCATCCACGTGCATCACCGGGTGACCGTCGACCGCCAGAATCACGTCACCCTTGCGCAATCCCCAAAGATCAGCGGGAGCTATTTTAGTGACCTCAACGCCGTCGCTGTTGTCCGAATGCAGTTCAAGAGCGCGATGGTCCGAGTTGTGCCAGACGAGGCTGTCGTGAGTGTTATGAAAGGTGGTGTACCAGCCGGCATGGGCAGGCGATGCAATCGCCGCGGCCAGAAACAGGGTGCCAATCAGAGTCATATGTCGCATGGACTTTTTCCTTAAAATAAAATCGAAATCGCATTAATTGCGGTGATTTTCTAGTTGTGTTCGTCGTCCTTCATACAGTCATCGACGTCGTCCTTCTGGACCAAATTGGCGTACGGCTTGAAGGCGGGCAGGGTGCTCCCCAGTTGATTCTGGGCCGTGCGGATATCGGCCAGATCGGTGCAGATCGCTCGCACTGCCTGTTTTACGTCGTCCACTCGCGCATCGACACGTTTTTTGGCGCCATCGCCGTCGCCCTTGAAGACGCTGGCAGTTGCATCCTTGAGCGCTGCACCCGCCATGGCAATGCCGGTCTTGCCAGCGTCGATGCCGTGCTGGCGAATCGCAACCGATGCGTCGTAGTAGTGCTTTAGCTGCAGCTGCTGTGCGTCGTTCACGGTAATCAATTTTCCGTCAACGCTGAAATGGCCGGTGCTGTCGATGCCGGCTTGTGGCGTATTTTTCGCATTCAGTGTGACTTTGCTGGCCTCGAGCTTGATCGAGCCGTTGGAGACGCTGATCTGGCTACCCCTGATGAGATTGATGCCGTCGGAGTGTCGATCGCAGGCGCCGATCAAGCCGCAGACGGCGAGTGCGAAAACTAAACGTGAGTAGGACATGGATGTTCCTGACTTGCTGAAGGGTGACGGATCGGATCAGAGCGGGTAGATGGGCAGGGCAGGTTGCGGGTGTGCAACCTGCCCTTTCGCATAAATCAGCTGTCGTCGCGCCAGCGGCGGAACCAGACGGCGCCGGCGAGTAGTGCCAGTCCCACGACCGCACCGATCCAGAGGTTGGGCGAGGCAAGCAGCTGGTAGGTGCTCGACAGGTTCATGAAGTCGAGGCCCTGGCCGCCGGACACGTCCAGCGAGGAGTGACTGAAGTTTCCGAACATGCTGCCGGTGGGGAAAATGCTGAACAAAGCGCGCTGCACGATGTTTTTCCAGAACCACATGGTCGGCAGATTGAAGATGCCCATGATGCCGAACCAGCTGATGATCAGGCCGCTCGCCACTGGCAGGGCCACCGCCCAAAGAAAGGGCTTGCTGCGTGCCCAGGCCGAGCAGATCAACAGCCAGCCCACCGTGGGCAATGCCCACAACACGTACAGCGGGATATAACCGATCAGGTTGAACACCACCTGGAACGGATGTGCCTGCACCAGCAACTGCCAGACGTTGACGCCGTGGAACGACAGGGTGACGGCCAGTATTATCAATTGCAGCATGCCGACCACGATCCCGACGATGACGGCGATCACCGGCGCCAGAACGGTTGCACTGACTACCTTGGACAACACCGTGCTGGCATCGGAAATCGGCAGAGACTTCCAGAACAGGATGCTGCGGTCGCGACGATCGTCATACAGGGCGCCCAGGCAGTAGAAGAACACCACGAAGCCCAGCACCACGATCAAAAGACCCATCGCCGAGTACATCGCCACATCCAGTGCCAGTCCGACCTTGCTCAGATCGCCGGTGTCCATGTCGGCAATCACTCGCTGCAGACCGCCGTTGACTCCGATGCTGATATGAGAGTTTCCGAGCACCTCGGCCGTGATGATGCCCATGATGTTCAGCAGCAAAAACACGGCGCCGGTGACGACGGGGGCCCAGAAAAAGCCGCCGCGGTGTTCCCAGAACTCGCGTTTTACAAGCCAGTAGAAGGTTTTCATGCGTAGGTTCCCTTCATGGTGGCGACGAACAGGTCGCTGATGGTGGGTCGGCGCGTTTCGCCGAGCGATTCCAGAGTCGAACGTTCGACGCCGTCAAACAGAAAAATGCTCTTTCCGAATACCTGCCGCTCGTCCATCGGCTTCAGAAGTCGGGCGGCGTCGGCCTTGTCGGCGTTGACCATCACTTCGATATAGCGCTCCCCGACGGCGTCCATGTCGGCATCCAGCACGATCTTGCCGTCGCGGATGAACATCAGGTCGGTGAGGATGTGCTCGACTTCTTCCACCTGGTGGGTGGTGACGATGATGGTCTTGTTTTCGTCGAAGTAGTCTTCCAGCAGGTTTTGGTAGAACTGCTTGCGATAGAGAATGTCCAAGCCGAGCGTCGGCTCGTCCAGAATCAGCAGCTTGGCGTCGATCGCCATCACGATGGCCAGGTGCAGCTGCACGATCATGCCCTTGGACATTTGCCGCACGCGCTGGCCGGGAACCAGCTTGGTCCGTTTCAGAAACGCTTCGCACTTGGCGCGATCGAAGCGCGGATGCACGTTGGCGACGAAATCGACCACTTCGCGAACCCGGATCCAGCGCGGTAGCACGGCCACATCGGCGATGAAACAGACATCGCCCATCAGCTTGTCGCGCTGCTTGCGCGGGTCGAAACCCAGCACGTTCAGTTCGCCGGTGAAGTCGGTCAGACCGAGGATCGCCTTGAGCGCCGTGGTCTTGCCGGCACCGTTGGGGCCAATCAGGCCGACGATCCGGCCCGGTTCGATCTGGAAACTGGCATGGTCGAGTGCCAGCGACGATTTGTACTGTTTGGTCAGGCCACTGGCCGTGATCACCGCACTCATGATTGATCCTCCTTGCTGTCGGCTTCCCGCAACAGCGTCTTGAGGTCCAGCCCCAGTCGTTGCAGCCGTGCGAAAACTACCGGCCACTCTTCGCGCAGAAACCGCTCGCGTTCGGATTTCATCAGCGCCTCACGCGCACCCTCGATAACGAACATGCCAATTCCCCTCCTTTTTTCAACCGTTTGTTCGTCGACCAGTTCCTGATACGCCTTCGATACGGTCAACGGGTTGATCTGGTAATCCGCTGCCACTTGACGTACCGACGGCAGCGGGTCGCCCTCATTCAAGGCGCCGTCCAGGATCATCGCCACGACACGTTGGTGCAGCTGGCGATAGATCGGGACGCTGTCGTTCCAGGTAATGGCCATTTTTTATTCCTTGGTGATGCGACCGAATTTGTTACTGAACGAATAGTAGGGCATGGCCATTTCGGACCCGAGGAGGCTGAATTGCCCCGCGTGGCTGCCTTCGTCGATACGGCTTGCGGCAGGGATCGAGGCAAAGCTCGAGGTGCCGATGTCGGCTGTCAACGAGGCGTTGCGGCGCTCCTCCGGCGTCGCGTGGACGTAGACGGGCGCCAGATCGACCACGTCGATGGTCTGGGTCCGTACGCTGGCCTGCGTCGGCGTGACGTTGTAGTTAACGGCGCTCAGGCTGGCAACGGTGAACAGGATGGCAGCAGCACTGGCGATCAGGTTTTGGGTTTTCATGACAAGCCTCCTTGGTGAGCTCGTTGGGTGGTGTTGTAGTGAACTATAACACCAGTTTTCGAGTCGTCAATAGGCAAATGCACGATTCGCAACATGACTGATGGCCTATGCCGCCCGGTGGACAGTCCAAAGGCGGCACCGAGCAACGCCGGTCCCGAGGCCCGCCCTAGTTCAATGCGCACCATCAAGCGTTGGGGGGCGCGAATGAATCTCGACATGGAAGGGGTGTGGTTCGTCGCGACGGGTGCGAGCAAAGGTATCGGCTTGGCGTGCGCCATCGCGTTTGCGAGAAAACGCCACGGTGATCGGCGTTTCGCGTAACACGGTGAATCTTCGCGACGCCCGACAGCGGATGGAGGCATCGGGCTTCACCTTACTTACCCAACGCGCCGACTTGAAGAACAGCGTGGCGGCAGAGGTGGTGATGGAACTGATCGAGAACCAACACGGGTCGATCGAGGTACTGGTCAATTGCGCCGGAGCGGCACGCCGCCCGCCGCCGGGCAAGCTCGATGCCAGCGCGCTTCTGGACGCGATGCAGGCCAAGTACTTCAGCTACATGCATGCGATCGCGCCGGTCATTCGTCGCATGGCTGGCCGTGGCACTGTCAGCAACGTCAATGTGATCGGGCAGGGTGGACGGCAGGCGAATCCGCGGTATATCGGGGCCCGCTCAGCCAATGCGGCGCTGATGCTGGCAACCGTCGGCTACGCCAAGGCCTGTGCAGGCAAATGGCGCGTCAACGCGATCAATCGTGGTTTCAGCCGCACGGGGCGGGTGGATCAAAACCTTGAAGCGGCGATGCGCAGCAGCGGCCGCACGCGCGACGAGGTGTTGGCTGAGCGGCTCGCCGACGTCCCGATGGGTTGCATGGCCGAATCGGAGGAGATAGCGAACGTCGCGATCTTTCTCGCTTCATCGACAGCCAGCTACGTCACCGGAGCGATCATTCCGATGGACGGGGCGAAGGCGTCGACAAATTTGATGGAAGGCCGCCAGATCGCGGGCCTTCCTGTGCGGGCCTGCCTATTCGTCGGCGACATAAACCTGTTTGCCACCGACCCAGGTCTGCAGGACTTTGGTGTTCCAGATCCGGCTTGGGGCATCCTTGAAAATGTCGTGGTCGATGAGGATGAAATCGGCCCATTTACCGGGTTCAAGCGAGCCCAGGGACTTTTCCGCGTGTTCAGCGTAGGCCGCGTCGAGAGTGAACGCGCGCACGGCTTCAGTCAGCGTCAGGTCTTGATCCGGATACCAGCCACCCGGCGGTTGACCTGCGTGGTCTTCGCGAGTCACTGCCGAATACAGGCCGAAGAACGGATTGGGTGACTCGACCGGGAAATCCGAACCGGCGGCGACGATGGTTCCCTGTTTCAGGAATCGACGCCATGCATAAGCGCCCTTCATGCGTTCGTGCCCGATGCGATCTTCGGCCATGTTCATGTCCGAGGTTGCATGCGTCGGCTGCATCGAGGCGATCAGGTTCAGCGACGCGAACCGCGGGATATCCGTCAGCGAGACGATCTGCGCATGTTCGACGCGATTTCGCAGGGTACGGGCCTCGGGGTGACTTTTATAGGCGGCGGCGTAACTGTCCAGCACTTCGCGGTTGGCGCGATCACCGATCGCATGGATGGCTACTTGGTAACCCTTGCCAAAGGCCTTGTCGATTTTTGCGGTCATCACGGCGGGCGGCATGAACAACAGGCCGCGGTTTCTCGGGTCGTCGGAATACGGGGCCAGCATGGCCGCGCCTCGACTGCCGAGCGCGCCATCGGCAAACAGTTTCACCGTACGCACGGTGAGAAAATCGTCGCCATAAGCCACCAACGGGCCGGTCTTGCTGATCACGTCGAAAGCGTCGCCGGTATCGAGAATCATTGCGTAGATGCGGGCGGTGAGTTTGTGGGCGTTGGCATACTGGCGATAAAGCCGATAGTTGGCGAGGCCTATACCGGCATCACCGACCCCGGTAAGGCCGACCTTGGCCATCTCGGCCAGTGCGGTATCGAGCGCCGCGATGTTTTCCTGTTTCGTGGGCACCGGCGCAACGGCATTGATCATGTCCTGCGCGCCATCCACGAAGACGCCGGCGGGATGGCCGTCGGCATCGCGTTCGATGCGGCCGCCGGCCGGATCCTTGGTGGTACGCGTGACCCCGGCCAGCTTGATCGCGGCGGTATTGGCCCAGCCGGCGTGGCCATCGATACGGCTCAGCCATACCGGCCGATCGGAGATTGCGGTGTCCAACTCTTTGGCGGTTGGAAAGCGTCCGAGCTTCCAGATTTCCTGATTCCAGCCACCACCCCGGATCCATTTTGCATCAGGGTGCGCGGCGGCATAGGCTTTCAGTTTTGCCCGTGCTTCGTCCAGCGTCCGGGTATCGGTGAGATCGACCGAATTGCGTGCGTAGCCCAGCTCCAGCACATGGCCATGCGTGTCGATCAAGCCCGGAAGCATCGTCTTGCCATCGCCGTCGACGATCCTGGCGTGACCGGCGCGCTTGTCCAGATCGGCGCTGCTACCCGTAGCGACGACCTTGCCCTTGTCGACCAGCAATGCCTGAAATTGCTGCAGCTTGCCGTGGCTATCCAGGGTGTAGCCGTTGACGTTGCGTATCAGCAGATCGGCGGCCTGCACCGCGGGCGCCAGGGCCAGACATGCAAGCAGCGACAGACGTAGTGAGCGTTTCATGTGCGGGCTCCCGTGGTGGGTGAATCCGCAGTGTGTCGATCAGCGCGTTGTTTTTCCACTGCTGGTTGCCCGGGGTGCGTGGTTGATGCTTCGTTCCTCGATCAGGCTGCCTTGGCGAACAGGGTGTCGATGCGGTCCCTGGCCGCTTCAAGAGCCAGCATCTTTTGCTCATCACCGATGGCGATGCCTTCGGCGCGCACGAACTCGACGTCGGTCACGCCTATGAATGCGAATGCGGCGCGCAGGTACGGTTCCTGGAAATCCATCGCGGCCGCGGGCGAGCCCTTGCCGTACATGCCTCCGCGGCTGGACGCGATGATCACGCGCTTGCCACCGGCCAGTCCCTCGGGACCGTCTTCCGTGTAGCGGAACGTCTTGCCAGCAACCAGAATGCGGTCATCCATGCCTTGAGCTGACTGGAGATAGCGAAGTTGTACATCGGTGCGCCTATCACCACCACATCGGCGGCGAGAAACTCCTCCATGATCTCGTTGCCCTGGATCGCGGCGGGATCATTGGCATCGGCGGCGGGCAGCCAATGCGGCAACGGTTGTGCTGCCAGATCGTGGTAATGGGAGACGAGGTTGGGCGCCTGACGCGTCAGCTCGGCTACGATGTCGGCAGTCAGCTGGCGCGAGACCGAATAACCGCCCAATGCGCTTGAATCGATATGCAGCAGTTTCATGAAAATGATCCTGATCGGGCCGAGAAATCGGCGAAGTATTAAGGATATATAAGAAACAATACTGCGATAAGGTGTTCACAACGAACTTATTGTTCTTTATTGGAAACAATGATGACTGTATTGGCGGGTGCGTTGCAGGATCTCAACGATTTGTATTTCTTTGCTGCTGTGGTCGAGCACGCCGGCTTTTCAGCCGCGGGCCGGGCGTTGGGCGTGCCCAAATCCCGACTGAGCAAGCGCGTGGCGCAGCTGGAGGAGCGACTGGGCGTTCGATTGCTGCAGCGAACCACGCGCCGTTTCGTCGTTACGGAGGTCGGCGAGCGCTTCTATGGGCATTGTCGAGCGGTGCTTGAGGAAGCTCAGGCAGCACAGGACGCGGTCGACGAATTGCGCGCCGAGCCGCGCGGCGTGGTGCGATTGAGTTGCCCGGTATCGCTGGCACAAACCGTGCTGGCCTATGTGCTGCCGGATTTTCTCGCGCTCTATCCCAAGATGCAGGTGCGGGTGCTGTCCAGCAACTCGCGGGTGGACGTGATTGGCGAGGGATACGATCTGGCGATTCGCGTACGCAACAAGCTCGACACGGATGCCAATCTGGTGATACGCACGTTCGGCCAGTCACGCACAAAGTTGGTGGCGAGCCCGAAGCTGCTCAATGCGGAGGGCCGTCCGACCCAGCCCGATGAGCTGGCAAGACTGCCTGCGCTGTCGATGCGCGAACACGAAGGGCCGCAGTTGTGGGAGTTGATCGACGCGGAAGGCAAGCAGACCAATGTGGAAGTGAAGGCCCGACTGATCAGCGGCGATTTTGCCATATTGTTGGAGTCCGCGAGACGCGGCATGGGGGTGGCATTGCTGCCGGAGTTTGTCTGCGCGTCAGCCATCAAGGCCGGTGAGCTGGAGGTGGTGCTTCCCCAGTGGAGCGCACCGGAAGGCACCATGCATTTCGTCTATCCCAGTCGGCGCGGCATGCTGCCCGGCGTGAGGGCGCTGGTCGACTTTCTGGCCGATCGGCTGCCGGCAGCAACCATGCTCAAGCATGAGCAATGCAAGGAGCGTCCGCTGGACCCCTTGCCGACGTCGTGAGCATGCATTGACGTTCGGGTTGGCTGTGTTGCGTTACGCTTCAAATTTTGCGGACATCCATACGGCCAAATGATGATGATCAAAACGAAGTTACCGAAAGTTGGCACTACCATCTTCAGCGTCATGAGTCAGCTGGCGATGGCACACAAGGCAGTGAATCTGGGTCAGGGCTTTCCCGACTTCGAGCCGCCGCAAGGGCTGCGTGATGCCTTGAATCGAGCCATGAACGACGGTCGCAACCAGTACGCGCCGATGCATGGCACACCGGGCTTGCGCCAGCAGATTGCGCTGAAGACCGAGCGACTATATGGCCGCAAGATCGATGTCGACACTGATATCACCGTTACCTCCGGCGCCACCGAAGCCATCTTTTCCGCCATTGCTGCCGTGGTTCGTGCGGGCGAGGAAGTGATCGTGTTCGATCCTGCGTATGACTGTTACGAGCCCGCGATCAACCTGCAAGGCGCGCGAGCCGTGCATATACCGCTCACGCTGCCCACGTTCTCGATCGACTGGCAGCAGGTACTCGAAGCGGTGACGCCGAAGACTCGGATGATCCTGATCAACAGTCCGCACAATCCCAGCGGTGCGGTGCTGTCCTCGGCGGACCTCGAGGAATTGGCGGCGATCGTGCGGGACACCGACATCGTGGTGTTGTCCGACGAGGTCTACGAGCACATCGTGTACGACGGAGCAAAGCACGAGAGCGTGTTGCGTCATCCCGAGCTCGCCGAGCGAAGCTTCGTGGTTTCCTCGTTCGGCAAGACCTACCACTGCACGGGCTGGAAGGTGGGCTATGCGGTGGCGCCTGCGGCACTGACGGCGGAGTTCCGCAAGGTGCATCAATACCTTACCTTCTGCACGTTTCATCCGGCGCAGGTGGCGTTTGCCGAATTCATGGCCAGTAATCCGCAGCATTATCTCGAGTTGCCGGCTTTCTACCAGGAAAAGCGCGATCGCTTCCGCGCCTTGCTGGCACCGTCGCGACTGAAGCTGCTGGATGTTCCCGGTGGTTATTTCCAGCTGGTCGACTACTCAGCCATTCGCGACGAAGACGACCTGCCTTTCAGCCGGTGGCTGGTCGAACACGGGGGCGTGGCAGCCGTTCCACTGACACCGTTCCATGAAACCCCGCCGGGAACACGGCTGCTGCGGCTGTGTTTTGCCAAGAGCGACGCGACGATGGAAGCGGCTGCAGAACGGCTGTGTCAGCTATGACTTTGCAACCGTTGAAGGTCTCACTGGTTCAGGGTGCGACGCGCTGGCACGATGCGCCAGCCAATCGCGACTATTACGGTGGCCTCGTGCGTCAGGCGGCAGGCAGCGATTTGATCGTGCTGCCAGAAACGTTTCTCTCCGGCTTCAGTAACGACACCCGGGCCAGCGCCGAGGCGATGGACGGCGCAGGCGTGGCCTGGCTGCGCGCCTTGGCGATGGAGATGGATGCGGTGATCTGCGGCAGCCTGGCTATCCGCGAAAACGATATCGTCTACAACCGCCTGCTGTGGATGCAGCCCGATGGCAGCTTTACCCAATACGACAAGCGTCACCTGTTTCGCATGGCCGGCGAGCACACACGCTATGGCGGCGGAAGGGAGCGGTTGATCGTCGAGCTCAAAGGCTGGCGGATCTTGCCGCAGGTCTGCTATGACCTGCGTTTTCCGGTGTGGCTGCGCAACCGTAGGCTGGCATCCGCCGCGGCGGGCATGGATTACGACTTGGCACTATTCGTGGCGAACTGGCCGGCGCCACGGCGACAGCCATGGCGCACCTTGTTGCGTGCGCGGGCGATCGAGAATCTGAGCTATGTGATCGGGGTCAACCGCGTAGGCATGGATGGCAACGAGATTGCGTATGCCGGCGACAGCGCGGCGATCGACCCCGTAGGCGAGCCGCTGGTCGAACTGGGCGCGCAGGAGCAGGTGGTGACGGTCACGCTCGATCCGGCCATGCTGCTTGCGCACCGCGAGCGCTTTCCGGCGTGGATGGATGCCGACGCGTTTTCGCTCGATCCGGGTTGACTCCCTGATTCCTGTAGGAGCGCACCCTGTGCGCAATGGCTTTTCGATCGATCACGAGGAGCATTCGCGCACGGGAAGCCTTCGCTCACAGGGTGCGCTCCTACACAAATTTCGGCACCGCCTCATAGGATCGCCAGCACCGCTTCAGGTGGTCTGCCGATCGCCGCCTTGCCGTTGGCGACCACGATCGGTCGCTTGATCAATTTTGGATGGGTCACCATGGCAGCTATCAAGGCATCTTCGTCGAGTGACGGGTCGGCCAGCTCTAGCTTTTGATACTCCGCCTCGCTGGCACGCAGCAGCTTGCGTGCACTCATGCCGAGTTGTTGCAGCAATGAAGCCAGTTCAGCGGCATCGGGCGGTGCGTCGAGGTAGTTGATAACCTCGACGTTTTCGCCTTGCTCCTGCAGCAGCGCCAGGGTCGCACGCGACTTGGAGCAGCGTTGGTTGTGATAAATGCGTACCATCGATCAGCGGGCCTGCGAACTGACGTCGAGCCGAAGCTCAGCGGTTACCCGATCGATTGCCACCGCTGCCGCCGCGGCTACCGCCGCCGCCCGCCGGGCGAGCGCCACCCCCACCGTGGCCCTGGGGACGTCCGCCTCCGGCCTGCGGGCGATTGCCGCCCTGACCTTGCGGTCGACCCGCACCTTGGGGGCGATTGCCACCCTGGCCTTGCGGACGAGCCTGATTGTCGTTGGCGCGGTTGCCCTGGCCTTGGCTTGGTGGCCGGCCACGGCCGGGGGCTGCGGCGCGATTACCAGCACCGGCGGGAGCACGGGACTCGCCGCCACCGAAGCCGCTGTAGGGACTGCCCGCTCCGCGGCTTTCGCCACTGGCGCGCGGCTTGCTTCCCGCAGGGCGGCGATTGCCGGCTGCAGCACCGGCGTTGCTGCGCGGCGGCCCAGTGGGCCGACCGGCACTAGCGCCATCACGGCTCTCGCCGGCGAACCAGCTGCGAACCGAGGGTAGCTCCTGACCGGGAGCCACGCGCCGCCCCTTGCCGCCAGCACTGCGTTCGGGACGAGCCAGATTGCCGTTGACTTCCCGGCCGCCCGGACGCGGTGGCTTGCGACCACGGGTCGGCTCTTCGCGGATGCGGTCATAGGCACGCAGCTCGCGGGCTTCATCCTGCCCACCGGTCCACGCGGTGCCGGAGCCACGCTCCGGACGGTACTCGGTGACGCTGCGATTGGCACGACGCTGATGTAATACAGGGCTCAGCGTCAGTACCGGTTGCGGCGCACCAAGACCCGTGGTCTGACGCAATTGCTTGACCGCTTCGGCATCCATCGATTCACATTCGCCGCGGCGAAGGTTGCGCGGCAGCTCGATCTTGCCATAGCGAATACGCTTGAGGCGGCTGACCAGAAAACCCTGCGAATCCCACAACCGGCGAACTTCGCGGTTGCGCCCCTCCTTGATCACGACGCGAAACCAGCTGTGGCTTCCCCCGCGGCTGATCACGGCGATTTCGTCGAAGCGGGCAGGGCCGTCTTCCAGCTCCACGCCAGCTTTCAGTCGCTCGATGATCTCGTCAGGTACTTCGCCGTGCACACGGCACAGATACTCGCGTTCGAGACCGCTCTTGGGGTGCATCAAGCCATTGGCCAGCTCACCGTCGGTCGTCAGCAGCAGCAGGCCGGTGGTGTTGATATCCAGGCGACCCACGGCGACCCAGCGCGCACCTTTCAGGCGTGGCAGCTGTTCGAACACTGTGGGACGGCCTTCGGGATCGTCGCGGGTAGTCAGCACGCCCTCGGGCTTGTGATAGATGAGCACCTCGGCGTCATCGCGGCTGTCGGTGGCCACCACGAACTGCTTGGTGTCCATCACGACACGGTCACCGGCTTTCACGCTCATGCCGATTTCGGCGGGCGCGCCATTGAGTTCGACTTC
>JBDTXA010000110.1:0-11815 GCA_040006415.1 Rhodanobacter sp.
GCGCTCCTACAGAAAAGATGCGCTACCGGTCGATTGAACGCGTCGAGTGCTTGCGCGCGATGCTTCTGCTTTGATGCCCCAACGAAGAGCATCGCGCGCAAGCGCGCTTCTACAGGGCGTCTGATCGCCGCTTACTCGCCCAGCTTGGTCATCTCGGGGCTGGAGGTCATGTCACGCTTGGTGCGCTGCTTGTTCAGCGGCTCGCCGGTGACCTGGAACCAGATGTTCTCGGCAATATTGGTGGCGTGGTCGCCAACCCGCTCGATGTTCTTGGCCATGAACAGCAGGTGCGTGCACGGCGTGATATTGCGCGGATCTTCCATCATGTAGGTCAGCAGCTGGCGGAAATAGCCGGTATAGGCCTCGTCCAGCACGACATCGTTTTTCCACACTTTGTAGGCGCGTTCGGCATCGCTGTCGCGATACGCGCGCAGCACATCGCGAACGCCGGTGGCTGCCAGTTCGGCAAGGATGCCAAGTCCCGAGGCAGGGCCGACGGGCGCCACCATGGACAGCGGAATCGATCGTTTGGCTACATTGGCGGCATAGTCGCCGATGCGCTCGATGTCGGCCGCGATACGCAAGGCGGCGAAGATGTTGCGAAGGTCACCCGCCATCGGTGCGCGCAACGCCAGCAGCCGGACCACATCGTGGCTGATCTCCTGCTCCAGTTGATCGATCGCTTCGTCATTGCCGACCACTCGCAGCGCAGCACGTTCGTCGCGTCGTTCGAGCACGTCGATGGCCGCTTCGAGCTGGGTTACCGCCAGCTCGCCCATGCGCACGATTTCGCCAGTGAGCCGGGTCAGCTCGTCGTCGTAGCTCTTGATGATGTGGTCTTTGCCGCTGCCGCTCATGGTGATGTCCTGTGTGATCAGCCGAAGCGGCCGGTGATGTAGTCCTCGGTCTGCTTCTTGCCCGGCTTGGTGAATATCTTCTCGGTCTGGTCGAATTCGATCAACTCGCCCAGGTACATGAAGGCAGTGAGATCCGAACAACGGGCGGCCTGCTGCATGTTGTGGGTAACGATGACGATGGTGAATTCGCTTTTCAACTCTGCCACCAGTTGCTCGATGCGACCGGTGGCGATCGGGTCAAGCGCGGAAGTGGGCTCGTCCAGCAGCAGCACCTCGGGCTTCAGGGCGATCGCGCGGGCAATGCACAAACGCTGCTGCTGACCGCCGGACAACCCCAGCGCGTTCTGCTTCAGCTTGTCCTTGACCTCGTCCCACAGCGCGGCACTGCGCAGCGCCTGTTCCACGCGGCCTTCCATATTAGACTTTGACAGCTTCTCGTGATGGCGGATGCCATAAGCCACATTCTCAAAAATCGTCATCGGAAACGGTACCGGCTTTTGAAACACCATGCCGACCTTGCTGCGCAGACGATTCATCGAATAGCCGGGATCAAGAACGTTCTCGCCGTCGAGCCGTATTTCTCCCTTGGCGTCCTGCTTCGGATAGATCGCGTAGATCCGGTTGAAGATGCGCAGCAAGGTGGATTTGCCGCAACCGGATGGCCCGATGATGGCGGTGACCTGCTTCTCCGGGATATCCATGTTGATGCCTTTCAACGCCTGGAACCCGTTGTAGTAAAAGCTCAGGTCGCGCACGGTAATCTTGGGGGTGAGAGCCGACGTGGCCGACACCTCAGCCGGACTCGTGGCGGCGGCGGAATCAGTCATGGGACACCTTGTTGCGGGTAAGGATCAAACGGGAGGCAAGGCTGAGAACAAGCACGAACATGGTAATCACGAAGGCACCCGCCCAGGCCAGGGCGTGCATGGTTTCGCCGGGATCGTTGGCGTATTGGTAGATGATCTGAGGAAGGCTGGCCATCTTCTCCATCGGGTTGAAGACCATGTAGTTGTTACCGAACGCTGTGAACAACAGCGGAGCGGTCTCACCGCTGATGCGTGCCAGCGCCAGCAGCACGCCGGTAATGATGCCCGAGCGTGCCGCGCGGATTAGCACCTGCAGGGTCAGTTTCCACTGCGGCACTCCCAGCGACAGTGCGGCTTCGCGCAGAGTGGAGGGCACCAGGCGCAGCATTTCGTCGGTAGTACGAACAATCACCGGAAGCGCGATCAGGGCCAGTGCGACGCCGCCGGCGAAACCGGAGAAGCTGGTCGACCCGTGCGTCAAAGTGGTGCTGGGTATGACGACGATAATGTACACGAACAAACCGATGACGATCGACGGCGCCGAAAGCAGGATGTCGTTGAGGAAACGGATCGTTTCACCCAGCTTGGTGCGATTGGCGTATTCCGCCAGATACGTGCCGGCAAGCACGCCAATCGGGGTGGCGATGGCGATGCCGATGAAATTGATGATCAGGCTGCCGACAATCGCGTTGGACAGGCCGCCGTCAGAGCCATAGGCAGTAACCTTGGTGAACAGCGTCAAATTCAGCGCACTGATGCCCTGACGCAGGGTTTCCCAAAGTATCCATGCAAGAAAGGCCAGGCCAATCACGGTGGCCATGGCGCTCAACAGCATGGCCAGCCAGTTGGTTATGCTGCGGCGCAGATAGAGAGCATTCATCATCTGCCCTCCTTTTTCGACAGACGGCTGAGCATCAATCGGGCGATCAGCAGAACGATGAAAGTCACCACGAACAGCAGGAACGCCAGTGCCAGCAGGGTGGACTTCTGCAGGCCTGCCGCTTCGCCGAATTGGTTGGCGATGGTGGACGCGATCGAAGCGCCGGGATCAAGTAGCGACGCGGAAAAGTGCATCGAGTTGCCCAACACAAAGGTCACCGCCATCGTTTCACCCAAGGCGCGACCCAAGCCCAGAAAAATGCCACCGATCACGGCCGAGCGGGTGTAGGGCAGCACAATGTCCCAGGAAACTTCCCAGGTGCTGGAGCCAAGCGCGTAAGCCGATTCCTTGAGTCGTGTCGGCACCGTGAGAAAGACTTCGCGCATCACCGAGGCGATGAACGGAATGATCATGATCGCCAGCACGATGCCGGCCACCAGAATGCTGGCGCCGAACGGATAGCTACTGCCGAATAATTTACCAATGAGCGGAATATGTTCCGCAACCCACGAGAGCTTGCCGTCTTCAGGCTGGTTGCCGAGGTAACTGGTCAGCCACGGCTTGACGTGGGTGGCAAACAACGGTGCAAAGATGAAGAGTCCCCACATGCCGTAGATGATCGACGGGATGCCGGCCAGTAGTTCGATCGCGGAGGCGACCGGCGTCCTCAGCCAGGTCGGGGCGACCTCGGAAAGAAAGAGCGAGATGCCGAAACTGAGCGGCACCGCAATAAGCAGCGCGATCAGCGAGGTGACGATGGTGCCGTAGATCGGAACCAGCGCGCCGTAGACGTCATTGGCCGGATCCCATTCGGTGCTGATGAGGAAGTGCCAGCCGAAAGTGGCAAAGGCTTCGCGACCACCCCACAAGGTGGCGCCTGCAGCACCCAGCAGCGAAGCCAGAACGATAAGCGCACAGCCTTTAAGCAGCCAACGAAAAAGTTTCTCGTGGCGCGCGTCACGACGGCTGCGCTGTTCCAGAATGTCGGTGGACGTTGCTGCAGTCATAGGTTCGGCGATTCCGGCGTGTGTCAAATGAAGGTAGGAGCGCTTTCATGCGCGATGCCCTTGGCCACGAGGACCAAGAGCATCGCGACTGAAGTCGCTCCTACGTCACGTGCGTATCAATGCTTGAAATCGGAGGCCCAGTATGCCTCGATCTTGCTGACCAGCGCGGTCGGAAGCGGCACGTAATCAAGGGCAGAGGCCTGCTCCTGACCGTTCTCAAGCGACCATTTGAAAAAGTCGAAGGCGACCTTGGTGTTAGCCGGATTCCTTGGCTTTTTGTACATGATCATCCAGGTGGTGGCGGTGATCGGCCATGCCTGGTCGCCCGGTGCATTGGTCATGATCAGGTTGAAGTCCTTGGCGCTGGCCCAATCGGCCGTGGCGGCAGCGGCGGCAAACGTGTCGGCGCTCGGGGCCACCACATTGCCGGTGGCGTTCTTCAGGTCGACCCAACTGATCTTGTTCTTCACCGCATAGGCATACTCGACGTAGCCGATCGATCCCTTGATCTGCTTCACGTACTGCGACACGCCTTCATTGCCCTTGCCACCCACGCCGGTCGGCCACTCGACGGCCGTGCCGAACTTCACCTGGCTGGCCCACGTCGGGTTGACCTTGGACAGGTAGTTGGTGAAATTGAACGAGGTACCCGAACCGTCGGAGCGATGCACCACCGTGATCTTGCCGGCCGGCAGATTCAGGCCGGCGTTCAGCGCGGCGATCTTCGGATCGTTCCAGTTGTTGATCTTGCCCAGGAAGATGTCAGCCAGGGTGGTGCCATCGAGCTTGATCTGACCGGCCTGCACGCCTGCGATGTTGACCACCGGCACGATCCCGCCAACCACGATCGGGAACTGGCCCAGACCAAACTTTTGCAGGTCTTGCGCACTCAAGGGTGCATCGGAAGCACCGAAGTCGATGGTGCCTTCCTTGATTTGCGCAATGCCAGCGCCGGAGCCGACCGACTGGTAGTTGAGGTGATTGCCGGTTTTCTCGGCATAGGCCGCCGACCACTTGGACATGACCGGGTAGACGAAGCTCGAGCCGGCACCGGTGATGTCAGTGGCCTGCGCGGATGCGCCGAAGGTCGACGCGACGGCAATGGCCGCGACGGCTGCGATTCGAAATGAGGATTTGCGAGAGGTCAACACGGTAGCTCCTTTGAGGAAGTCGGATGAGACCGCTCCATTGCATGCGTTTCGTGTTGCCATTGAATGAAATGAATGTTGCAATCCGATGACACTCTGCGACGCATCGTTATCAAACCGGGTGCATCAGCGTCCGAAAATCGTTGCTCAAGCCGCGTCCAGCCCCGTCTGGGCCTGTTGTTCGAACAATTCCAGTTGACGCCAACGATTGACCACATTGCAAAACAGTTCGGCGGTGCGCTCGGTGTCATATACCGCCGAATGGGCCTCACGGCTGTCGAACGGGAGCCCTGCGGCGAGAACGGCCTTGCTCAATACGGTCTGTCCGTACGCCAGGCCAGCGAGGCTGACAGTGTCGAAACAGCTGAACGGGTGAAACGGATTGCGCTTGTGTGCACAGCGACGAACCGCCTGATTGAGGAAACCGAGGTCGAAGGCGGCGTTGTGGCCCACGAGAATGGCGCGCTGGCATCCGGCTTCGCGCACCGCCTCCCGCACCACCTGAAATATATGGTCAAGTGCCTGACGTTCGGCGAGAGCACCACGCAACGGGTTATACGGGTCGATGCCGGTGATCTCCAGCGAGCGGGGATCGAGGTTCGCGCCCGGAAACGGTTCCACATGGGTCGATACCGTCGGCAGCAGTCGCAACCAGCCTTCGCTATCCATGCTTAGTGGTACGGCTGCGATTTCCAGCAGTGCGTCATGTTCTGAACTGAAGCCCCCGGTTTCCACATCCACCACCACGGGCAGAAATCCCCGGAACCGTTCGGCCATGCGCGAGGCAGTGCTGTTGCTGAGTATTTCCATCGCCAAAGCATATCAGCCAGCCCTTTACGGTAGGGTTCGACAGGGCGCGAACCAGGTAACGACTTTGGCGCTCTGTCTTCGTTTTGTCATGAGAGATGCATCTAACGGTAAACAGATAACGGCATCCTAACGCCGTGCTTTTGCTTTGGCCGACCAACGAATCGGATGGATCGGTCGAGATGATTCCTTACCAACATCGGAGAATTACATGCGTTCCAAACTTATTGCGGTAGCCATTGCTGCCGGCTTGGGCGTAAGCAGCTTCACGGCCATCGCAGCACCGGGTCCACAGTCGATGAATGCCGCGAGCAGTAGTGAAATTTCGCTGTTGAAAGAACAGCTTGCAGCACTTCAGGCCAAGGTGGATTCGCTGGAACAGCGCACCGATGCGCAGTCTGACATCAATGTCAGCAACGGGCAGGCGGTGGACAAGGCCACCACGGTCACTACCGCAAGCGACAGCCGCCTCGCCGCTCTGGAAAAGGCCGTCAACAACACCAGCCTCTCGGGCAAGATGTATTTCGATTTCACCAATATCAGCCAGAAGAACAGCGACACTGGCAAGACCGACGCATCGGGTACCGGGATTGATGTAAAGCGCTTCTACCTGACCGTCGATCACAAGTTTGACGACATCTGGTCTGCCAATCTGACCACTGACTTCAACTACGTCAGCAACGATGGCGAGACCAACCTGTTCGTAAAGAAGGCCTATGTCGAAGGCAAGTTCGACCCGGCGTTCAAGCTGCGGATCGGTTCGGCGGACATGCCATGGATTCCTTTTGTCGAAAGCTATTATGGCTTCCGCTATGTCGAAAATACGCTGACCGATCGACTGAAATTCGGCAACTCCGCTGATTGGGGTCTGCACGCTTCCGGCGACATTGGCGCCGGCAAGAACCTCAACTACGCCGTGTCAGTGGTCAACGGCAACGGTTACAAGAATCCAGGTCGCAGCAAGGGCGTCGACGTCGAAGGCCGCGTGGGCTTCGTGCCATTCGAAGGCATGATCGTCGCTGTTGGCGGATATTCCGGCAAGCGCGGTCAACGCACCGAGAACGTGACGGCGCCCAATACCGCTCAGCGCGCTGACGCAATGGTTGCCTTCGCCAACGACAACTTCCGCCTCGGTGCCGAGTACTTCTCCGCCAAGGACTGGAGCCGGGTTCTCTACCCGACCGGCGACAAGACCGACGGCTATTCCGTCTGGGGCAGCGTTGGCGTGGCGGAAAACATCAGCGTTTTTGCTCGTTACGACAACACCAAGCTGAGCAAGGATCTGGATCACGCTGCCAAGGACGTTTACTACAATGCCGGCGTCCAGTTTCAGCTGACCAAGGGCTTCCTGCTCTCGGCCGTGTACAAGCATGAGAAGGGCGATCGCTCGGTCACTGACCCGATCCTGCCGTCGCACGTCCAGAGCATCAAGACCGACGAGTTTGGTGTATTCGGTGAGGTGAAGTTCTAAAAATTGTCATATGGCTGCGGCATACTGCGGCCATCCCGACAAGCGTCGGGAGCGGTTATCTGAAAGGAGTGTTACCCAGGGACGGAAAACGGCGGGCATTTTGCCCGCCGTTTGCTTTTTCAAAACCACTGGCCGAACGTTGGTCAGTGGTTGTCGAGTGTCGTGCCGGTAAGCAGGCCGCGCGCCAGCATGCTGCACTGCCTGCGATAGAGCAGCAATTGCCACTGACGTCCGCCAACCTGCCGCCATAGCACGGCAGAACGCACGGCGGCGAGCAGGTTGCTACGGACTTTTTCAACCACGGCAGGTTGCTGCAATTGCTGAGGATTACCGCTGACCATGACTCGGGGCCTCAGCGTAGACAGGGTAGAGGCGTAGATCTCGGCCAACCGGCTGTTGACCTGGCTTGAACCCTGCCCGAAATGCTCCACCTGCCGCTGCGCAGCGACGATGCCCTGCTGCACTTTCTCCAACAGCTCGGGCTTGGCAGAAAGACTCCGCTCCAACCTCATGACGGTGACTACCATCTTGGTGACCGACATGTCCCTGTCGGTTTCGTCCAGTTGCGCAATAAGGCTGCGCAGGCCCACCCGGACGTTGGAAATGCTCCCGTAGACACTGACCACCGAGGATGCATCGATACGGAAGATGCTGGCGACGCTCGCTTCCATCGCGCTTTCGTCGCAGCGGCCGTCATTGGCCAGCTGCTGGGCCAGTACGCAAGCCTGGAACAGCCCGGCGAGTGAGAGCACGCGCTCTTCGTTCATGGAAAATATTTCAAGCACGGGTTTGCGGATCTCCTGCTGGAGGTGTGGGGGAGGGCAGGAACACGGGGGACAGCCCGCCATAAGGAGCATTGGTCGCAGCGATCACGGCGCCACCGAGACAGACGTCGCCATCGTAGAAGACCACGGACTGGCCTGGCGTGACGGCGCGTTGCGGTTCGTCGAAGCAAACTTCCAGACGGTCGTTCTCGACCGTCACCGAACAGGCCTGATCTGACTGACGGTAACGCGTGCGTGAGGTGCAGCGAAACTGTAGTGAAGGCGCCTCTCCGGCAATCCAGTTGGGGACTTCCGTTTGCAGGCGTTTTGAAAAAAGCCAGCGATTCTCGCCACCCTGCGCCACATGCAGAATGTTGTCGGCAACGTCTTTGCCGACCACATACCAAGCTTCGCCGCTGGCGCCGTGGCGGCCGCCGATCCCCAGTCCGTTGCGCTGACCGAGGGTGTAGTACATGGCACCCTGATGTTCGCCAATGAGCTCGCCTTCCGGTGTGCGCATCTCACCCGGCTGTGCGGGGATGTACTGGGACAGGAAGCTGCGGAAATCCCGTTCGCCGATAAAGCAGATCCCGGTCGAGTCCTTCTTGGCATGAGTGGGCAAATTCGCTTCACGGGCCAGCTGGCGAACCCGGGATTTCTCAATCTCACCCAGCGGGAAAAGAGTTGCCGCTAGCTGCTGTTGACCGAGCGCGTGCAGAAAATAGGTCTGGTCCTTGCTCGTGTCCACCGCGCGTAGCAGGCGATAGCGTCCGTCCTCAAAGTCCACGCGAGCGTAGTGACCGGTGGCGATTTTCTCGGCGCCGAGTGCCCGGGCTTCTTCCAAAAAGGTCTTGAACTTGATTTCCCGGTTGCAAAGCACGTCGGGATTGGGCGTACGACCGGCACGGTACTCCGCCAGAAAATGCTCAAAAACGCCATCCCAGTATTGGGCCGAGAAATTGCGCGGATGAAAGCGAATGCCGAGGCGGCCGCAGACGGCCACCGCGTCCTTGCGGTCTGCATCGGTGGTGCAGGGGCCGGTGCGGTCATCTTCCTCCCAATTCTGCATGAACAGACCTTCGATATCATGTCCGGCCTGTTGCAGCAGCAAGGCAGCCACTGATGAATCGACACCGCCGGACATACCGAGCATCACCTTCACGGTGCGTCCCCTTCAGCTAGATAACCCAGTGTATTGAGCGGCAGCCGCTGGCCAGCCAGCCAGGCGTCAATGCTGCGAAGGACCAGCGGGCTGCGCAAGCGGTCGCCCAGAGCGGCGATTTCGGCACGGGTCAACCAGAGCGCCCGATGGATGCCCGCGTCGAGCGGGCGGTCCGCATCATGGTGGCGGGCGCGGGCAGCGAAGCTGAAGCGAATTACCGCATCACCGTGCTCGGTGCTGCGCCACTGGTCCACCCTGATCAGGTGCTGAAGGTCCACCAACCAGCCCGTTTCCTCAAGGGTTTCGCGTACAGCGGCCGCGGCAAGGCTCTCCCCATCGTCGAGATGACCGGCAGGCTGGTTGTAAGCGAGTTGGCCCCGTACGTCCTCCTCGACCATGAGGTAACGATCGCCTTCGGCCACGACACAGGCCACGGTGACGTGCGGGCGCCAGATTTCCTCGGTGGATGCGGGGTCGGGCATGGATTGTCCGGACTGGAAAAACACCCATTGTGCCATCACCTATAGCCAAGGCCGCCGTCCAGAGCTGCATCCTTGGCGGCGTATACTTCGTATCAGATGACGACATACCAGAAAATGATGGCCCACGAATCAGAACATGAGCACGACAGCGACCGCGGACTGGCGGTGGAAACAGCAAAACCGGAGGTGGCGCGACCACCGCTTTTTCAGGTGTTGCTGTTGAACGACGACTTCACCCCGATGGACTTTGTGGTAGAGGTGCTGCGCAGTTTCTTCAACCTGGATCATGAGCAGTCGGTTCAGGTCATGCTTCATGTCCACACGCGCGGACGAGGTGTATGTGGCGTGTTTACCCGCGAGGTTGCGGAAACCAAGGTAACCCACGTCAACGAATATTCACGCTCCCATCAGCATCCACTGTTATGCACTATGGAAAAGCTCTGACCGACCCCATTTTGTGTTCATCGCGGCATTGAAGGCCGCTCAACAAAAAACGTGGAGATGATCCGAATGTTCAGCAAGGATCTGGAAGTCACTATCGGCCAGTGCTACAAGCAGGCCCGGGAACAACGTCACGAGTTCATGACGGTCGAGCACCTGTTGCTTGCGCTTACCGAAAACCAGTCGGCTGTCGGTGCCTTGAACGCCTGTGGCGTGGAGTTGCCGCGTCTGTCGGCGGAACTGGCGCGCATCATCAGCGAAACCGTGCCGGTTCTTCCGGCCGGCGACGAGCGCGACACGCAACCGACGCTGGGTTTCCAGCGGGTGCTGCAGCGCGCCGTCTATCACGTCCAGTCCTCCGGCCGAAAGGAAGTGACCGGCGCCAACGTGTTGGTGGCGATTTTCGGCGAGAAGGACTCGCACGCGGTGTATTTCATGCACCAGCAGGAAATCACCCGGCTCGACGTGGTCAACTACATTTCGCACGGCATTGCCAAGATCGGCGACGATCCGGCGGCTGGCGCGTCAGGTGCCGAGCGCGAAGGCGAAGAGGGCAGCGAGTCGAAAGGCAATCCGCTACAGGAGTTTGCCAGCAACCTCAACGAACTGGCACTGGAAGGCAAGATCGATCCGTTGATCGGCCGTGCCGACGAGATCGAGCGCACCATCCAGGTACTTTGCCGCCGTCGCAAGAACAACCCGCTGTACGTGGGCGAAGCTGGCGTCGGCAAGACGGCGCTGGCCGAGGGTCTGGCCAAGCGCATCGTCGACGGTGAGGTGCCTGAGGTTCTGGAAGACGCCACGATCTGGTCACTGGATCTGGGCGCACTGGTGGCCGGCACCAAGTATCGCGGTGATTTTGAGAAACGCCTCAAGGGCGTGATCGCGCAGTTGCGCAAGCAGCCCGGGGCGATACTGTTTATCGACGAGATTCACACCATCATCGGTGCGGGTTCCGCATCGGGCGGCACGATGGATGCGTCAAACCTGATCAAGCCGATGCTGGCCTCGGGCGAGCTTCGCTGCATCGGCTCCACCACGTTCCAGGAATATCGGGGCGTGTTCGAGAAGGATCGCGCACTGGCCCGACGTTTTCAGAAGATCGACGTGGTTGAGCCGACGGTGGCCGACAGCATAGAAATTCTGAAAGGCCTGCGTTCGCGATTCGAGGAGCATCACCACGTTACCTATACCAACGAGGCGCTGAAAGCTGCTGTGGATCTGGCGGTCAAGCACATTCCCGATCGCCTGCTGCCGGACAAGGCAATCGACGTGATCGACGAAGCCGGCGCCCGGCAGCGGCTGCTTCCCGAGGATCAGCGCACCGGCACCATCGGCGTGAGCGAGGTCGAATACATCATCGCCAAGATGGCGCGGATTCCCGCCAAGCAGGTCTCGGCGTCGGATCGCGATGTGCTTCGCAACCTCGAGCGCAATCTCAAGATGGTCGTGTTTGGTCAGGATCAGGCCATCGAGGCGCTGGCCGCCTCGATCAAGATGGCGCGCTCTGGGCTGGCCGATCCGTCCAAGCCGATCGGCAGCTTTCTGCTGGCAGGCCCCACCGGCGTCGGCAAGACCGAGGTGACCAAGCAATTGGCCATGCAGCTGGGTATCGAGATGATCCGCTTCGACATGTCCGAGTACATGGAAGGGCATTCGGTGTCGCGCCTGGTCGGTGCGCCTCCGGGCTATATCGGGTTCGATCAGGGCGGCTTGCTGACCGAGGCGGTGACCAAGCATCCGCATGCAGTGCTGTTGCTGGACGAGATCGAGAAGGCACATCCGGATGTGTTCAACATCCTGTTGCAGGTCATGGATCGAGGCGTGCTGACGGATACCAATGGCCGCGAGGCGAACTTCAAGAACGTGGTGGTGGTGATGACGACCAACGCTGGCGCGGCGCTGGCATCACGCCGGACCATGGGCTTCATTGAGCAGAAGCACGAGTCGGATGCGATGGAAGTGATTCGCCGCATCTTCACGCCGGAGT
>JBDTXA010000111.1:0-11802 GCA_040006415.1 Rhodanobacter sp.
AATTTGCGAATCGAAGCCACCGCGCTTTGCGGGACCTGCACGTTGACGCGCAGATGATCCAGCGCCTGCAGCTGGATCAGCGGCTGCGGCGAAGGCGGGCCGGCCTGCACCGCCTCGCCCACGTGCACGAAGCGGCGCGTAATGATGCCGGCAAACGGCGCACGCAGCACGGTGTAATCCAGCTGCTGACCGACCGAGCCCAACTGGGCGTGCGCCGACGCCAGCGCAGCCTTCGCCGCATCACGTGCGGCGCGCTGCTGATCCATCTGCGCGGTCGACACATAGCCCTTTGAATAGACCGCCGCGATGCGCTCGTAGTAGGCCTGCGCGTCCTTGTAGGTCGCCTGCGCCGAAGCGATCTGCGCCTGCGCCGCGTTGCGCGCGGACTTCTGCTCTACATCGCTGAAGCGAACCAGCACCGCACCCTTCGCTACCACGTCATTGACGTCGTAGGGCAATTCAAGCACCCGCGCATTGGTCTGCGCGGTGATCGTCGCCTGGCTCACTGCCTCAACCACGCCGTCCCACACCTGTTCGCGTGCAGACGGCTGCGCATGCACTACGCTGCTCGCCAGCGGAGGCGAATCCGACGCCTTCTCGGCGGTGGGTGACTTGCCGCCACAGGCCACGAGAGTGGCCGCAACAGCGGACAGCGCCAACAGACGCAAGGTGAACTTCATGGGGGCGCTCGCTGCAGGCACAAAGGTCAGTATCGAAAGGCGCAACCGGGCTTCAGGCCCATCCAGCTGAGTATTCTCGCCAACGGGCAAAACCCGGTAAACGACGACTGCAGCAGGTTGGCGCCGACGAACACCGCTAGCCACAGCCACCCGGGTGATACGAAGTGGCCAAGCACCACACTCAGCAGCACCACGCTGCCGGCAAAAGCAAAAACGACGCGGTCGATATTCATGGTCATGGTTCTCCGGTAGGTGGGAATGTGATTCGCAATGCGGGTTGATCAGCGCGCCTCGTCGATCATCTCGCAGGTCGCGCGCTCGACTTCAGCCGCGATCGTGGCCAGGCGCGGATCGTCGGACAGCTGGGCCAGCATCTGTTCGGGCTTGATCATGCCGATGTGGGTCTTGCCATCCTTCGAGTACACCGAGATGCGGCACGGCAGCGCCATGTTGAGCTGCATGTCGATCGCCATCACCTTGGCCGCCTGTTGCGGACTGCACACCTCGAACACCTTGCACTGGTTGGCGAAGTCGATGCCCTTGCTGCGCAAGGTGGCACCAAGATCGTGTACGTGCAGAACGCCGAACTGGTGACGCTTGACGGCGGCATCCAGATCCGCCGCGGCTTGTTCGAAGGACTTCTCGGTTTCAACGATGTAATACATAAGATTCTCCGGATTTCATGAGTCGGCGAGATGCTTGCGGGTGCGCCACGGCAACATGCGCAGCAAGGTGTTGTCGCGCAGAAAGTAGTGATGGAACAGGGCAGCAGCGGCGTGCAGTCCGATCAGGTAGTAGCCGATCGTGCCGATCGTCTCGTGGATGTTTTCAAGCGAGCCTGCCCATACCTTGTCGGGACCCATCAGTGCAGGCAGCTCGAGGCCGAAGAAGGGAATCACCCGACCCTTGGCGCTGAGCGTGAGCCAGCCCAGCAGTGGCATCACGATCAGGAACGCGTACAGCGCCAGATACATGACCTTCGCCAGCAGCAGCTGCCAGGCCGGCGGTGGCGGCGTGATGGGCGGCTCGCGGAACATCAGGCGCAGCGCCAGCCGCGCCGCCACCACGGCGAGTACCGTCAGGCCCAGCATGAAGTGCCAGGTCTTCATCGCGTCGTGCGCCGGCGTGCCCTTGGGATAAATCCCGCGCAGTTCGATCAGCGCGTACACGGCAATCAGCAACACCAGCGTCAGCCAGTGTGCGGTGATGGACAGCGCGTGATAGCGATCCTTGGGTTTGTTCAAGTTGATGCTCATGGAGTCCTCGTTTGCTGCTCGCTCATGCGTCGCTTTCCGCATCGGGCTTCAGTCGTTCGATACCGAACGCATGCATGATGTATTTCTCGTAGGCCGGGTAAGCCTGCCCTTTGCGCATCTTGTGCATGAAGTACTTCTCGTAAGCGACCTTGGCCAGATGCACCCATTTTCCGGTCATCGACTTGGTCACGTTGCGCGGCGGAATCTGCGGCAACGCGATGAACGCGAAGCCGGTGTCGCCCATATCGGCGAGACACATCGCATTCCAGGTGGCACGCGCCCGCACCGGCTTGCCGGCCAGCTCATCGCGCAGATTGCGTGCGATCGCCGTGATCATCGACTCGATCATCAGGCCGGTCTTGGGCGCGCCGGTCGGCACCGGCGTCACCTCGACCGGCGGGATGGCCACGCAGACGCCGGCCGCGAAGATGTTCGGATACTTCGGGTTGCGCTGATGCGCATCGATCAAGATGAAACCACCCGGATTCACCAATCCCTCGATACCCTGCACCGCATCGACGCCGGCGAACGAAGGCAAAAACATCGAGAACACAAACGGCAGCGCATGCGTTTTCTGCACGGCGCCGAGCTCATCGAGCTGCTCGACGTTGACCTTGTCGGACTCCACCGACGTCACCCGCGCATTGGTGACCCACTTGATGTGGCGCTGGCGCAGTTCGGATTCGAGCAGTCCCTTGGAATCGCCGACGCCGCCCAGCCCCATGTGGCCGATGTAAGGCTCGGAAGTGACATAGGTCATCGGCACCTGATCGCGCAGCTTGCGCCGACGCAAGTCGGTATCGACGATCATGGCGAACTCGTAGGCCGGGCCGAAACAACTCGCACCCTGCACCGCACCGATCACGATAGGACCGGGGTTTTTCAGGAATTCCTGGTAAGCCTGCCAGGTGGCGTGTGCATGCGGGCCGGTACAAATCGACTTTGAATAGCCTTCCGGTCCCGTGCCGGGCACGCGCTCAAAGGCAAGGCGTGGCCCCGTGGTGACGACGAGATAGTCGTAGTCGAGCTTGCGTCCGTCCCTCAGCAGAAGCTGCTTGTCGACTGGCAGCACCTTGTCAGCCATCACTTCGATGAAGTGGATGTTGCGGTGTTCCAGCGGCTGCTTCACATCCACCTGGATATCACCCTGCTCACGCCAACCCACCGCAACCCAGGGGTTCGACGGGGTGAAGTTGAACAACGGCCCCTCGCCGACCACGGTGATCTCGTGTTCACTACCGAGCATCTCGCGGATTTCGTACGCGGCCGACATGCCGCCCAGTCCTGCACCCAGAATCACGATATTTGCCATGGCCCGATACCTCGGTTTGGATTCAACAGCAGTCACATCGCAAAGAGCGACTGTCAGGATGACCCGTGATGCAGCGCAGTCACTTGACGGTGATCAAGTTGTAACTAATTAACTATGTACTACATTAGAGATAGCTTAATTAGTTACGCATGGTAAAGTCAATCCGCAAGAGATCTGTTGACCCCTGACCCTGGAAGATGAAGCCGTGTCGCTACCTGCTAACGCAAATCTGAGCGCGATGCAGTCGCAAGCTGCGGCTGCCTCGCGCCTGTTAAAGGCGCTCGGCAACGCGCAGCGGCTGCGTGTGCTGTGTTTGCTTGTCGACTGCGAAATGTCGGTGGGCCAGATCAACGAGCAACTTCCTGACCTTAGTCAGTCGGCGCTGTCACAGCACTTGGCCAAGTTGCGCGAAGAGGGTTTGGTGCAGACACGTCGCGAAGCGCAGACCATCTGGTACACGCTTGAACACGGTCCGGCCCAGCAGATCATCACGACGCTTTACGACATTTACTGCGCACCTGAAAACGATGGGATGTGCGCCAGCGCGCCAGCCAGGCCATCACGCAAGAAGGTTCGCAAACGCTAACGCCGAAGCTTGGCGCTGTCGGTTTGACTATCAGTGGCCGCCACTTGGGGCACCCAGCTCTTGCCCGTTGACCTTGGTGCCATACAGCGACAGCGGCGTGTCGTGATATTTCTTGCGCGTCTCGGCGAGATTGCCGTTGAAGCGCGGGTCCTGCGGACGCTCGTGGGCATCCATGAACATCGCCACGTCCCACGCATCCTGATCGTTCAGCGTGTTGCCGCGACTGAACGGCATGTTGGCCTTGATGAAGGCTGCGGCGTTGTCGACCTGGTGCATACCCGCGCCCCAGTTGAACGATTGCGGGCCCCACAGCGGCGGGAACACATTGCGGCCGGCGACCTGCTGGCCTTGGCCGTCGTCGCCATGACACAACGCGCAGGTCTTCTTGAAGACCGCTTTGCCACGCGCGTAGTCCGGTGGCTGCGGTGGCTTGAAATCCTGCTTGGGATAGCCGGCACCGGCCAGCTTTACACCCACGGGCGCGCCCTTGCTCAGCCACCAGGCATAGGTTTCCAGCGCGACCATCTCGGCGCTGTCCAGCGGCGGGGCCTTGCCGTTCATGCTGTAGCGGAAGCAGCCCTGCATGCGTTCACCGAAGGTATTCACGTGACCGCTCTTCTTGCGGTACTGCGGGTACATGCCATAGGCGCCCCATAGCGGCGCGGAATGGGCTTTGCGACCGGCGTCCAGATGACAGTTGCTGCAACTGAGCCCATTGCCGACGTAGGCTTTCGCGTGGAGTGGGGTATCGGTGAAGATGTCGCGTCCCTGACGTATCACGTCGCCAAGCGGGCCGGCAGGAATCGACGAAGCAGCAGGCGGCGTGAATGTGGACGCGGCGGATGAGGGCGTGGCCGTTGGATGGACTGTTGGCGCTGCGGCGGGTGCGGATTTTTCCGTGTCGGCCGAAGGCTTCTGCGTACACGCACAAAGCAGCACCAGTAATGACAAGCCGATGACATTGTACGGCGCTCGCGTCATGGCGTGGCTCCCCTGCGAATCGGCGGTTGCGCCGCGAACCACTTGGCTACCGAGTTGATCTCCTTCGCACTGAGCGAGGCGGACAGATGCTGCATCAATTGAAGCGGATCATTGTGTCGGGTGCCATTTTGCCAGGCCTTCAACTGCGACTTGATATAGGCCGCCGGCTGTCCAGCCAGCGGCGGGAAGTGCGCGCCGACTCCGACTCCGCCAGGACCGTGACACTGCACGCAGCCGGGAACATCGCGATCCCAGTCGCCGCGCGTGGCCAACACGGCACCGACGCTGTCGGCGGGGAGCAGCGGTGTCACTGGTCTGGCCAGCCCGGGCGGCAGCGACAGATTACTGTAGTAGAGCGCCAGCGCATGCCGCTCGCCGGCGTCCAGCGCGGTGGCGCTCGGTTCCATTACCGGATTGACGCGTGCGCCGCTGGCGAAGTCCTCCAGCTGCTTCTCAAGGTAGGCGGCGTCGAGTCCGGCCAGTCTCGGATATCCCGCGGCGTTCTGGCCGCCGCCGTCATCACCGTGACAGGCCATGCACGGTGCCGCGCCCTTGCCATTACCCAGGCGAGCGATCGCCGCTGTATCAACAGCGTGCGACAGCGCGGGAAGGATAAGGCAGGCGAAAGCGATGAGGGGGAGGAAGGCAAGCTGCATGGTGATGGCCTCAGTGTGCCGGCTGAAAACCATATTTTTTATACACCGCCTGCGCGGTGGGGCTTTGCATGAAAGTCATGAAGTCCTTCGCCGCCTGCGCGTGAGGAGCGTCTTTCATGCGCGCGACGGTATAGGTGGCCACCGCGTTCTGCGCCGCGGGAATGGCGATCGTCTCGACCGGATGATGCAGGATCTGCTGCTGAAAATACGCCTCGGTCGACCATACCGGCGCAGCATCGGAGTCGCCCTGCAACACCCGCAGCGGCGATTGGCGATGATGGATCTGGGTGAGGAAGGTGCTTCCATCTCTGACCTTGGTTTGCATGATGGTGGTGTCCAGCGGCTCACCGCCAGCCTTGCGATAGCTCGCCTCGATCTGCTTGGCGATGCCTTCCCACGCTGGGTTGGGCATGCTTACGCGCACATCGGCGCGACCGAGATCTTTGAAACCCTCGATGTGTTTGGGGTTGCCCTTGGCCACCAGAATAGCCAGCGGATTACGCGCATAGTCGAAGCTTTCGGCAAACCATTGGTGCTGCTTCTGCTTCTCGGAAATCGCCTCCTTTCCCGCGGTATAGACGTCTGGTTTGAGCGTGATTCGCAGGTTGCCCATGACCAGCGAGCCGGTCTCGATTTGCTTGGCCAGAATACCGGGCGGCAGGGTTTCCACGTAAATGCGCTGGTACTTCGGATGCGCCTTTTTGAACGCCGCCATCAGGTCGTGCACCACCATAAACTGGTTGCCGGCAAAGAACACCGTGAGCTGGGGATCGACGATATCGCCGTGCAGGTCGGCGATCGCATCGAAGGGAGGCACGCTGAACTGCATGCCCGTCGGCGGCGGATTCCATGGCGGCAGATAATCGGCCTTGTCGCTGGCGCTGGCAGCAAACGCCAGCGCACATGACGCGGCGGCCAGCAAGAGCTGCGGGATCGCGCGACGCATGAGCTTTCCCTTGTTCGATGTCACAGCGGTAGCAACGCGTAACCCTGCTGCTGCAGGTCGATGACGGTGGTCATGCCGGACAGCGCTACGGTCACATGCGAATCCACCCAGTCGTACTGGAAGTCGTGTTCGGCCACCGCCTGAGCGCACACCGCCACGTCAACACCGGCCTTGCGCAGTTGCGCGATCAACGCCAGATTCGGATTTGCCACACCGTATTTCTTGCGGTACTGCACATCGTTCAACACGATCGGAGTGGCCGGACCAGCAGCAATCGCCACGAATTTCAGATGCGACAGCGGCACTCCGGCATTGACGTAGAGGTTGACCGCGCGGGCGACATGGTCCAGCGCCGGACTCAACTGATCGGGTTTGGCAGCCGCCTTGCTGAGGCTGAACACCACCTTGTAGGTCGCCTGGCGATCGGGCTGGTAGGCCGCCTTCGGCATCGGATGGATCTTGCCGGAACCGGCAATCGTCGGCGTTAGCCAGAAGCCGTCAGCGGCCAGCGCGACCGTGGAGAACAGGCTCAGCGCGAGCAGCAGGGGTACGAACGAACGCTTCATGGCGACCTCACAGCTTTTCAGCAACGCGGAATGGCGTCCGGCTCATGCTATGCGCGACCGGTTGATAGGCCAAGGGAGTTTTCGTGATGGCATCCATAAGCCGAACTTATGGCGACGCATCGATGCAATCAGGCCGACACATAGTGTGGTGCGGCGTGGCACTCCTTCAGCGCCTGCGTTCGTCAGAGCGGGGTCCGTCGACGCCTTGACCCGCGATGGCCCAGGGCCGTTCGCGCAGTCGCCGTCGGGGTACATTTGCTGAAACAAACATAAACGGGCATATATTTGCCTTGACAAATATATGCCTGACAATAGAATGTCCGGGATGAACTTCAACGAACCCTTCCCGATCCCGCCAGCCGGCGCCTCCCACCTACCCAGCCTGGGCATGTTGTTGAACATGGTGCGTTCCGAGATGGTCCGCGCGATCGAGGCAGAACTGAGCAGCCAGGGTGTGGATCTGAGCTTCACGCAGTTCCTGATCCTGAAGAAGGCACAGCTGCTGGGTGCCGTGTCGGCCACCGAGCTGGCCCGCGCTGTGGAGATCGATGGCGGCGCGATGACACGCCAGCTGGATCAACTGGAGCGCAAGGGCTATCTACGCCGCACCCCGCACGCACAGGACCGCCGCGCGCTGCGCATCGAACTCACCGATACCGGACATGCCGTTTGGAAAGATACCGCATCGGTCTGCAGTCAGCGAGTGATTACCGCTTCGCAGCGCTCACTGAGCGAGCTCGAGCAAACGCAGTTGCACGACTACCTGACGCGCGTGCTGAACGCGCTTCGCGACAAGCACTGACCTACTTTCCCCTGGATTTCACCCCATGCGCCTGCACTCACTCGCGGTATCCGCCGTACTGACCCTCGCCCTGGCCGGTTGTGCCAGCAGCGGCGGACTGCACCCGGATGGCACACCGATCGATCCTTCCTCGCTGAAGGCCGACCGCAGCCTGTCCGGCGTCAACGTGTCGCCCGCGGCGTGGCCCGCCAACGACTGGTGGACGGCGCTGGGCGATACGCAACTCGATGCCCTGATGACCGAGGCGCTGCAGGACAATCCTGGTCTCGGCGTGGCCGATGCGCGGGCGCGTGCGGCACAGGCCGAGGCCGGTATGGCGAATGCGGCGCGCGGACCCACACTCAACGCCAGCGCCAGCGTTTCCGGCGCGCGGATCCCGACCTCGGTGCTTCCGGCGGGCAGTGGCGGCGGACATTTCTCGCTGGCCAAGTACGCTGATCTCAGCTTCAAATGGGGCCTGGATCTGTGGGGCGGCAAACGTGCGGCGTGGCAGGCAGCACTGGGCGCATCGCGCGCAGCGGAGATCGAGGCACGCGCGGCACGCATCGAATTGTCCGGCAATGTCGCGCGCGCTTATGCCCAGCTCGGCTATGCCTTTACCCAGCAGGACCTGGCAAGCGGTGAGCTGACACGTGCCCACGAATCACGCGAGCTGACCCGCCAGCGCGTGGCCGCCGGTATCGATAACAAGATTCAGCTACGGCAGGGCGACACCGAGGTGGCGAACGCCGAACAGAGTGTCGCGCTGGCCAAACGCGCCGTCGACGCGGCGCGCTCATCGCTGGCGGTGTTGCTGGGTAAAGGGCCGGACCGCGGTCTCGATATCACTCGCCCCAAGGTGCTGACACCGACCGAGATGGCTGTCTCCGGCGATCTGCCACTGGAGCTGCTCGGCCATCGCGCCGATCTGGTTGCGGCGCGCTGGCGGGTCGAGGCGGCGAGCGGCAACATCAAGGCCGCGAAAGCCGAATTCCTGCCGAACATCAGCATCGGCGCGATGGCCGGCGTGATTGCCCTCGGTGGCGGCAACCCGCTGAGCCTGCCCTCGCGTTTCTATCAGGTCGGACCAACCATCAGCCTGCCGATCTTCGACGGGGGTCGCCTGCGTGAAAACCTCAACGGTCAGGATGCGCAGTACGACCTCGCCGTGGCGCAGTACAACCGGACGCTGGTTGGCGCCGTCAACGAGGTCGCCGATGATCTCTCCGCGCTGCAGTCGCTGCAGGACCAGCTTGCCGCGCAGCAGCGTGCGCAGACCGCCGCGGAACAGGCCTGGGAGCTGGCGCTTCAGCGCTACAAGGCGGGCATCGGCAGCTATCTGGAAGCACTGAGCGTGCGTCAGCAGCTGTTGGTTGCCAACCGTGGCGTGGCCTCGCTGCAGGCGCAGCAGGTCGACCGCTCGGTACAGCTGATTGAGGCGCTCGGTGGCGGCTTTCAGCCGCAGTCCGACACGCCCGCCCCCGCTTCTCCGTCATCCACCCCATCACGTTCCTGAGGCAGCCCCATGTCCGGTCAATCCACTCCTGAAACAAGCGCTGCCAGCGCCGAAACCAAGCCTGCGGCGCCCACTAAACCGAAGAAATCGCGCGGCTTCATGCTGCGCCTGGTCGGCATCGTGGTGCTTCTGGGCATCATCGGCTGGGGCCTGTGGTATTACTTCGACGGCCGCTGGTACGAGAGCACCGACGACGCCTACGTCAATGGCAATGTGGTGCAGATTACGCCGCAGCTGCCCGGCACCGTGGTCAGCATTGGCGCCGACGATGGCGACCTGGTCCACGCTGGCGACACGCTGGTAAAGCTTGATCCCAGCGATGCCGACGTTGCGCTGAGCGAAGCCAGGGCCAATCTGGCACTGGCAGTGCGCAAGGTGCGCGGCCTGTATTCCAACGTCAACGGTGCGCAGGCCGACGTCTCCGTACGTAAAACCGCAGTGAACAAGGCCCGCTCCGATTACCAGCGCCGCGTGGCGCTGGCGAAGTCCGGCGCGATTTCGACCGAAGAGCTGTCGCACGCCAGCGATGCGCTGACCACGGCTGAGAACGCGCTGATCACGGCGCAGCAGCAGTTTCAAACCAGCAAGGTGCTGGTCGATGACACCGTAGTTGCCTCTCATCCCGATGTGCAAGTGGCGGCGGCCAAGCTTCGCGCGGCCTATCTCGACGATGCCCGCACGACCCTGGTTGCGCCGGTGGACGGCTATGTGGCCAAACGTTCGGTGCAGGTTGGCCAGCGAGTGATGCCGGGCGCGGCGCTGATGGCGGTGGTACCTCTGCACGGCGTGTGGGTGGACGCCAACTTCAAGGAGACCCAGCTCACCGACATGCGCATCGGCCAGCCGGTGAGCATCGACTCGGACGTTTACGGTGGCGACGTCGCCTACAAGGGCAAGGTCGAAAGCCTTGGCGTGGGTACCGGCAGCGCGTTTTCGCTGTTGCCGGCGCAGAACGCCACCGGCAACTGGATCAAGATCGTGCAGCGTATTCCGGTTCGGATTGTGTTCGACGATCCGAAGCAGCTGGAGAAACATCCGCTGCGCCTGGGCATGTCGGTAACGGTCGATGTCGGCCTGCACGACAAAAGTGGCCCGACTCTGGCACGGAAGTCGCCGACTCAACCCGCGTTCAGCACCGACGTCTACACGCAGCAGTTGGTCAAGGCGAACCAGGAGATCGAGAAAATTATCCACGCCAACATGGCGAGCGGCAAATAGACACCTGTAGGAGCGCACCCTGTGCGCGAGCTCTTCGGCCGCACGGCGAAGGGCGTGGCCACAAAAAAGCATCGCAGTAAATGGTATGGCCGAGAAGGCATCGCGACGAAATGCATTCGCGCACAGGGTGCGCTCCTACATGATTGATAGAAACCGATGACCACCCCATTCAAACCACGCAATCTGGCGTTGTGCACGATCGGCCTGTCGCTGGCGACTTTCATGCAGGTGCTGGACACGACGATCGCCAATGTCTCGCTGCCGACGATCGCCGGCAATCTCGGCGTGAGCAACAACCAGAGCACCTGGGTGATCACGTCGTTCGCGGTCAGCATGGCCATCTCGCTGCCGCTGACTGGCTTTCTCACCCGCCGTTTCGGCGAAGTGAAATTGTTTACCGCCTGCACGCTGCTGTTTGCGCTGACCTCGTTCCTGTGCGGCATCTCGCAAAGCATGGGCATGCTGATCCTGTTCCGCGCGATCCAGGGCGCGGTCGCCGGTCCGATGTACCCGATCACCCAAAGCCTGCTGATCGGCATCTATCCGCCGGCCAAACGCGGCATGGCGCTGGCCCTGCTGGCCATGGTCACGGTGGTGGCGCCGATCGCCGGGCCGATCCTGGGCGGCCTTATCACCGACAACTATTCGTGGCCGTGGATTTTCTTCATCAACGTGCCGATCGGCATCTTCGCCAGCATGGTGGTGGCGAACCAGATGAAGGGCCGCGAGGAAAAGACCGAGCGACCGAAGATCGACTACGTCGGGCTGATCACCCTGATCATCGGCGTGGGTGCGCTGCAGATCGTGCTGGACAAGGGCAATGACGAGGACTGGTTCAACTCCACCTTCATCATCATCACCAGCATCGTCTCGGCGATCAACATCGCCATCTTCCTGATCTGGGAATTGACCGATAAAGACCCGATCGTCGACCTGAAGCTGTTCCGCCACCGAAACTTCACCTGGGGTACGATCGCGCTGGTATTTGCCTATGCCGCGTTCTTTGCGATCGGCCTGCTGATACCGCTGTGGCTGCAACGCAATCTGGGCTATACCTCGACCTGGGCCGGCTACGCCACTGCGCCGCTGGGCGTAATACCGGTGCTGCTGACATTTTTTGTCGGCAAGTACGCCACCAAGTTCGACCTGCGTGCGGTCGCCTCCGTCGCGTTTCTGGTGATGGCGGCCACCTGTTTCATGCGCTCGGACTTCTACATCGGCATCGATTTCTATCACGTGGCGATGGTGCAGCTGATACAGGGTCTCGGCGTGGCGCTGTTCTTCATGCCGATCCTGACCATCCT
>JBDTXA010000112.1:0-11743 GCA_040006415.1 Rhodanobacter sp.
GCGTCGATGATCGACTGCATCACGCTGTCGACATCGGCGATGCTTTCGTCGAACTCGAAGTGTCCGGTGAGTTCGCTGTCCGGATGCAGCTCACCCAGTTCGAACAGCGCCCACATCTCCTCGCCGTAATGGGTGTCCAGCAGTTCGGGCGCCCAGCGCGACAGGCTGATGGTGATATTGCCCACGTCCCGCCGCAGCATCGTGCGTGCGTTGTTGTTGCCCGAGGCACTGACCGCCTGCGGCAGATCGATGATCACCGGGCCTTCCGGTCCGACCAGCACGTTGTACTCGGACAGGTCGCCGTGAATCAGGCCCACGCAAAGCATCCGCGCCACCTGCTGCATCAGGAACCGGTGGTATTCGCGCGCCGTCTCGGCAGACAGATCCACCTCGCCCAGACGTGGCGCGGAATGCCCGTCCGCGTCGGTAACCAGCTCCATCACCAGCACGCCGCTGAAATAGCCATAGGGTTTCGGCACGCGCACGCCGGCAGCGGTCAGCTGGTACAGCGCATCCACCTCGGCATTCTTCCAGGCGGACTCGGCCTCCTTGCGGCCGAATTTGGTGGCCTTGCCCATGGCACGCGCCTGGCGGCTGCCACGGACCTTGCGACCTTCCTGATATTGCACGCGCGCCTGGAAGCTGCGCTGGGCCATGTCCTTGTAGACCTTGGCGCAGCGAATGTCTTCGCCCGAGCGGACAACATAGACCGCGGCCTCCTTGCCGCTCTTCAATGGCCGCATCACCTGGTCGATCACACCCTCGTCGATCAGATCCTGCAGTCCTTTCGGTGTCTTCATGCGCGATTGAGCTTCAATAATTCGTGGAATAACGCCGATTATGGCTGATGTACACCTGCGCCCGCATCTTGGTCACCCGCCCCATCTGCTTACGGGCAAGCTTCAGGCGGCCAGGCGATCCCGCGCAGCAGCCGCCATTTCGAACGAATGACGTCGCGCGCCATGCTCGAAGAGGTTCGCCGTGACCAGCACCTCGTCGGGCTTGTGTCGATCGATGAACGCGGCGACCCCGTCGGTGACCGTGTCGACATCGCCGACCACGGAACAGGCCAACGCCCGCTCCACCATCAGTTTTTCCGGCGGCGTCCAGTACGACTCGATATCGTCGATCGGCGCTGGAATCAGACCGGGACGACCCCGACGTAAGTTGATGAAGCTCTGCTGCTGGGTGGTGAACAGCCGGCGCGCCTCGGCGTCGCTGTCGGCGGCGACCACATTCAACCCGAGCATCGCATGCGGCTGCTGCAGCCGCGCGGATGGCTGGAAGTCGCGCCGGTACAACGCCAGCGCATCGTCCATCGCATCTGGTGCAAAGTGCGACGCGAACGCGAACGGCAGCCCCAGCTGGGCGGAAAGTTGTGCGCTGAACAGGCTCGATCCCAGCAGCCACACCGGCACCTCGATACCCGCACCCGGTACGGCGCGAACGGACTGTCCCGGCGTGGCCGGCTCGAAATAGCCAAGCAATTCGAGCACGTCGTGCGGGAAGCTGTCGGCACCGTCGAAATAGCGGCGCAAGGCCTTTGCTGTCGGCTGATCGGTGCCTGGCGCCCGTCCCAGTCCGAGGTCAATCCGATCCGGGTACAGCGACGCCAGCGTGCCGAACGCCTCGGCCACCTGCAGCGGCGCGTGATTGGGCAGCATGATGCCGCCAGCGCCGACCCGGATGGTCGAGGTGCCACCGGCGACGTGGCCGATCAGCACCGCCGTTGCGGCGCTGGCGATGCCCGGCATGTTGTGGTGCTCGGCCAGCCAGTAGCGCTGGTAACCCAGTTTTTCGCCGAGTTGCGCCAGGTCCAGCGTGTTGCGAAACGCCTGAGCAGGATCGCTGCCCTCGGTGACCGGAGCCAGATCGAGTATGGAAAAAGGAATCATTGTCGATGTCTCATATGCACAGTCCAACAATCTGGGGGCGTTCGCCACGATTGCCAGCAGGCACCCTGCTCACCTATAGGAGCGCATTCATGCGCGATGCTCTTCGTTGCGGCATCGAAGCGAAACCATCGCGCATGAATGCACTCCTGCATTCGCCTGGTCGTGGACCTACAATGAACCCCTTCTCTCCACGCGGCATTTCGATGACAGAATCCATCCGCCTGGCCAAACGCGTCGTTGCGCTCGCGCAGTGTTCGCGGCGCGAGGCCGAGCAATACATCGAGGGCGGCTGGGTGCAGGTCGATGGCGTGGTGGTTGAAATGCCGCAATTCATGGTCGACACGCAAGACATCACCATCGATCCCAAGGCAGCGCTGATTCCTACCGAGCCGGCCACGCTGGTGCTGCACAAACCCGTCGGTTACGACCCCAAAGCCGCCAGCGCTCTGGTCACCCCCGAAACACGCTCAGCCGATGACGCCTCCAGCGTGCGCCCGTTGAAGCGCCATCTGCAGCGGCTGAGCACGCCCTTGCTGCTCCCTGCCGAAGCCAGTGGGCTGCTGATCTTTACCCAGGACAGGCGCGTCACCCGCAAGCTCACGGAGGACATCGATCGGCTCGAGCAGGAATTTGAGGTCGATGTCAGCGGCGAACTGGTCGAGAACGGTTTAACGTTGCTCAACCACGGTTTGCGCTTCAACAACTATGCGATGCCGCCGATCAAGGTCAGCTGGCAGAGCGAACAGCGCCTGCGCTTCGCCTTCAAGAAGCTTCAATCCAGCCAGATCGTACCGATGTGCGAGGCGGTTGGCCTGAAGGTCCTGGCGATGAAGTGCCTGCGCGTGGGCCGCATCCCGCTGTCGAAACTTCCCCCCGGCCAATGGCGATATCTGCACCCGCAGGACCGAATCTGAGCGACCGCTGCCCAAGGGCCGCGTAACGGCATAAACTTTCTACTGCTTCACATGTCCCACCACCCGATCCCACCACGGAGAGCATCATGAGCAAGGGCATGGATTCAAAGAAGACCGACAAGAAAAAGCCGGCCAAGACGATGAAGGAAAAGAAGGCGGCCAAGCAGGAAAAGAAGAAGAGTCAGTAACGGTTCCACTGCGGGCGAAGGGGAAGTCGCACCGCTGTGATTCGCTCTGCGGGGAGAGCAACACGGTATACCCGCACGGTGGCCTGGGCCGCCCGGCCGGATGCCGCTAAATATTACGGGGCAACGGCCGATACCTAGAGCATCACAAGCGGAGCCAGCGCCCTGTAATGAAGGAAAGTCTATGAGGAGGATCTGGCGGCGCCTCTTCGGCAGTTACGGGGTCGCTGCGACCCGGGCAAGACCCAAATCAGCAACGCCCCTGCGTGCCCGGGTCGCCGCGACCATCCGCCAGCCCGGGGATGCCCCGGCAGCCTGCCCGGCCGCCACGCCGGAAGAGATCGAGGATCGCTTTCATCGGTTCGTGTTCGGATTGCCGGACAGCGATGTTCACCAGCTGTCCGGCGCCGAGCTGGCCACGCTCAATCGTCTGGAACCCCTCAGCACACGCTTCGACATGCGCAGCCTGCCGCGTCTGCCTGCCGTGTTGCCGCAGCTTTTGCGCATGCTGAAAAGCGACAGGTCCTCAGGTGGCCAGGTGGCCAAGCTGGTCGGCCGGGATCCACTGATGGTCGGCGAAGTGATGCGCGCCACCAGTAGCGCCTATTACCGTTCCGCGCAACCAATCTCCAGCCTGCAGCAGGCCATTATCCTGATGGGCCAGGATGGCTTGCACCGGGTACTGACCCAGCATGTGATGAAACCCATTCTGCAGGCCAGCGGGGTCACCTCGGGACGCAGTGCCACGGGCGAACGGTTGTGGGATCACGCCGAGCGCTGCTCCCATGCCTGCGCCTGGTTCGCAAAGAACGGGGGCGGTAGCGATACCTTCGAGGCGTATCTGGCTGGCATCATCTGCCAGACCGGAACGGGCGCCGTGGTGCGGCTGCTTGACCAAATCATGCCATCCACCCCCAAAGTGGTCTCGTCGGCGTTTCTCGCCGGCTGCGCCCGCCTCGCTGCACGACTGTCAGTGCAGGCGGCCAAATATTGGGAGTTGCCGCCAGCCGTCATCGGCGCCTTGGCGGAACGCCAGAATGCCGGCAGACAGCCGGTGTCGACACCGCTTGGCAAGGCGCTTCTGAGTGCCAATCTGCTGGCCATGGCACAGGTGCTGGGCGAGCATGGGCTGATTGCCAGCGAGCTGGATTTTGAGGAAGGCTGGCCGAGCAGTTACCCGCCGTCCCTGCTCGCGCGCTGCCAACTGGACATGCGAACGCAATTTCCACCCGACGAGGACGCCTGATCCGGGCGAGCTCCCGCTTGTGCAACTCCACACCAGGTTTCCGGCAATGGCGGCGATACCCGGTCCGGCACGCCGCAGCGTCAGGTCATTCAATACTGGCCCATGTAATCGCGCTTGCCGATCTCGACACCGTTGTGCCGCAGCAGCGCGTAAGCCGTGGTGACATGAAAGAAGAACTGCGGCAGGCCATAGTTCAGCAGATAAGTCTGACCATCGAAGCGACGCTCCTTCGGCGTACCCGGCCGTGTCACGATCTCGCGCTCGGCAGCCCCCTCAAACTGTGCGGGGCCGAGGCTGTCGATGAAGCCCAGCGTGCGGTCGATCAGCTCGCACAGTTCGGCGAAGCTCTGTTCCTGGTCGTCGTACTTGGGCACCTCGGCGCCGGCCAGTCGCGCCGACACGCCGCGCGCAAAATCGCAGGCGATCTGTACCTGCCGACGCAAGGGAAACATGTCGGGAAACAGTCGTGCCTGGGTCAGTGCCGTGACTTCGATGTTCTTTGCTTCAGCATGCGATTCAGCCTTGGCCAGGATCGCGGCAAGGCCGCCCAGCATCTGCTTGAACACGGGGATGGAACTGGCGTACAGGGCATCGGTCACGGGCATTTCCTGGAGTGTCGACAAGTCATCAACGCAGTGTAGCCCGACCGTGCCGCGGGTCATGAATCCGCCCGCCGCGGGACAGCAGATTTACAGCGCTTTGACGCTGACGTCGTCAATCAAGAACGAGGTCTGCTGGGTGCTGTCTTCCACCCCGTAGAAACTGATCTGCAGGGTCTGTCTGCTGCAGGCATTCAAGCTGATCGTGTGTTCCTGGTAAGCGCTGGTCGCGTCCTTGTTGGAGAATGTGACCCGGGTGACTTACTTGTTGGTGGAGGTGATCACCTGGACCTGCATGGTGTCTTACGCCGTGCTGCCGGACTCCGCGGTGTCGATGTGCAGATCGAAGCCCCAGACCTGAAAGTGACGTCGGAACGAGCCTTTCGTCGCACATGAGGGTGAATTGGATGGCCGTGTTTCGGCTCAACCCGCATCGGAAGCGAACATCTTCTCCTAAGGCTAATGCCGCCCCGATGGCAACGGCGCTTTGTCAGCGGCGCTGCCATATACTTCGACGTTGTTCATATTTCCGGTATCTACCACTGATATGGAAGGCCAAACAAAACCACTCGCACTGCTTTCTTACTGCGCCAATCCGGCCCGCAGCTCTGGTCTGCAAGGCACATCCGGCGGCAAGGCATCCTGATTGACGCAGAAGGTGAAATTTGCGGGGAGTCTGGCTAATTCCGTACGGTTTCCGGTCGCCACGACCAACTCGTGGTAAGGCTTCCGCTGACATGCAGGCACGGATGCCGTATGCATCGGCTGATCGCAATGGGCGGAAAAAAACCGGTAGTGACACTCCCCGGTGGCACTGGAAACGCACGAAAATCGCGCAAGCACGGGCGTGACGCTTGCCTCGCTGTAGAGCACCTCCGTGCCGTGATCGAAAGCATGCGTGGCAATCGTCTGCGCGCCCCAGCCATCCCAGCCGAACAGCGCGAACAGAAAATAGATGGCGGCGATGAGGTAATGCATGGCGCACCTTTGAGATGGCGGAAAGTGTGGGAGCCCGGTGGCTCACATGTTTCGAAAAAGCGTCATGAACGGCTGACTGACGGTCAACGTTTCCGGTCGACCGCGCAGACGCAGGCAGCCCCTGCCGGTCTCATCGCGAACTACGGCAGCCACCGCGTTCATGTTGACAATGGTGGAACGATGGATCTGCTTGAACGTGGCCGGATCGAGAACCTCGAGCAGCTCCCTGATCGGCGTTCTCAACAGCGTCTCGCCGTCGGCGGTCATCACCGTGGTGTACTTGTTGTCGGCACGAAAATAGATCACGTCGCTTAGCTGGATCAGTCGCGTCTCGCGGCCGGTGCTGGCGGTAATCCAGCGCAGGGGTGGCTCGTCAGCTTTCACTGGAGCGTGGATGCCAAGTTGCCGGACCAGGGTCGCCAGTGCCTCGCTGTTGACTGCTCCGGACGCCATCCGTCCCTGCACCCGCTGCACGGTGGCAGCGAGCCGGTCGGCCGCAATCGGCTTCAGCAGATAGTCGATCGCGCCACTCTCGAAGGCGTCGATGGCGTATTGGTCGTAGGCGGTGACAAACACAACCTGGGTCGACGGGCTGACCTCAGTGGTCGCCGAGGCCACTTCCAGTCCGGTGAGACCGGGCATGCGGATGTCGAGAAAGGCCACATCGGGTCGATGCTGGTCGATCGCTTCCAGTGCGCTGGCCCCGTCCTCGCATTCGGCGACGATCTCCAGTTCGGGCCACGCCGTGGCCAGTGCTTCCAGCAGCGAGCGCCGCAGCAGCGCTTCGTCTTCGGCAACGATCGCCTTAACCATGGGACACCTCACCGGAGAAGTTCTCGGGCACCGTGATGGTGGCAGCGACGCCCTGCGGGAAGTTGGCGGCGATAACCAGCGAACCGGCGGAACCATAGATCAGGCGCAGGCGCTCGCGCACGTTTTTCAGGCCGATGCCGCTGCCGCTGGCTTCACCGCTGAACCCGCGTCCGTCATCGGCCACCGTGATTGCTACGCGAGCATCCTGGAGCCGCGCAAAAATCCATACGGTACCGTCGCCGGGGCGGGGCTCGAGACCGTGCTTGATCGCGTTTTCCACCAGAGTCTGCAGCATCATCGGCGGAATGGCCGTTGACAACAGCGCGTCGGGCACATCGATCTGCAGGCTCAGGCGCGAACCCATCCGGATCTTCAGGATTTCGAGATAGGCGCGCGAGCGGTCCAGTTCCTCCCCTAGATTGGAGAGCGCGCGATCGGTTCGTGGCAGCGAGTGACGCAAGTACTGAATCAGGTGCCCGAGCATCTGGTCGGCGCTGGCCGGATCGGTACGTAACAGCACCTGCGCATTGGCCAGCGTGTTGTAGAGAAAATGCGGCTCGACCTGAGCCTGCAGAAGGTTAAGCCGGGCGATGGCCAGTTCCTTCTCGGTCACGGTCTGCACGACGGCGGCCTGCTCGCCGCGTCGGCGCTGGGCGATGGCCAGTGTGATGGCGCGGGTGATCGTATCCATGTTCTGCAAATTGGCGCCGTCGTCGACCTGCAACCACCCGCTCCACGGCGCGCTCATCGGCTCGCAGATCACGGTGAAACTGCAGGTGCCATCACCGCGGGTGACCGTTGCCATCACCCGATTCTTTTGACTGACGATCCAGCTCATCGGGTTGTATCGACCCAGCACCTGGATGCCATACGGGTCGGAGTAATGGATGGCGGCCCGAACCTCCAGCCGGGGTCTCGCGCTATCCATGTCGGTGACGCCGGGCAAGTCGCGAATTACCGCATCGAGCAAGTCGAAGGCCTCGTCCGCTTCAAGCGGCACCTCGATCTGCCGACGCTGACGGCTGGCCAGCGAGGCGGATGTCAGCTTGCCGCTGATCAACCGTACCCGCGCCAGATGGGAATGCGCGCGGATGATCACGAAGATCACGGTGACCAGCCCCAGCAGCGCCACCAGGTCGCCGAGGAAAGACCAGAACCCGCTTGCGAGCAGGGCCACCACAAGGAACACCAGATACCAGGCGATGATGAGGCGGAGTTGAAAAAGGACGGCTCTGAACACGGCGAAAATTCCAGACGTGGGGTGATGGCCATGGAGCATAGTGACGGTCTGCGGGGAAAGCGCCGGCTGAGCGACGAAGTCGCTCTGTACGCGATGAAGTGCGTCATCGAGGCCGCGAATTGTTTTCTACAACGCACATCTTCATGAGCAACCAGCCGCACAACGTTCGCCGGACGTCGCTCATGGCTGGCGGGCACGCCATCGCTCCAGCGCCTCGCGATAGCGCTCCATCTTCTCGTCATGGATGTCGTAGATGCACCGCACGCAGCCCTCGCCGCAGCAGTCGGCCGCATCCGGTTCTACCGGACATACCGGCGGCAGATCGAAATTGTCGTTCGCGGGTGATTCCGGCGATTCCTGGCTCATGCTGTATCACCCTTGTTGCCGACATCGAGATCTACTTTCGGACCTTTGCCATGGTGGCGTGATCGGCCTGCGTCGCTCAAGCCGCGTCGCTGGGAAAACGGGTGGGTGGCTGCGACTATCGGTTCTTGCGCAATCCCTGGAGACGACCGATGCCCGAACTGCCCCGCGACAGCAACCCTCCCGTAACGATACGCCGACATGGCCTGCTGGCGCTGCTGGCCATTGCGCTTGCCGGATGTGCCATGCCGTCGATGAGCCAACATCAGTACACACGCTACCGCGTTGTAGGTTACGACACGGCACGGCAGGCAATTCCGGCCGCCAGCGTTGACCACATCGATACACTGATTTTCGCTTTCGCAAACCTGGTCGATGGGCGCGTGGTGCTGGATGTCGATGGCGACGGTCGCCTTCATCGACTGACGCAGCTGAAGACCGCGCATTCTCACCTGAAGGTCGTGGTGTCGGTCGGTGGCTGGGGCGTGGACGGATTTTCCGCCGCCGCCAGCACGGCGGCAGGCCGCCAACGCTTTGCCGACAGCGCCACCCAACTGCTGCTGACCCATGACGCCGACGGTCTGGATGTGGACTGGGAATATCCCGGGCACGGCGAGGCCGGGATCCAGTCCAGCCCGCGGGACCGGCCGAACTTCACCCTCCTGCTGAAGACGCTGCGCATGACGCTCGACCGTGCCGGTGTCGAGCACGGACAGCGACTCACCTTGAGCATGGCCGCCGCCGATGGTCCGTTCGTTGACGGCGTCGATATCGCCGCGATCGAACCCAGCCTCGACTGGTTCAACCTGATGACCTACGACTTCAACAACTCGCTGACACCCACCACCGGCCACCACACCGGCCTGCATGCCTCCGCGCTGGCACCCGCGGACGCACGCGATACCGAAAAGGCGGTCAGGCAGTTTCTCGCGGCCGGTGTGCCACCGCGCAAGTTGCTGATCGGCGCGGCGTTCTACGGCCGCGAATTTGCTGACGTGAAGGCTCAGCATCACGGCCTGTATCAGACATATGGGCACTATCAGGGCGAACATCCGTGGCCAGAGCTGGAATCACGCTTTATCAACCGCCGCGGCTACGTACGCTACTGGGACGCCGACGCGCAGGCGCCGTACCTGTGGAATGCCGACACCCGCCATTTCATCAGCTACGACGACCCGCATTCGCTCGCGGCGAAAGCCGTCTGGGTCAAGGCGCATCACCTTGGCGGGATCATGTACTGGGAGCAGGGGCAGGATCCGCAAGGCGAGTTGCTGGATGCGCTATGGCGCGGACTGCAGTAGGTCTACGCGCTGACCCGGTTTCCACGTCGAGAAAATGAGCAGGGGGAAGGCTCGGCCATCGCAGAACTGACCCACCTGGGAAACAAAGCCAACTGCAGCACTGCTGGTGGTGGAACCTCATTGGGCCGGCATCGGACAGAGACCTTCCGGTTGGAACGTCTTCCATCGCGATCTACGCGTAGCTGTTGTAATTGCTGTGCGCGAACTTTTTCGACAGCCTCGATGAGGGTAAGTGTTACCGCGAATACTTTTACCGGCGACGCAACGGACTCTTCGGACCACTGTTGCTGCTCAACGCAGTGGACTACGCCGATGCATGGATCGGGGGCGGCGAGTATTTAACACAGCGCTGCATCGTTTTTCCCGATGCGCAACGCGCTGTACGCCACCGCAGTCTTGGTCGCGGCGCTGACAAACAAGGCGTGGTCCACGCCTTGTTTGCGAACTGGGGATTGCAGGTCTAGGTGATCCGGATCATCGGTGAATACGACACGCCATAACCCGTAGACCGCTTATTTCCCCGGCTTGCGGAAGCGGTACATGAACTGGTCGGTATGGCCGCGGATCGACTTGTCGAACACCTTGATGGTGTGCGGGTCGGCCGGATTACGCAGTGCATTGCTCTCGCCGTCAAAAACGAAGCCGGCGGCTTTCGCCTGCTGCTTGACGATGGCCGGGTCAATCCGGTGCAAGGTATCGGTATCGGTCATCCCGCTGCCGGCCGGAGCCACGTGGTCGATCACCACCCACAGACCACCGGGTTTGAGTGCATCGAAGACCTGCTTGTTGAGGACGGCTGGATCGACCTTGCCCATGAACTTGTCGGGATAGTCGTGGTAATTCTGCGAGGTAAACACCAGATTCACCGGTTCCGGCGAACGCAACTGGGCAGCGGGCTGGCTCAGCACGCTGACGTTGGCGTAGTGGGGCTCGGCGGCGAGCTTCTTCGAGCCGGCAACGTCCTCGCCATCCTCTTTCGCATATTCCGCAGGCCACACGGTGTACACGTGGCCGCTGTGGCCAACGATGGCGCTGAAAACGCGCGTGAAATAACCGCTACCGGGAATCAGCTCCAACACCTTCTGACCCGGTTTGACCTCGGCAAAGGTCATGACCTGCGCCACCTTGCGTCGGGCGTCGTTGGGTACATCGGCGCTGCGGGCCGGGTCCCTCACCGCCTGTGCCACGGAAGCTGAGATGGCGCCTCTGTGGAGGTTGGACGCTTGGGCCAAGGCAACCGTTGGCAACGCAAGTGCGAGTACTAAAGCAAGCACAGTCTGGCGCATGACATATCTCCGCAGCGGAAAGGAATCCGGATTGTGCACCCTGCCGCCCTCCGACAAGCGTGCCTGTTGGCATAGCCGCTGCCGTAGCAAGCTGCCTGGAGCTGTCCGGTATATCCCTCCGCCATGGCGCGTTGCGTCGACCGTATCGCTCGCAATGAGCTGATTGCATCCGGTTCGCCTGGATCGGCATGGCGCGTCGTCAGCATCGATAACGCAGAGCACGCAACGCCTATATAAGTCCGTCGCGGCGGCGACGCCGAAGCCCGCCGACACCTTGATGTCGGGCGTGTCGTCGCGACCGCCACGCAGGCGATGTCATCGGATAACTGTATGGCTGCAATGAATCAGACCATCGGAAGGCTGCCGACCACGACGCCTGCCCGACGATTTCACGCGGGCATATGAAGGCTTGGGCAAACGCAACGAGCGCCGATGTCGGCCGAGCGCTGGCGCTGTATCGTGCGTCATCTCAAAGCAGTGCAACAGGCCAGCATCGCTGGTCGCAAGCTACGACTTGGGCGCAAAGGCGTCCATCAACGGCTTGATCAGATCCAGTGGCAGCGGAAATACGATGGTCGAGGACTTTCCGTTGTTCGACATGTCAGCCATGGTCTGCAAGTAGCGCAACTGGAGCGCCTGCGGTTGCTGGGACAGCATCGCGGCGGCGTCGCGCAGCTTCTCCGCGGCCTGCATCTCGCCTTCGGCGTGAATCACCTTGGCTCGGCGCTCGCGCTCGGCCTCGGCCTGGCGGGCGATGGCGCGAACCATGGTGTCGTTGAGGTCGACGTCCTTGATCTCGACATTGGCGACCTTGATGCCCCACGGGTCGGTGGCCTCGTCGAGAATGGTCTGCAAGGTCCGGTTGATCGACTCGCGCTGCGACAGGATTTCGTCCAGCTCATGCTGACCCAGCACCGAGCGCA
>JBDTXA010000113.1:0-11718 GCA_040006415.1 Rhodanobacter sp.
AGGGCGAACATGAGGAAGGTGCGCGTTTGATTCATCGCGTAGCAGATCCGGGTAATGCCACGACACGTGTCACGCCGCGGAGGCAGAAAAGGAATGGGTCAACACGCCATTGTGGCGGGGGCGCTCGCTCGCTTCAATGGTGCCGGGGTTCCCGGGCAAGCAGAAGCTTCTTCCACAAGCTGTCCATTTCGGCCAGCAACTGTGGGCCGGTGACACCGGCGGCCTGCTCCCGCGCCATCACCATCAAGTCCACCGGCGGCAGCTGATGGCGAACGCGTCGAAACGATTCGCGCAGCAGTCGCTTGATTCGGTTGCGCTCGACCGCGCGCTTGGAAACCCGCTTGGAAATGGCCAGGCCAAGTCGGGCGTGACCAAGTTCATTGATGCAATAACGCATATGAAAACAGCGGCCGCCTGCGCGTCCGCTGCTCGTCCGTAAGGCGGCAAAGTCAGCTGGCCGACGTAGCCGCGCATCGCGCGGCAAACCGGCGGTCAACATAACCGACGCCTGATTTACGGGATCAGGCGCTTGCGGCCCTTGGCGCGACGGGCATTGATGATCTTGCGACCGTCGGCGGTGGCCATGCGTGCACGGAAACCGTGCGTGCGTGCGCGCTTGAGCTTGCTGGGCTGGAAGGTCCGCTTCATGGCGTACTCCGAAGGGAATGTGGATAAAAAGGTTGGAAAGTATGGGGGGTTTTTCGCGCATCTGTCAAATGCTTGCTGACACAGCCTTGTGGATAGACATGTGGATATCTCGGCGGCGATGGCGCGAAAGCTGCTGTTAGACTAACCCATTCCCCGCGCGGAAGCGCTTCAAGCTGTGGCTGATTTTATTCATGAGTGATCTGTGGCGGCGCTGCCTTGGGCGCCTCGAAGGCGATTTGAGCGCCGAAGACCTGCATACCTGGCTGATGCCACTGCAGGCGCGCGACGATGCCGACGGCCTGCAGCTGTTTGCACCCAATGCCTATACCTTGGAGACCGTGCGCGAGCGATATCTGTCGCGTATCGAAGCGGTGTTGCTGTTGTTGCACGGAACGGCTGTCCCGGTGCGACTGGATGTGGGTTCCAACTCCGAACGACCCTCGCCGACTCCCAAGCCGGCGGCGATGCCGCAAGCGGCGCGACCCACACCTGCACCGAGCTTCCCCAACAATCTCGACCCGCACTACACCTTCGAAACCTTTGTCGAAGGCAAGTCGAATCAGCTCGGCAAGGCCGCTGCAATGCAGGTGGCCACCAATCCCGGCCGTGCCTACAACCCCCTGCTGCTGTACGGCGGTACCGGCCTGGGCAAGACGCATCTGATGCACGCTGCCGGTAACTTGATGCTGGAACACAACCCCAGCTTCAAGGTGATGTACCTGCGCTCGGAGCAGTTTGTCGGCTCAATGATCGAGGCGCTGCGTGCCAAGAGCATGGACCAGTTCAAGCGGCGCTTTCGTTCGGTCGACGCCTTGCTGATTGACGACATCCAGTTTTTTGCCGGGAAGGACACCACCCAGGAAGAATTCTTCCACACGTTCAATGCCCTGTTTGAATCCAAGCAACAGATCATCCTGACCTGTGACCGCTATCCGAAGGAAGTGGACAAGCTGGAGCCACGTCTGAAGTCGCGCCTGGGGTGGGGTTTGAGCGTGGCGATCGAACCGCCGGATTTCGAAACCCGCGCAGCCATCCTGCTGGCCAAGGCGCACGAGAAGGGCGTTCAGGTCGATGAGAACGTCGCGATGCTGCTGGCCAAGCGAATCCGCTCGAACGTGCGCGATCTGGAAGGTGCATTGAACACGCTGGCTGCGCGTGCCAACTTCTACGGCAAGCCGATCACGACGGAGTTTGCCGAAGAGACCTTGCGCGATCTGCTGGCGACTCACGCCCAGGCGGTGACGATTCCCAACATCCAGAAGATCACCGCCGAATACTTCAATGTTCGATTGCAGGATCTGCTGTCCAAGCGACGCGTTCGTTCGCTGGCGCGGCCGCGGCAGATTGCGATGACGCTGTCCAAGGAATTGACCGAACACAGCCTTCCCGAAATTGGCGAGGCCTTTGGCGGGCGCGATCACACTACGGTGATGCATGCCTGCAAGACGATCCGTAAATTTGTCGAGACTGATCCAAGAATGCGGCAAGATTGGGAGCAGCTGATTCGCACGCTCACCGGCTGAGACTGCAGCAACGAACGATCGATAAAGCGTATGGATAAGCAGGGTGCCAGGCGGTGGATAATGTGTGAACAACTCGTCTTTGAAAGTTATCCACAAATGGCACACAGGCGGGGCACAACGTGAGTAACAACGAGAAATCGTCGTAAGCCCATGACTTTGAAAGTAAATTTTCGTTTTAAAAGTTACCCACAACGCCTACTACTACTACTAAACTGCTTTTAAAGATAAAACAGCAGATATAGGGAAGCTAAAAAGCATGCAATTCAGCATCCAACGTGAAGCTCTGCTCAAACCACTCCAGCAAGTCGTTGGCGTCGTCGAACGGCGTCAGACTTTGCCTGTGCTGGCCAATCTTCTGGTCAAGGTAGCCGAGGGCAAGCTTTCCCTGACCGGGACGGACCTCGAAGTGGAAATGGTGGCCATGGCCGACGCCGAAAAACTTGTCGATGGGGAGATCACCATTCCCGCACGCAAGCTGTTCGACATCGTGCGTGCTCTTCCTGACGGCGCCAAGATCGATTTGAAGCTCAATGGCGACCGGGTCGCGCTCAATGCCGGTCGAAGCCGCTTTACGCTGACCACGCTCCCGGCCAGCGAATTCCCGACGGTCGACGAGATCGAGCTGGTGGAAAAGGTGAGCTTGCCTGAAGAAGTTCTGCGTGATCTCATGGAACGCACGTCGTTCGCGATGGCCAATCAGGACGTTCGCTATTATTTAAACGGCATGCTGCTGGACTTGCAGGAACACACGCTGCGTTGCGTCGCCACAGACGGTCACCGGCTGGCGATGAAGGAAACGGAATTGCAGAGTTCGGTCAGCACCCGTCGACAAATCATTATTCCGCGCAAAGGCGTCAATGAGCTTGTCGGCTTGTTGGAAACCGGTGACGGTCAGGTTGAATTGGAATTCGGACGAAACCATCTGCGCGTGCGCCGGGGCGAAGTCCGATTCACATCGAAGCTGATTGACGGGCGTTTCCCGGATTATGAGGCAGTCATTCCACTCGGAGCGGACAAGACGGCTACCCTGGATCGCGAAGTTCTTCGCGGAGCGCTGCAGCGGGCAGCCATCCTTTCGAACGAAAAATACCGTGGCGTGCGACTGGAGTTGTCGCCAGGCAAGCTCCGCATCGTCGCCCATAATCCCGAGCAGGAAGAGGCGGTCGAGGAGGTCGAAGCGGAGACCCACGTATCCGATCTGGCGGTCGGCTTCAATGTCGGCTATCTACTTGATGCCTTGGCTGCGCTGCACGGCGACAAGGCTCGTTTGAGCCTTCGCGATGCTCAGTCGAGCTGCCTTATTCAGGAAAACGACAACGAGCATGCGCGTCACGTGATCATGCCCTTGCGGCTCTGACCTTTCGCATGGTTTTTTTCGTTATTGGTAAAAACAGGCAACGCCGGGGCTCCCATCAGGATCTCCGGCGTTCTTGCTTGTGGATGCACGCCGGATGAGACTGGAACAGCTTCGTGTCCGCCATCTGCGCTGCCTCGATGATGTCGAGATAGAACTTGATCCCGGCATCAATGTCTTCGTCGGACCCAACGGCGCTGGCAAAACCAGCGTGCTGGAAGCGGCGTTCTTGCTTTCCCACGCACGCTCGTTCCGTAGCGGTGCCAAAGACGCCTTGTTGCAGCGAGGCGCGGAGCAATTGTCGGTCTACGCGGTTTTGAATTGGGCCGATGGTCGGGTTTCGCGCCTGGGCTTGGGCCGTCGAGGCCAACGCTGGGAGGCCAAGGTCGACGGCGACGTTGCCGCGATCGGGCAGCTGGTTCGCGAATGCGCCGTCGTTTGCTTCGAACCGGGGTCCCACGCGTTGGTGGCGGGGGCGGCGGAGGAACGTCGTCGCTACCTCGACTGGGGAGTGTTTCACGTGGAACATGATTTTTTGCTGTGCTGGCGCCGCTACCAGCGGGCGTTGAAACAGCGAAATAGCCTGCTGCGCTCCGGAAACGCCGTCGCCGACGACTTGTTCGCTCCTTGGGAGGCGGAACTAGGGACCTACGGGCATCAGATCGACAAATACCGCCAAAACTATATGGAACGGCTGCGCCCGAAGCTGGCGGCGAGCGTCGCGGCCTTGCTCCCGGAATTAGGGCCCTGCGAACTCAGGTTTCGGCGTGGCTGGTCCGATGACGAAGATCTCGCTGATCAGCTGAGTCAGCATCGCGGCAGGGATTTGGCGCGTGGACACACCACCCTCGGCGCACACCGTGCGGATTGGTCCATCGCATTCGATCGAGCGCCGTTACGCGAGCATCTCTCCCGTGGCCAGGAAAAGCTTACGGCGCTGGGCTGCATGCTCGCCCAGGCGGAGCTGTTTGCGGAAGATCGCGGGGAGTGGCCGATTGTCTGCCTGGATGATCTGTCCTCCGAACTGGATCAAGTACATCAAGGTGCTGTCGTGGCTCTGCTGGCTGCCGGTGGCGCGCAAGTTCTTCTGACGGGCACCGAGCTCCCTGAGGCTCTCTCGACGGCGTCTGCGCGTGTGTTCCACGTGGAACAGGGACAGGTCTCCCGCCTGCTATAATCGACAGGCTGCAATATCCCCAAAACCGCATAACCCTTGTCCGACGTTTCATGGTGCCGTGTCGGGCGGGTGTAGCTGGCGCCAGGAAACGGTCACGAATGAACGAATCCATCGACGAATCGACTTACGACTCAAGCAACATCAAGGTTCTCAAGGGCCTTGAAGCGGTGCGCAAGCGTCCAGGCATGTATATCGGCGACACGGACGATGGCACTGGCCTGCATCACATGGTGTTTGAAGTTGTCGACAACGCGATCGACGAGGCACTCGCTGGTTACTGCGACAAGGTCGTGGTGACCATTTTTGACGATGGTTCGGTCAGTGTCAGCGACAATGGTCGCGGCATCCCGGTGGACACGCATCCCGAGGAAGGGCGCTCCACCGCTGAAGTGGTAATGACCGTCCTGCACGCCGGCGGCAAATTCGACGCAAACTCGTACAAGGTTTCGGGCGGCCTGCACGGCGTGGGCGTCTCGGTGGTGAACGCACTGAGCAAACATCTTTGGCTGACCATTTATCGGGACGGCAAGGAATACCAGCAGGAATATGCGATGGGTGAGCCGCTGTTCCCGTTGAAGGAAGCGGGAACATCGGACAAACGCGGCACCCTGGTGCGCTTTCTTCCCAGCCCCGCAACGTTCACCAGCAACATCGAATTTCATTACGACATTCTTGCCAAGCGCCTGCGTGAGCTCGCCTTCCTCAATTCGGGCGTCACCATCGAATTGAAGGACGAACGAGGCGAAGGGCGGCAAGACACGTTCGCCTACGAGGGCGGTATACGTTCGTTCGTGCAGCATCTTGCACACTTGAAAACGGCCTTGCACCCGAATGTGATCAGCTTGCTGGCCGAACAGGATGGGGTGGTGGTGGAGGTGGCGATGCAGTGGACGGACTCCTATCAGGAATCGATGTACTGCTTCACTAACAACATTCCTCAACGCGACGGCGGCACGCATCTAACGGGCTTTCGCGCCGCGCTGACACGCTCACTGCAGAACTACATCGAAAGATCGGGCCTCGCCAAGAACGCCAAGGTGGGGTCGTTGTCGGGCGACGACATGCGTGAAGGCATGATCGCGGTGCTGTCGGTCAAGGTCCCCGACCCGAAGTTCTCGTCGCAGACCAAGGACAAGCTGGTTTCGTCCGAGGTCAAGACCGTGGTCGAGCAGGTCGTCAACGAAAAGCTTGGCGAGTTCCTGCTCGAGCACCCGCACGAGGCCAAGGCGATCGCCTCCAAGGTCGTGGATGCGGCGCGTGCGCGCGAAGCGGCGCGCAAGGCCCGCGAAATGACCCGTCGCAAAGGTGCTCTCGACATCGCCGGGTTGCCCGGGAAACTGGCCGATTGTCAGGAAAAGGATCCGGCACTGTGCGAATTGTTCCTGGTCGAGGGCGACTCCGCCGGAGGCTCGGCCAAGCAGGGCCGTAATCGAAAGACCCAAGCGGTGTTGCCGTTGAAGGGCAAGATTCTCAACGTGGAGAAGGCGCGCTTCGACCGCATGCTGGCGTCGGCCGAGGTCGGTACCCTGATCACCGCGCTCGGGACCGGTATCGGCAAGGAGGAATACAACCCGGACAAGCTGCGTTATCACCGCATCATCCTGATGACCGACGCGGACGTGGATGGATCGCACATCCGGACCTTGCTGCTGACGTTTTTCTATCGGCAGATGCCGGAATTGATCGAGCGCGGACACATCTATATCGGTCTGCCGCCTCTGTACAAGCTCAAGCAGGGCAAGCAGGAGCTGTACATCAAGGATGACGCTGCGCTCAACGACTACCTGATTTCCAGCGCGGTCGACAACGCCAGCCTCGCTTACAGTCCGGATGCGCCGCCGGTCACGGGCGAGGCGCTGGAGAAGTTGCTGCGCAGCTATCAGCACGCTCTGGACCAGATCGCCAAGCTGTCGCACCGTTTCGACGCGACGGTGCTCAACGCCTTGCTTGAACATGCGCCGCTGGAACCGGCGTTGTGGTCCGATCAGCAAGCGATGCAGGGCTGGCTGGACGGGGCCACCTTGCGACTGGCGGCCAGCGGTCTGGGTAAACCGCACTACAAGATGCTGCTGCGTCCTGCCCATGAAGAGCAGCCGGCTGCCATCGAGGTGATCAAGGAACAGCACGGCCTCACCCATACCTGGCTGTTGCCCCAGCCATTTTTCAGCAGCAACGAATATCGCGCGATTCTGTCGATCAGTCAGCAGATCGCCGGCATGATTCAACCCGATGCAGTCGTCCAGCGCGGCAACGCATCCCGCGGCGTGCTCAGCTTTATCGAAGCACGAAACTGGTTACTCGAAGAGGCCAAGAAGGGCCGTAGCATCCAGCGCTTCAAAGGCCTGGGTGAAATGAATCCGGAACAGCTTTGGGATACCACCGTTAATCCCGAGACGCGCCGCATGTTGCAAGTTGGCGTCGAGGACGCGATTGCCGCCGATCAGATGTTCTCCATGCTAATGGGAGAAGCGGTTGAGCCACGGCGGGAATTCATTGAATCGAACGCGTTGAAGGTGGCGAATCTCGACGTCTGAACTCGTACCGCAGCCGGCTGCGCTTTCAATCAGCCAGCTGGGAGTTTGAAATTTGCAGGGCGACGCGGGCACCGGCTTAATAGCGTGGGCTATAGCACCACGCGCCGACTGAAAAAGCGCGCCTTGAACAGGTTCTAATGCCAAGCATTTGATTTTTAACGAGCTTTTATGCGGCACTGCAACTTGTTATCTGGCTGCTGGTCAGGTTACTCTCCGTGGTTCCCCTGCGCAGTTCGATGCGCGCACACAGACGATAAGGATCCCCATGAAGCATTTCCGAGGGTTAACCGTACTGGCGAGCGCAGCTTTGCTGTTCACCGTGGCAAGTGGCTCGGTGGTTGCTCGAGCGAATCACCCGGCCGAAGCGAAGAAAGAGGTTCAGTATCCCAACGCCACTCGCGCGGAGCCGAAACTCGATCTCACCAGTTCCAAGGATCAGAAGAACCTCAACGAGGGGCTGACGGCGGTTTCTGCTGGCGACAAGGCCAAGGCAGAACCGTTGTTGCAGGCGATCGTTGACGGCAGCAAGAGCAAATATGCCCAGGCGCTCGCGCTGCAGGGCCTGGCCAACCTGAAGTACAACGCCAAGGACAGCAAGGGCGGAATAGCCTTGCTGCAGCGCTCACTTGCCCTTGGCATCATGCCAAACGACACGTATTTCCAGCTCGAATACGAGCTTGCCCAATTCCAGATTTCCGATGAGCAATATCAGGCGGCGCTGGACACGGTCGCCAAGTGGCGAGCGGAGGGAAAGAAGGAAACGGCTGAGTCCTACGCGCTTGAAGGAAACGCTTACTACCGGCTCAACAAGTTTCCCCAAGCCATTGCTGCGATCAAGAAAGCGAAATCCTTGACCGACAAGCCGAAGTCGAGCTGGGACCAGATCCTGATGGCCAGTTACGCCGAGTCTGGCCAGAGCGACCAAGCGGCCGCTCTGGCACAGCAGCAAATGGCCAGCAATCCGAATGACCCCGATGCCGCCAGCAACGCTGCGGCGGTGTTGATGCAGGCGCACAAGTATCCAGAAGCCATCCAGATGATGGAAAAGGCAAGGTCCGGTGGAGCGCTCAAAAGTGAGGGCGCTTATGTGAACCTCGCCAAGCTTTATCTCATCACGGGACAGGAGGCCTCCGACGCAGCCCCCAACGCCAAGAAGGCATTGCAGGTCCTTGAGGAAGGCATGAGCAAGGGTGTGGTCAAGCCAAGCGCTGACAACTACGTGTTGCTGGCGCAATCGTCCGAAATGGCGAACGACCCTAGCAAGGCGATGGATGCGTATAACAAGGCGATCCCGTTGGCCAAAGATGGTGAGCCAGCGCTTCGTGCAGGCCGACTGCTGCTGACTGAAAACAAGAACAGTCAGGCCAAGGCATTGATTCAACAAGGCATTGGCAAAGGCGTGAAAAGCAAGGGCAAGGCTTATATGCTGCTGGCCGAGGCCGAGCGTGGGCTGAAGAACAAGCCTGCTGCCGTTGCCGCAATGAAGAAAGCTGCACAGGAGCCCGATACCGCCGCGAAAGCCAAAGCCTGGCTTAAAAACGCAGGCGCTGGCTGAGAAAGGCTCCGCAAAATTCTGAGGGCAGATGGACGTCCATTCTTCTGCCCCAGGTGCTATACAAAAGTCATATGCTGTTGTACCGTTGAAAACCTTCCCCTGCGTCTCCCAGTGGCAACTCAAAATCCGGATACGTGAATACGTTTCAAAGGATATGAATTGTTCCCCGCGGCGACGTTCTCTCCCGATTGAATAGTGACCGATGGCCTCTAGCAACGAAGAAATTGGGCGTGAACCATTTAGTTGGAAGCGCACCTGGGCCCTGGCTGTTGCCATTGGGCTGCACGCGTTCGCGTTTCTGCTGATCGTGGCGCCCATGGCGCCGCCGAACCAGAATCACAAGGAAAAAGAGAAAATCGTCCAGGTGAACTTCATCGTTCCGCCGCCGCCGCCGCCGCCACCGCCGCCGCCGCCGCCGGAGCCGCCGAAGCAGCCACCACCGAAGATCATCCAACAGGTCAAGCCGCCGCCGACACCGCCGCCGCCGACGCCACCGCCACCGGTGGAAGAGGTATCGCAGAACGCGACCCCGGCACCACCACCGGCACCGCCAGCACCACCGGCACCGCCGACGACCATTACCGCCAGTTCAGATCTCAGCTATAACAGTCGCCTGCAACCAAAGTATCCGTCACAGGCGATTCGCCAGCGGCACGAAGGTGTTGTTGTGTTGCTGATCCTTGTTGGAGTTGATGGATCGCCGAAGGACATCAAGATTGACAAGTCCAGCGGTTATCACGAGCTCGATCGTGCAGCGATGGATGCGGCACGCCGTTGGCGCTTTAATCCGACGACCAGAAACGGACAAAAAGTTGAAGGTTACGCTCGCGTTCCCGTCAACTTCAATCTTAATCAGCTGTAATCAACATCTCGTCGATTACAGTTACAGCTCACGCTTGACTTCCCTAGGGTAGCGTTATGTTCCTACAGACTCCTGCAATGACCGGCAACACCAACGCTGAAGCCATGAAACAGATGGGCTTCGGTGACCTTATCCAAAACTTCGACCCGCTTGGCTGGATCGTCTTCGTGACGCTGGTCGTCATGTCGTTCATGTCCTGGTACTTCATCATCGCCAACGCCATCCGCAATACGATGGTGCGCAGTCGGGCCGACAAGGTGATCGAGGGCTTCTGGAACAATGGTTCCACTCAGGAGGCCATCCGCGACCTGGAAGCGCAGCCCAAGGGCGAACCGTTCTCCAAGATTGCACTGGACGCAGCCTCGGCGGTCGCCCATCACCAGCAGACCACCACGGGCAGTACCACTGGTCGTCTTGCCGAATCCCTGAGCCGTTCGGAATTCATCGATCGCGCCTTGCGTCAGGCCGTGGCTCGCGAGAGTCTTCGTCTTGAAGGCGGCATGACGTTGTTGGCAACGGTCGGTTCCGCGGCACCGTTCGTCGGTCTGCTGGGCACCGTCTGGGGCATCTACCATGCACTGATCGGTATTGCCGCCACCGGCAACGCCTCGATGAATGCCGTGGCCGGTCCCGTCGGTGAAGCTTTGATCATGACCGCGTTCGGTCTGTTCACCGCTATCCCCGCCGTGCTCGCGTTCAACTTCTTCAATCGCTCGAACCGCCTCACCTACGCTCGCTTCGACGAATTTGCGCATGACCTGCATGACTTCTTCGCTACCGGTTCGCGCGTCGATGGCGTGGGTCCGAGCAACAACTGAGGGATTGACCCATGGCGATGAGTTCCGGAGGCAATTCCGGCGGACCGATGTCCGAGATCAATGTCACGCCGCTGGTTGACGTGATGTTGGTTCTCCTGATCATTTTCATGATCACCGCTCCGCTGATGTCGCACTCCATCACCATTGAACTGCCCACGGCGAACCCGAAGACGCCGGCTTCCGAAGTCGTCATTCCGCCGCTGGATCTCGCAGTGAAGGCAGACGGATCCATGTATCTCGATGATCATGAAATCTCCGATGCCGAATTGCGTGCGCAGTTTCTCGTTGATGCACAGAAGTCACCTCAGCCCGAATTGCAGATTCGTGCTGACAAGGCGACCGAGTTCAAGATAGTGAAGAAGATCATTGGCGATGCCAAGGATTCCGGCATGGTGCATGTCGCCTTCATGACCACTGACCCGCCGAAGGGGTAATCCGAAATGGCTTTTTCCAGCAACACCAGTGGGCCGATGTCGGAAATCAACGTGACGCCGCTCGTCGACGTGATGTTAGTGCTGTTGATCATCTTCATGATCACCGCTCCGGTGCTCGCACACCGGATCAAGGTCGATCTGCCGCAACCCAATGTAAATGTGCCGCCGCCGTCTACACCGCTGGACCCGATCAATTTGAAGATCGATCCCAGTGGGGCCTTTTACTGGAACAACACGCCGGTGGACGAACTGGCTCTCAAGGCGCAGTTTGCCGTGATTGCACAGCAGACCAATCAGCCGGAGATTCAAATTGCGGCTGACGATCATGTGGCGTATCAGTATGTGGCGAAGGTGCTGGCCGATGCCAAGAGCTACAACCTGAGCAAGATCGGCTTTACCGAGACGTTCTGATCTGACGCTTTCAGTTTGATGTATGCGTGCAACCAAAAACCCCCACTTCCAAGTGGGGGTTTTTGGTTGGTGCACCAGGCATGGCGCGTAGCGCCTTGACGCGCGCTGTGGAATGCATCGTGGTGATGCATTCGACGACTTGAAGGTGAAAGTCCTTGACCCACCCCGCAAGGGGAAGGGTGTAGCCGAACAGCGAGGGTGTCCGTCGCGAGGCGGAATCTGAAGGAAGCTGCTGGCCAAGTGCTGGCCTGACGAACAGGAAGCGGATAGAGGCGGCGTCGCGGGGTTGAGGTAGCCAAAATTGCCAAAGCCTGGTACTTGCACGGAACGCTACGACGTAGATCCGACAGGCATCAGCATGAAAGTCACGCGCATTACTCTGGGAGATCTGCCGCTCTGCCG
>JBDTXA010000114.1:0-11652 GCA_040006415.1 Rhodanobacter sp.
TAATAGTCCTCGCTGGACTGATAGTTGCGGTACGGCAGCGGCGCACGCTGGGCGATGATCGGATCGTTGGTGGTGTCTTCCACGTTGCGGAAGCTGGCCAGCCCCGGACGACCCTTGTCGTAGGTGGCGGCCACGTAGGCCAGCATGTCATGCGTCTGGTCCGCGTCCCACAGACCCGAACGTGCCGCCATCACATGGCCCCAGAACTGGGTCTGTCCCTCGTACACCCACAGCAGGGTGTCGCTCATCGGCACGTTGTAGTTCGGCGTGTACAGATCTTCGCCACGGCGGTATTTGCCATCCCAGGAGTGGTTGAACTCGTGCGAAAAAAGGTCGCGGCTCAGGGCGTTCTTCTTCCATTCGGTAAAGAAATCGGCGTCCACGCCATCTTCGCTTGAGCGATGATGCTCGAGGCCGTTGCCGCTCATCTTGTCGCTAAGCGATACCAGGAAGTCGTAGTGGTCGTAATGGTGCGCGCCGTACATCTTGTACATCTGCTGCACCATTTCGCGCAGCGGCTTGATCTGCTCGGGCTTTATTTCGAGGTATTTCGGCGCGTCGGCAACGATGTCCATGTGCACCGGGGTTTTCGCACCTGGATCCAGATCGATGCGCTTGAAGTATTTGCCGGCGTAGATCGGTGAATCGAGCAGATTCTCGAAATCGATCGGCTTGTAATGGATGGTGTTGCCGCTCGTCGAAGCAACTTCCAGCGCGGTACCTGCCTGCCAACCAGCTGGCAGGGTGACGCTGGCGTCAGTGTTGATCTGGCTGACGTAGTAGCCGGCCGGATAAACGGTGACGGTGTTCCACTGCAGATTCAGCATCTCCGGCGTCATCACTACACGGCCCTGACGATGGTCCTGCGGAGAAAGAAACTGAAACTCCACGTCCACAGCGGAGATGCCGTCGGGAACGTCGACGTGGAAAGCGTAGACATTCAGCGGATCACGGGTCCACTTCAGCACTTTGCCGTTGGCCTTCACCACCAGGCCGGCCATCTTGTCGATCGGACCGGTTGGTGAATGGTTGCCCGGAATCCACTGAGGATAGAGAAGGGTCAACGGGCCTGCCGCTGCCGGAATGGTTTCATGCACCCGGAAGATGCGGTGGGCGATGTCCGAGGCATCCACGCTGATCTTCAACGTGCCCTGATACGGCACATTCTGCGGAACAGGCACATCGGCGAGCGCGGCGAAGCTGGCCAGCCCGAATGCCGTGGCGGCAAGGGCGGACGCGAGACGAGTAACTTTCAAAAGTATTCTCCGGTAGAAATGTAGGGTGTCGACCTGGCATCGGCAACGGGGCAAGCGGCACGCACGGAAAGCAACGAATGCCTCGCAAGCTCCCAAAATGCACGACCGGGGGCGACCCGGATACCAGCGCAGCCCCTTGATGCTAGCTGCGACCTGTCGTCTTTCACCCATGCCGAAGGTCACGGGTGACGGCAGAAAGGTCCAACCACGCTCCGTCGCAGTGACACGTGGCACCCGTCTTGCTTGACACCGTGACATGCCAGACCAGCACCTCATTCACGACGACGTCTCGGGCGACGCGCGTTCTGTCGCCGTCGACTCGTATTCACCAGGCGAATATCGACAGTATCTGGCGCGCCACATGCGCCCGATGATCCGCGCGCTGATGTTGGCGGCCGTGCTGGTCTACGGGATCGGCGTTTCGGCCAGCAGCCTGCTGCAAGTGACGCCGCAACAGCTGCCGTTGTGGCTGCGACTGGCACCGATGGTCCCCCTGCTGATGGTGGCAGTCGCCACCCACTTTTCGCGGCGGCCGTGGGTGCTCAGCGCGCTCACGCTCAGCTGCGTACTGCTGCTGCAGATCGGATTCAACCTCAACAGCATCGGTCACATCCAGGGCCAGCCGCACGTCATTCCCGGGCTGCTGCTGCCGGTGGTCTGCTCCATTGTCTGGCTGACAGGCTGGGACTTCGCGGTAGCGATGACGTTGTGTGCACTGGGACCTTTGCCCATGCTGCTGCTTGGTCCCACCGACAGCGTGCAGATCATCCAATACTCGGTGTACATGGCCATCGCCATCGCCATGGCCAGCGTGCTCCGATCCTTCATGGCCCGCACCCTGCTCGCGCAGTTCCGGCTGGAACGTCAGCTGCGCGCCCAGATTCATACCGACGGCCTGACTGGCCTGTTGCGGCGCAACCGCTTTCTCGAGCTGGCCCAGCAAGCCATCGACGATGCGAGAAACCAACGCCGGCCGCTGTGCCTGATCTTCCTTGATGTCGACCACTTCAAGCCGCTCAACGACAGCTATGGTCACGCCGCCGGCGACACCGCGTTGATGGCCCTTGCCTCCGCCCTGCGCAGCCAGACGCGTCAGCATGATCTGATCGGGCGTATCGGCGGCGAGGAATTCGCGCTGTTGCTGCCGGGCATGGATCTGGGAAAGGCAGCTTTGCGCGCCGAACAGCTACGCACGTCAGCGCATACCGTATACCGCCCGGACGGGCGACTTACGATCAGCATCGGACTGGCCGAATATGCGCCTGATCACGATGATATTGCCAGCCTGATGGCGCGCGCCGACCAGGCCATGCGCCACGCAAAAAGCGGCGGCCGTGACCGCGTGGTCACGGCCGCCAATGACTGACGGTCGACCGCCAAATTACTTGGCGTTGCCTTCGGCCAACTTGCTGTGCCGGATGCCGTAACCGAAATAGACGATCAGGCCCAGCGTCATCCATACAATGAAACGCTCGATCGTGATCCACGGCAAACCGCCCAGCAACTGGAACCCGTCCTCGCCAAACCAAGGCCAGCCGATGATCAGGAACAGCGAGAACAGGATGCCGGCCGGAGCCACCAGCCACAGTGCGGGCGTGCGGAATCCGCGCTTCAGGTCGGGCTGACGCACCCGCAGCACCAGCACCGAGGCGCAGATGATGATGAATGCTGCCAAGGTGCCGATATTGACCAATTCGGCCACCTCGCCGATCGGCAGGAAGCCTGCAACCAGCGCAGTGAAAATGCCGAGGATGACAGTCGGGCGGGCCGGCGTGCCGTACTTGGGATGGATCTTGGCGAACCACTTCGGCAGCAGACCATCGCGCGCCAGCGCAAACCAGATACGTGCCGCCCCCAGCAGGAAGGCGAACATCACGCTGGTGATGCCAGCGATTGCCGCCACCGAAATGATCCCGCGCACCCAGTGCAGTCCGATGGCCTTGAACGCCGCATCCACCGGGGCCGGGCCCGCCAGCTGCTGATAAGGAACCATGCCAGTCAGTACCAGCGACACCAGTACGTAGAGAACCATCGACACTGCCAGGGACAGCAATACCGCACGTGGAAGATCGCGTTGCGGATTCTTTGATTCCTCCGCTGCGGTTGTCAGCGTGTCGTAGCCGAACACCGCGAAGAACACGATGCTCGAAGCCGCCAGCACGCCACCCCAGCCGTACTGGGTCAGGCCTTCCTTGGTAATCGCCTCGGGGATGAACGGATGCCAGTTGGCGGTGTCGACGTAGAACGCGCCCACGCCAATCACCAACGCCACGCCAATCACCTTGATGGTCACGATGATCGTGTTGGCCCGGGCGCCCCATTCGGTCTTCACCGTCAACATCCAGGCGATCAACAGCGTGACGGCTGCCGCAATCACGTTGAATATCTTGCCGTTCTCGGGGTGGCTAGGGTCATAGGCACCCTGCGCCCACATCGGCAGATGAAAGGCGAACACTTGCTCCAGCAACGCCTGCACGTAGCCGGACCAGCCGATGGCGACCACGCCGACGATCAGCGCGTATTCCACCAGCAAATCCCAGCCGATGATCCAGGCTACCAACTCGCCCAGCACCGCGTAACTGTAGGTATAGGCGCTGCCGGTCACCGGAATCATTCCCGAAAACTCCGCATACGCAAGGGCGGCGCACGCGCTGCCGAGGCCGGCAATCAGGAAGCTGAGCACCACTGCAGGCCCGGCATTGGCCGCCGCCTGCTGCCCGGCCAGCACGAACACACCGACACCGATAATGGCCCCCACACCGATCGCGGTGAGCTGCCACAGACCCAGCACGCGGCGAAAATCACCGCTTTTACCCGCCTCGTCCTGCAACTGCTCAACCGACTTGTGACGCACCAACTTGGCTAAGAAACCCATGAAAGAACCCCTTGAAATCAAACCCCAGCATAACAAGTCATCGCGATGTCGTCTTAACAAATCGGTTGAAGCCTTCTATATGGACATCTAAACGTCCAAACTGACAGGTGGCTGCCATCACCGCCCCGAAGCCGATCATCTTGCTGATATTACGCTGTCTGCATCGCCACGCAGGCCCGACGTGCTTAGATAGCGGCAACGCCGCTACGACGGGCCAGTAACTATGTTCCCGACTTGCCAAGTCATGCTGCGATGCACTTGTAGTCGCCGCGGCGAGCTGCGCGATCTGCACGTGCAGTAGCGTCCAATCGATCTTTTCCCGCGCGGATTCAGAAGCAGCTACATCGAGTCGACGAATTCGTATGCCAGCTTGGCAACCGGCTCTAGCATGCTGGCAAGCCCAAATGACCTTGACGGTTCCTGACAAGCGTCGGGCCTTAGCTGACGGTGCCCCGCGACCGTTCCGGGCGGCGGCTAAATGTCGCTCCCTCCCCTGCTCGCAGGGGCGGGCTGGGGTGGGGTCGCTTTTGATGCACCTGACAGCAAGAGCAGCTCCCTTACTTGAAGATCTCCCACCGTCACCCGCCTTCGCCTGCCCGTAACGAGAAGAGCCAAACCCCCGACTCCTCCCGCCTTGACTTGCTCTCCACCAAGGGAAATCACCAAGTTGCCGAAGTTGAGGCTGATCATTCAAGCTAAAGTTCAACGCTAGCCAAGTGACGTTTATGGTCAGCCGATGGACAAAACTTAGTATTCCTGCAGCCTCAGCGGCGACGATGTCTGGCAGCGTTGCGCAGGGCAGCTTCCGGTTCCATGCCAACGCCGGTGTCTGCGGGCGCACTCGCTGCAACAAAGCCTTGATCTATCAAAGCAAAGGTTCGATGCAGGCAAACGTCGATTTTGGTGAGCCGCAGCAGCGCCCGCATTGGATATCGACTGGAGCGTCCATGGCAGACGCTGGGGTCTGTGTGCGGTTGTCGATCACGTATTCGACAAACAGCACGTAGACGGGCACGGCACGAATGGCAGTTACTCCAGACCACCAGACTCCCACCGTTCGCGCTGAGCGCCGCGGGTGGAGTCGAAGCGCTGCCACGCGTGGAGGCTGACTGCCTGTCGGTCCCTAGACCTCGGCCTGCGGCCTGCGCTCAGGACGAGCGGGCTTAAATACGTGCCATTCTTCCCCGGCATCATTTCACGGTCGGACTGGGGGCGCCGTGCGTCTGCACCACGCCACCGCGAACGTCGAGGCGCGTTAAAGGTTTTGATCCAGCGTTGGTTGGAGCGCACCCTGTGCGCGATGCTCTTGAGGCATGCCGCCACGGGTTTCGCGCACAGGGTGCGCTCCTACAAGGCAAGCGTCGGCGTTGCACGCTTCAACCAACAATCGCGTTTCTATGAACGTTCGTCTCTTGCCGCGCACCACCCAGCCACGGCAACGCCAGAGCGCTGACGCCGAACACCAGCAGCAGGCCGATGGCCGCATAGCCGTCCAGATGCGCGACACCAAACCAGCGTCCGAGCAGCAGCGGCAGTGCGGCGGTCAATACGGTGCGCGCACCTTCCAGCCAGTACGCTACGCGTCGGCTTTCCATCAGCGCACCGATCACGCACAGGCTCGTCACCATGTACAGCGCGTAAGCCAGCAGCGTGCCTAGACTCGCGTGGGCCGTGAGCCCAAGAAAATGGGTCGTCATGACCAGCAACAACGCAAACTGGATCAGGCAATACGTGGCCAGCGCCGCCGACATCGGCGGGTTGAAGGTTTCACGACCGATGTCGTAATCCGGCTTCGGGTAGTGCGCTGCCACATCCGCCGGCCGCCAGCCTGGCCGACGAAACCAGATCTGAAGCTTGTCCCGCCAGCGCGTCGCGCGTCGCGCCTCCACCGCGGTGCCCCAGTACACCTCGATGTTCGCCCACAGCGGATTCCAGCTGCGCAGCGGGGCGCGCGTGCCATACACCGGCCGCTCGCTGTCGTCTTCCTCGATGAAGGTGCCGAACAGGCGATCCCACAGAATCAGGATGCCGCCGTAATTGTGATCAAGATATTTGTCGTTGGTGGCGTGATGCGCCCGGTGATTGGAGGGCGAACAGAACACCCGGTCGAACCAGCCCAGCTTGCCGACCTGCTCGGTATGCACCCAGAACTGATACAGCAAGTCGATCAGCGCCACCGCCACGAACACTTCGACCGGATAGCCAAGCAATGCCATCGGCAGATAGAAAATCCAGCCCAGCAGGCCGCCGGTACTGGTCTGGCGCAGCGCGGTAGAGAGGTTGTATTCCTCGCTCTGGTGATGCACCACGTGCGCCGCCCAAAGGATGTTCACTTCGTGGCCCATGCGGTGCAGCCAGTAATAGAGGAAGTCATACAACAGCAGTCCACTGACCCATACCCACACGCTGCTCACTGGCAGCGAGAACAGCGCCAGGTGTTTTGCCCACCAGGCATAGATTCCGAGCGTGAGCAGCTTCAAAAATACGCCCGCAATTTGCGACATCACGCCGAGCCCGATGCTGTTGATGGCGTCGTTGCTGCGATACGCCGGCTTGCCGCGTCGTCGCGCCACGAAAAACTCGATGGTGATCAGCACGAAAAAGAACGGCGTCGCCCAAGTAATGATCAGTTCCGAAGTGTTCACGTCAACTCATCCCATGCAGTCCACGCTTCGTCCCGCGCCACCGAGCGCGCGATGCACCACAGCGCGGCGTAGTAGCTCCCCAGCACCCACAGTGTCGACCACGGCAGCGCACCGTCAAAGCGATTCCACGCCAGCAGGCTGTCGCTGAGCATGAACAGCGCCGCACCCAGTGCCGCGCGTCGCGCCGGCCGGGCCAGCGCGCTGCCGACCTTGGTGTGAAACCAGCCCCGGGCGATCGCCTGACCACCCATGATCGACAACACCAGGCCATACACCGCCACCGCCGGGTGCAGCGATCCAGGAATCCAAGGCCACAGCAGCCACAGATTCACGCCACCGATTAAGAGGCAGGCAAGAAACCCCAGCGGACGCACAGCCAGGCGGCTGTCGCCGAGAAACGCGGTGATGAAGCACACGTGCCCGCACAGGAAAGCCACCAGACCCGGCACGAACAAGTTGGCTGGCCACATCAGCAATACGTCACCGATCAGAGAAAAGCCGATCCCGCTGACGACCCAGCGGCGATAACGCAACGACACCGGCGTCCACGCCCAAGCGGCGGCCGCCAGGATCATCAGCGTGGCCAGCGGCTTGGCGATCCAGTGCAGCCACTGCCATGCGTCATCGACGGGCGACAGCGCGCCACCGAGAATGGCCGCCGCGGCGGCGCAGGCCACGGCCGCGGCAAGCGCCGGGGTGCGCTTCGTGCCTGAGCGGTAGATCGATGGATGGGCGGCAACCATAGTCGTCGAAGTCAAACAGGAGGGTCCGATGATAGCTGTCTGCAACGCTCGCCGTACGCTCGCGCATGTGGGCGGAATGCCGGCTCAACGCGCGTCCACAGCCTTGCGCCCGATCGCCGGATCATCGGTGAAGAAGGCATCGACGCCAGCATCCAGGTAGGCATGGATCTCGCGGATCATGCCCGCCTCGTTCACGGTCCGCGGGTCACTGCCCTGCCAGAAGTTCTTCGCCAGAAAAAAATTCTCCGGGCGGAACGTGTAGGGGTGAAGTTCGAGACCCGCGGCATGGGCGTCGTGCGCCAGCGATGTCGGCTGGCCGAGCGTTCCGTCAGCCTGGTAGGGAATGATGGCGTGGTAGTCGGGCCCGATCGCGTCGGCATAGCCGGCAACGTCGCGCAGCCCGGCCGGCTTCATCATCGTTGCGTAGGTCAGCTTGCCGCCGGCCGCCACCACGTCGTAGGGCTGCTTGTCCGGCGCATCCATCAACTGCAGCAAGCGGATGTTGGGATGCGTCTTGCCCAGCTTGCCGCGCAGATACTTCAGATTGCCGACCTCGAACGACTGGATCTCCACCGGCGCCGTGCGCGTGTAGCTGTGCGCCGCGAGAGTGGCTAGCAGCCTTTCTTCCATCGGCAGGCTCCGTTTGCGAAAGTAGGTGCTGTGCTTGATCTCCGGAATGATGCCGATCGGTCGCCCGACCACCGTCGATTCGGCCGCCACGAAATCGATGATCTCGTCGAGCGTGGCGATCTGGAATTCACCGTCATACATCGTGCTGCGGAACTGCGGCAGCCGCTCACGGGCCCGCAGCGTCTTGAGCTCGGCCAGGGTGAAATCCTCGGTGAACCACCCGTCGATGGCGTGCCCGTCGACGTCCTTGGTGGCCTTGCGGCGGGCGAATTCGGGGTGGCTGGCGACGTCGGTGGTACCGCCGATCTCGTTCTCGTGACGGGCGACCATCACCCTGTCCTTGGTCATCACCAGATCCGGCTCGACGAAGTCGGCACCGTCAGCGATCGCCTTGGCGTAGGACGCCAGCGTGTGTTCCGGTCGCAACGCCGACGCACCGCGATGGCCGATCACCAGCACCTTCGCCGCCAGCGGCTTCTCGGTGCCCTGCGCCGCACTAGCAGACATCGATGAAACTCCGGCGACAAGTGCGATGGCCAAGCATAAACGTTTCATGCGTTCATCCGGTCGGCAAAAGACACATGCTGCAAGACGATGATGAAACGTTATTGACAGCCCAGCCGCGCTGCCAGCGTCAGCGTGATGCCCGCGGTTCCGATAACGCGTCTTGCTCACTGCAATACAGATCGTGATAAAGCTCGCTCACACACCGGTCCAGCGCAGCGCCATGATGCGCCTTTTCAAACGCGTCGTTGAGATGCTTTTCGGCCTGATGAAGTTGCCGCAGAAACCGTTTCGTTTCGCTCGACAGGCCGCGCCCGGCCATTTGCTGCTCCAGCGCCGCGTCGGTATCCGCTGGCGAGCTGGGCTGATCGGAAACAAGGTTTGAAGAGAGCATTGAGGTATCGGTTAATGCGTTCATAGCCTGGTTGCAAGCAAGACACTTGCCATTTGCCGCCGGTTGTCATGCCCATCGCGCCAGCCCCCCGCCAGCCCCCGCCGGCCAACAATCAGAGCTGTTGATCTCGCCCCCATGGTCTCTCACGCAGCATGAGACCGCGCCGCCCGCTGCCAGCCCGTGACGAAAACTGCCCCTCGTCGTCAACATTCGCCTGCGCTTCCCCGTCGCCACAGCAACCCGTCACGCCGATCTGCTAGCTTTTGCGCCCTGATCCTGAAATTTGCCCGGAAACCGCATGTCCTCACCTACCACCGCGTTCGCCATCCCGCTGCTGGCGCTTGCAGCCCTTCTGGCCGGTTGTTCCGGCCTGCCCTGGAGAGCGGCCAACGTGCCCGATGGCGCGCGCGCCAACGTGGCGATCCTGGAAACCACCGACATCCATTCGAACGTGCTGAGCTACGACTATTACAAGCTCAAGCCCGACGACTCGCTCGGTTACGAGCGCACCGCCACACTGATCCAGCGCGCACGCAAGGAGTTCACCAACAGCTTTCTGTTCGATAGCGGCGACACCATCCAGGGCAGCGTGCTGGCTGACTATCAGGCGCTGGCGAAGCCGGTAACCTGCGATCAGGAGCTGGCAATCTACCGGGCGATGGACGCGATCGGCTACGACGGCGGCACCGCCGGCAATCACGAGTTCAACTACGGTCTGGGCTTTCTGTCCCAGGTCACCGGCACACCGATGAATGTCGATGGCGGCCACAGCAACCGTTGCGCCGGCCCGCACTTTCCGCTGGTGCTGGCCAACGTCTTCAGCGCACGCGACGGCAAGCCGATCTTCAAGCCGTGGACGATCGTCACCAAGAACATTCAGGCTTACACGCCCGATGGCAGCGAGGTCACCTTGCCGCTGCGCGTGGGCATCATCGGTTTTACGCCGCCGCCGATCATGCAGTGGGACCAGCAGAGGCTGGCCGGGAAAGTCACCGTCAGCGGTGTGGTCGAGGCGGCGAAAAAATACGTACCCGAACTCCAGGCGCAGCATCCCGACTTGATCGTCGCCATTCTGCATGGCGGCCTAAATACGCATCCCTACACCAGCAACATGGAAAACGCCGGCTGGTATCTCGCCGGCGTGCCCGGCATTGACGTCATGCTGCTCGGCCATGTGCACACCGAGTTCCCCGGCCCGCAGTACGCCGGCATGAAAGACGTCGACGCGCACCGCGGCTTTGTGCGTAATGTGCCGGCCGTGATGGGCGGCTTCTTTGGCAAGGATTTAGGCGTGATCCAGCTGGTGCTGAACCATCAGGGCGGCCGCTGGGTCGTCGATCTCGACAACACGCACAGCGAAGTTCGGCCGATCTGCCACAGGGAGGGCCGCAGCAAGATCGAGACCTGCGTGCCTGCCGATCCCGCCATCGCGCCGCTGGTGCAGCAGACACACGAGGCCGCCATTGCTTACGTCAACACGCCAATCGGCGAAAGCAGCCTGCGCATGAGCAGTTACTTCGCGGACGAAGGCAACATGACCGCACTGGCGCCGATCAATGCCGCCCAGATCGACTACGTAAAAACCGAACTGCCGCGCATGCACCCCGAACTGCGCGACGTGCCGGTACTCGGTGCCGCGGCCGCCTTCCGCACCGGCTTCGGCGGCCCCGACGATTACACCGATGTCGCCCCCGGCCCGCTGACCCTGCGCAGCGCCGCCGACCTGTACTTCTATCCCAACACCCTCACCGCAGTGAAGACCGACGGCGCCGGGCTCAAAGCCTGGCTGGAGAAATCCGCCGAGCGTTTCAACTGGATAGATTCAAAGAAAACCAGCGATCAAGCACTGATCAACAGTCACTTTAATGGCTACAACTTCGACCAGATCCAGGGTGGAATTCATTACGTCATCGACCTTTCCAAACCGGTCGGTGAGCGGATCACCACGTTGACCTATAGAAGCAAAGCAGTTGCTCCCTTGGATCCGTTTGTCATCGTCACCAACAATTACCGTGCCAGTGGTGGCGGGCATTTTCCGGGGCTCGATGGCAGCAACATTGTGCTGGCGGCGCCGGATGGGACGCGCGAGATATTGGCTAAGTGGATTGAGGGGAAGAAAGAAATTGGGACTGGCGATTTCGAGGCCACTTCGTGGGAGTTTGCTCCGTTGAAGACGAGGGGGGCTGTGGTGTTTACTGGCGCGGCGAAAAAGCTCAATGTGGCGAAGGCGGCCGGGCTGGCGAATATTCGGGTGGTCAAGGATAACGAGGATGGGACGGCGGTTTATACGATTGATTTGTCGCATTGATCTTGATGCTCGGCGCCCTGACGGAAGCAGCTTCTCGCTGAACCGTTAGCTCGTCACGCTGCATTATCGACAACGTGGTCGGACGCCTAGATCAAGAGCTTTCGCCCTCCTGCGGAGGTCGAGTTACTTTCTCTTGCGTAGTCAAGAGAAGAGTAACCACTGCGCCGCGGAAGCGGTGTGAACGCCGAAGCCGGCCCGAAGAGCGAGGGCAGGATGTCCGGAGCAAAGAGAAGGACACCCACCTGGCGCTTGTCAGCGCTGTACCCGCCGAGTCCGTGAGTCAAGACTGCACCTCCG
>JBDTXA010000115.1:0-11614 GCA_040006415.1 Rhodanobacter sp.
CTCCCCAGCCCTCCCCTGCGCGCAGGGGAGGGAGCACAATGATGAGTCATCCGAGCCTGCCCACCGCTTGCGCCGCCATGCTTCGGCGCGACCTGACCCTCGCCTGGCGACGACGCGGCGATATGGCGATGCCAGTGCTGTATTCGCTGATCGTGACCATGCTGTTTCCGTTCGCGCTGGGGCCGGAAGACACCTTGCTGCAACGCATTGCTGGCGGCGTGGTGCTGGTCACCGTCCTGCTGGCTATGCTGCTCGCGCTGGATGCCATGTTTTCCAGCGACATCGAGGACGGTTCGCTTGAACAACTGGTGCTGGCACCTCAACCACTGGCGCTGATGCTGGGGATGAAGATTCTGGCCCACTGGCTGACCACCGCGCTGCCACTGATCGTGGTCGCACCTTTGCTGGCCGCCATGTTGCACCTGCCCGCGGCGGTAATTCCGGTGCTCTTGCTGGCACTCTTGCTGGCCACGCCGCTGCTCAGCCTGTTCGGCGCGGTACTGGTCGCACTGACGGCCGGCACCCGCCGCTCTGGTATGCTTTTGGCCCTGATGCTGCTGCCTCTGTGCGTGCCGGCGGTGATTTTCGCAGCAGGTGCCGTGGCTGCCGCGCAAGCGGGATTGCCGTGGCTTGCGCCCATCACCTGGCTGGCCGCCGCGCTGGTGCTGGCCCTGGTTCTGGCCCCGCTCGCCTGCGCTGCCGCCCTTCGTATTGCCCTGGACGCCTGACTGGTTATGGCTACTAACTGGATCCCCCTCTGGTTGCACAAGCTCGGCTCACCTCCGACGTTCTACCGCTTCGCCGGGACGTTGCAACCGTGGGCGATGACGCTGGCACTGCTGCTGGGTGCGATCGCGCTCTACGGCGGGCTGGTGCTGGCGCCGGCCGATTACCAACAGGGCGACGCGTACCGGATCATCTTCATCCACGTGCCAAGCGCCTGGATGAGCATGTTCATCTACGGCGTCATGGGTGTTTCCGCATTTATCGCCTTGGTCTGGCGGATCAAGCTGGCCGAAGTCGTCGCGATGGAGTCGGCGCCGATCGGTGCAGCATTTACCTTCATCACCCTGGTCACCGGCTCGCTCTGGGGCAAGCCGATGTGGGGCACGTGGTGGACCTGGGACGCGCGGCTGACGTCCGAGCTGGTGCTGCTGTTTCTCTACCTTGGCGTGGTCGGCCTGTATCACGCGTTTGAGGATCGTCGCCAAGGCGCGCGCGCCGCCGCGTTTCTCGCCATTATCGGCATCATCAACGTGCCGATCGTGCACTTCTCGGTAAATTGGTGGAACACCCTGCATCAGGGCAGCACGGTCAATATCTTCGGCCAGTCCAAGATGTCCGCGGCCATGTTGTGGCCGCTGTTGACTATGATGCTGGCAACCAAGTTCTATTACGCCGCCAGCCTGTTCAGCCGCGTACGCACCGCCCTGCTGTCCCTCGAAGGCGGCAAGGACTGGGTGCGCAAGATCGTCGAGAACGAGGCCAGGCGATGAGCCCGCTTGCATCCTTTCTTGCGATGGGCGGCTATGCTGCCTATGTCTGGCCGGCCTATGCGGTGTTCTTTATCGTGCTGATCGCCGACAGCCTCGCCCCCCGACTGCGTCGCCGCCGACTGCTGCACGACCTGCGTGCCCGAATCGCCCGCAAGCGCGCACGCGACAGCCGCGCCTCCGTTTCCACTCCACCGCCTGCCTGAGCAGGCGGATTACGATCATGCCCATGAACCCCACTCGCAAGCGCCGTCTTACCGTTGTTCTGCTGATCCTCGCCGCCGCGGTCATTGCCGCCGTGCTGGTCGTGGTGGCCCTGCAGAACAACATGAATTACCTGCTCACGCCGAGCCAGGTGCAATCGGGTCAGGCCGATGGCTACAAGAATTTCCGCCTCGGTGGCATGGTCAAGGCCGGATCGATCCAGCGCAGCAGCGAGTCGCTCAAGGTCACCTTTACCGTGATCGACGCCGGCGGCGCGATGCCGGTCGAATACACCGGCATCCTGCCTGATCTGTTCCGCGACAATCAGTCGGTGATCGCCACCGGACACATGGCGAACGCGCGCTTCATTGCTACCGAAGTGCTGGCCAAGCACGACGAGACCTATATGCCGAAAGAGCTGAAGGACGCCATGGCCAAGGCGCATGCGAACAAGAAGATCGAAGAAGCCGGGAACGGGGAACGGGGAACGGGGAACGGCGGTGGTTAATACGACGTCTAGCCTTCTCTCCCCTGTGCGGAGCCAAATCATGTCGCTCGCGTCGCGCTTCAACGTTCCCCGTTCCCCGTTCCCCATTCCCGGCTCCTCATCATGACCCCCGAACTCGGCCAGCTCGCGCTGATCCTCGCTTTCCTGCTGGCGCTGGTGCAAGGCGTGCTTCCGATGATCGGCGCCTGGCGCGGCAACCGCGCGCTGATGGCCGTGGCGCGACCGGCAGCTGCCGGTCAGGCGGTGTTCGTGGCGATGGCGTTCGGCATCCTGGTCTGGGCCTTCCTGCATTTCGACTTCTCGGTGCAATACGTCGCCGACAATTCGAACAGCGCCCTGCCCTGGTACTACCGCATCGCGGCGGTGTGGGGTGCGCACGAAGGTTCATTGCTGCTGTGGATTCTGATCCTCAATGTCTGGACGGTAGCGCTTGCCGCCTTTAGCCAGAAGCTTCCCGAGGTCTTCGCCGCCCGCGTGCTGGCGGTGATGGGGCTGATTGCGGTGGGCTTTCTCGCCTTCATCATCTTCACGTCCGACCCGTTCGGGCGACTGCTGCCGATGCCCCTCGATGGCGCGGATTTGAATCCGGTGTTGCAGGATCCGGGCATGACCTTTCATCCGCCGGTGCTGTACACCGGCTACGTCGGCTTCTCGGTGGCGTTCGCCTTTTCGATTGCCGGACTGCTGGGCGGCGAGCTGGAACAGGCCTGGGTTCGCTGGGCACGGCCGTGGACGAATATCGCCTGGGCCTTCCTCACCCTCGGCATCGTCGCCGGCAGCTGGTGGGCCTACGCCGAACTGGGCTGGGGCGGCTGGTGGTTCTGGGATCCGGTGGAGAACGCAAGCTTCATGCCGTGGCTGGTCGGGCTGGCCCTGATCCACGCGCAAGCGGTGACCGAAAAACGCGGATCGCTGCGCGCCTGGACGATTCTGCTTTCCATCTTCGCGTTCTCTCTCAGCCTGCTGGGCACCTTCCTGGTGCGCTCGGGTGTGCTGACCTCGGTGCATGCATTCGCCTCCGATCCACGCCGCGGCATCTTCATCCTCGCCTTTCTGACCATCGTCGTCGGCGGCTCGCTGCTGCTTTACGCGCTGCGCGCACCAAAGGTCGCCAGCGGCAGGCCGTTCAAGCTGCTGTCGCGCGAAACCGTGCTGCTGATCGGCAACCTGATGTTTACCGTCGCCGCCGCGATGGTCTTGCTGGGCACGCTCTTTCCGCTGATCGGCGATGCGCTGAATCTGGGCCGGATCTCGGTCGGGCCGCCCTACTTCGGCTTCCTGTTCCCCCTGCTGATGCTGCCGGTGGTGTTACTGATGCCGTTCGGGCCGTTCCTGCGCTGGGGCAAGGGCGAGTCGCCAGCCTTGAAACAGGTATTGCTGCGCGCCGGGATCGCCGCCGTCGCTTGCGCCATCGTGGCGGCGTTTTTTGTCGACGGCAAACTGAAGGCCATCGCTGGCGTGGCGTCGCTGGTCTGGCTGGCGGTGGGTGTGTTGCTTTACGCGATCAAGCGCTGGCGAGAAGTGCCCCGCGGGCGGCGTTATCCGGCCGAGATGGCCGGCATGCTGCTGGCACATCTGGGCGTGGGCGTGTTCGTCGCCGGCGTACTGTTGTCCGAATCGCTCAGCGTGACCAGCGACGTGCGCATGGCGCCCGGCCAAACCCAGCACATCGGCAGTTACGATTTCCGCTTCGACGGCGCCCACCGCACTACCGGACCCAACTGGCGTGCCGATCAGGGCGTGGTCACGGTGACTCGCGACGGTGAAGCGGTGACCGTGATGCGTCCGCAGAAGCGCACCTATCTGCGTGGTCAGGTGCAGACTGAGTCCGCCGTCGATGCCGGTTTCACCCGTGATCTCTATGTGGCGCTGGGTGAACCGATGGATGCCGGCAACATCGAGGGTGCGTGGTCGCTGCGGCTTTACTACAAGCCCTTTATTCGCTGGATCTGGGGCGGCGGTCTGCTGATGATGCTGGGCGGATTCGTCTGCGCTGCCGACAAGCGTTTTCGGATTAAACGAGACGTGGCTGCCGAGGTAACGGAAGACCTGCAGCCTCAGGAAAATCGCGCATGAATCGACTGCTTCCGTTCATCGGTTTCATGCTGCTGGTAGCGCTGTTCGGTTTTGGCATCTGGTGGAATACGCAGCACGACCAGAGCGCCATCCCGTCTCCGCTGCTGAACAAACCGGCGCCTGCGTTCAACCTTCCGAAGCTGTACGAGCCGACACAGCGGGTCAGCAAGCACGATCTGCTGGGCAAGCCGTACCTGCTCAATGTGTTTGCCAGCTGGTGCATCGAGTGCGGTGTGGAACACCCGGTGCTGACGGCTGAAGCGCCGCATCTGGGCGTGCAACTGGTCGGCTACAACTATAAGGACGCCCCCGATGATGCGAAGCGCTGGCTGGCCCAGCACGGCAATCCCTACGCGCTGCTGATCGCCGACGAGCCAGGCAACACGGCGATCGACTTCGGCGTCTATGGCGCACCGGAAAGCTTCCTGATCGATGCCAAGGGGATCATTCGCTACAAGCACATCGGGCCGTTCACGCCAGACGTGGTGGCCAGCGAATTGAAGCCCGCGATAGCGACGATGCTGAAGGAGGCACGATGAGGTTGCTGTTTGGCAGGAGCGCACCCTGCGCGCGAACGCTCTTCGTGTTGGCTAACAAGCAGGGCATTCGCGCACAGGGTGCGCTCCTACAGGCCCTGCTCGCCGTCCTGCTTGCTTTCAGCGGATTGCTCCACGCCCAGGCCATCGAGCCGATGCCCTTTGCCAATCACGCGCAAGAGCTGCGTTTTCAGCACCTCACCCATGAACTTCGTTGCCCGATGTGCCAGAACGAGACGCTGGCCGACTCCAATGCGCCGATCGCGCGTGACCTGCGCAACCAGGTCTTCAGGATGATGCAACAGGGCAGAAGCGATGACGAGATCAAGCACTATCTGGTCGATCGCTATTCCAATTACGTTCTCTACGATCCACCGCTGACTGCCGGCACCTGGCTGCTCTGGTTCGGGCCTCTGCTGATCCTTTTGGCGGGCGCCGGGGTCGTGCTGATGGCATTGCGCAAGCGTCAAAGAAACGGTGCTGGCACAACGGATGCATCCATGGACAACGTGCCGACCGACAACGGGGACGACTGGTGAAAATCGCTTTCTTTATCGCCGCCGCCGTGATGCTCGCGGTGGCCCTCGCGCTCGTGCTGTTGCCGCTGGTGCGCCAGGGTCGTCGGTCCGGCCGCAGCGGCAGCATCTTCGCGCTTGTCCTCGTCATCGCGTTTGTATTGCCAATTAGCGCGGGCGGCCTGTATCTGCTGATCGGCACGCCGGCAGCGCTGAGCGGTGTGTCCAGATCTGCCCCGCCCATGAGCATGGAGCAGGCCATCAGCGAGCTTCGCGCGCATCTCGCCAAACAACCGGATGACGCGAAAGGCTGGATGCTGCTGGCCCAGACCGGCACGTTGCAACACGATCCGAAAGCCGCGCGGGATGCCTACGATCACGTGCTGAAACTCGACGCCAACAATGCCGAAGCGATGATCGGCTGGGCCGAGAGTGATTCGATGCTCAGCGACCAGCATCTGATCGATGGGCGCGCGCTGGCCTTGCTCAAGCGCGCGGTGCTGCTGCATCCGGACAGCCAGCGCGGGCTCTGGTTGCTGGGCATCGGCGACTATCAGCATGGTGACTACGCCGATGCGGCGGCTACCTGGCGCCTGCTCCAGCCACAACTGGAGCCGGGCTCGACCGTGGCCCAGGCTGTCGCCGAACAGATCGTAAAAGCCGATGCCCGCGTTGGCGATACTTCGGCGTTAGCGGCGGCCACTTCAACGGCGGCTTCGCTGGAAGTCGACGTGACGCTGTCACCGTCGCTGCGCAGCAAGCTGGCTGCGGGCGACACCCTGTTCGTCTATGCCCGCGCTTCGACGGGCTCACCGATGCCACTCGCCGTCACCAGACTCGACGCCGCCAGGCTGCCGGTCAAGGTCACTCTCGATGATGCGATGGCGATGAACCCGTCGATGAAACTGTCTTCGGCGAAACGGGTGTTCGTCGGTGCGCGAATCAGCCATGCGGGTCAGCCAGTCGCTCAAACCGGGGACCTGGAAGGTGACACAGGCGTCGTTCCGGTAGACAGCAAGTCGCCGATCAAGATCACGATCGACAAGGTGCACTGATGGATCACGATGCGCGTCACTATGTCAGCCTGCCTACACCGTTTCCCATGAAGCGTGGTGGGGAGTTGCACGACGCGCATGTCGCCTATGAAACCTGGGGCGATTTGAACGCCGCACGCGACAACGCCGTGCTGGTTTTGACCGGGCTGTCGCCAAGTGCACACATGACATCCAGTGCTGACGACGCAAGCGACGGCTGGTGGGAAGCGATGGCCGGCCCGGGCAAGGCGATCGACACCTCGCGCTGGTTTGTGATCTGCGTGAACTCGCTGGGCAGCGACAAGGGTTCCACCTGCCCCACCTCGTTGGATCCAGCCACGGGCGAGCCGTACCGGCTGACTTTTCCGCAACTGGCCCTGGAAGACGTAGCCAATGCGGCGCACGCTGTGGTCAGCGGACATTTCGGCATCGCGCAACTGGCCTGCCTGATCGGCTGCTCGATGGGCGGCATGAGTGCACTGGCCTATATGGTGTTGCATCCCGGCAGCGTGCGCGCCCACATCAGTGTCGACACAGCGCCCCAGGCTCAGCCGTTCGCCATCGCCATTCGTTCGTTGCAGCGCGAAGCGATCCGGCTGGATCCCCAGTTCAACGATGGCAAGTACGACATCCAGGGACGGATGAGTGCCGCGAGCGCAGGACGCGCAGGAGCGGCCGACATCCACCCGGCGACCGGCGGCACCTACCCCGACACGGGCATGAGCATCGCGCGCAAGCTCGGCGTCATCACGTACCGTTCCGCGATGGAATGGAACGGGCGCTTTGCGCGCATCCGACTCGACCCCGACCAACGCGAGGACGAACCCTTTGGCCGCGAATTCGAGGTCGAGTCCTATCTTGAAGGCCATGCCCAGCGCTTCGTGCGCAATTTCGATCCGAACAGCTACCTCTACCTGTCACGCGCCAGCGACTGGTTCGACATTGCCGAGTACGGCGATGGCAGCGTGCTCGAAGGGCTCAAGCAGATCCACATCGAGCAGGCCATGGTGATCGGCGTCAGCACCGACATTCTGTTCCCCCTGCAGCAGCAGGAGCAGATCGCGGAGGGTCTGGAGGCGGCAGGCGCCAGAGTCGAATTCGTGGCGCTGAACTCGCCTCAGGGCCACGACGCGTTCCTGGTGGACATCGAAAATTACAGCCCCGCTATTGGCGGCTTTCTAAACCGGCTGGCGGCGCCATAACAGCGTCGCTGGTAGAATGGTGTCTTGTTGCACCAATTCTGAGAACAGCATGCTTACCCTGGATTTTCCCGGCAGCGGTGAACTGATCAAGGCGATCGACGAAGCCGTGACCCAACCCACCACGCACGAACTCACCGACAGTCTGCGCAGCAGCCTGTGCCGGTTGATTCGCGATCACGCGGTTACCCTTCCCGAATGCGTGTTCGAAGCCAATGCCGAGCATTACGCCCGGCGCGAGCTCTACCGCAGCGAGGAACATGGCTATTGCGTTGTCGCCATGACCTGGGGCCCGGGTCAGGGCACGCCGATCCACGATCACGACGGCATGTGGTGCGTCGAGGGCGTATGGAATGGCGCGCTGGAAATCGTTCAGTACGACCTGGTCGAGCACCAGGGTGAACGCTACTGCTTTCAGCCCATCGGCTCCATCCAGGCAGGCACCGGCTCGGCCGGCAGCCTGATTCCGCCGCACGAGTACCACAGCATTCGCAACCCCAGCGACAGCGCCGTCACCGTCAGCCTGCACATCTACTCGGGCCGAATGATGCGCTGCGCCGTATTCCAGCCATTGCCGGAAGATCGCTGGTACGACCGCGACGTGCGCACCCTGGGTCTCGACCGCGTGCACTGAACCCGGCATAATGCCCGACTCACACATGCCGGTGTGGCGGAATGGTAGACGCGACGGATTCAAAATCCGTTTGTGGTGACACAGTGGAGGTTCGAGTCCTCTCACCGGTACCAGATAGGAAAAAGCTCGCCTCGCGCGGGCTTTTTCATGCGCGCCTACAACTCCCGAACCACGCGAAAGCCGACGCGGCCGCTGCGTACGTCGCCATTGGCGCCCTGCCGATACGCCGAGTCGACCTGATCCGGCGAACTGCCCCAGGAACCGCCACGAATCACGTGGGCGCGGCAACCTGGGTTGAGCCAGGCGCTGCCGTTGTCGGGCGCGCGCAGGTAGCTGTCGTGCCAGCAGTCGGCGACCCACTCCGACACATTGCCATTGATGTCGTAGAGGCCGAACGGGTTCGCCGCGAAGCTCATGACCGGCGCGGGGCCCCAAAAACCGTCACGGTAACCCTTGAAGGCATTGCTCCAGCGCCGTCCGCTACGCGATCGGTCACCGGAACCGGTCAAGTTCTCCACGTTGCTCTTCGGCACCCCGTTTCCCCACCAGTATCGTCCCGTGGTGCCGCCACGCAGTGCATATTCGAATTCGGCTTCGCTGGGCAAGCGATAGGTCTTGCCGGTGCGCTGGCCGAGCCAGGCGGCGTAGGCGGCAGAATCAGCCCAGGAGATGTTCACCACCGGAAAGTTGCCGTCAGCCTTGTGACCGGCGTAATCGTCTTGCCAGTCGGCGCTGGAATCATCCCTCAGTGCACCGCTGCGTTCGTTGTAGACACTCGATCCACCGAGCTTCACCGAATCAGGCGCGTAGCCGCTGGCTCGGACGAACTCACGAAACTGGGCCACCGTGATCGCCGAGCGCGCCATCGCGAAACCCTTGCTGAGGGTGACCTGGTGCTGCGGCATCGCCGCCTCGAGATGGTCTTTCGCGTCGTCGGCCATGCCCATCGAGAACTGACCGGTGGGGATGACCACCATGGCCGGCGTCTTGCCCGGCAGGTCGACGTAGTCATCAGTGAAAATCTGACCCGGGTTGTAGTTGGCGTAGAGCCTGGCGTTGATCAGCCGCTTGTCGAACTCCGCCAGACCGGAAAGCCCGGCGTCCATGGCGCGTGCCTCGGCAGCCAGTTTCTGTGCCAATGCGACCTTGCCGCCATCCAGTGCGGAGCGCGCTTGGGCGAGCACGCCATCGGCTCGTTGTTTGCGCATGTCGTCGATGCGCGCCTGCACGTCGACCATTTGCTGTGAGCCCGGACGAATCGTCTGCGCCTTTGCCAGCTCCTTGTCTGCACCAGCGAAATCATTCTGCGCCACGGCCGCCAGAGCGCGGTCCAGTACCGCATGCTGCACCTGAAAGATGCCCTGTTCGGCGACCGCGTTCTGCGGATCCAGAGTCTGCACTTCCCGATACATATCGAGCGCACTCTCTCCCTGCGGCTGATCCACCTGACCCTGCCCCAGCAACCGGGCAGCCGACGCCAGCATCGGGCGAACCTCTTCCAGCGTCTTGAGATTGGCCTCGAGTCTCGCGACCTCTTCGCCAGCGTTGGACAGGGATCGCAACGCAATCATCAGGTCTTCCGCCGCGTCGACATCACCCACGGCAATATCTTGGTCGATCTCGGCCACAAGACGCGCCCGCACGTCGAACATTCCCTGAGCGGCTTTGCGGCTATCTGGCTTCAGTGTCAGAGCCTGCTCATATAACGCCGCCGCGCTGTTTTCATCGCCGGCCAGCTGACCAGCACGCAAGGCCTTGGTTGCCCGAGCCAGCAAGGTCTGCACCGCAGGCGTATCGACGCTTAACTGCTCGGGCAAATCGGCATTCTTGCTGGTGCGCGCAGCAATGACTGCGGTCGGCGCAAGTGTCATCGGTGGCCCGGCATTCAGTTCGTTGATCGCAGCAGCCCGCTCGGGCGGTACGCCGGCTGCTGGCATGGCGGCGCCCATCGACATCGATCGGCGTGGTGCCTGGGTCGGGTCGACGTGAAAAACCCGCGGAAAAAAATGGTAGGCGAGTGCGAAGCCCAGCACGATCACCCCAAGCGCTCCACCGAGAAAGCGCTGACGGCGAAGAGTTGCATTGCTCGGCATAGATGGGCGTCCTTGGTACGGCCTGTTATCGTGCTCAGCTCACCATAGGCACAAACCGCCGACAGGGCAATCCATGGCTCTGCATCTTTTAAGGAATATCGATGTCACTTCCCGAAACCGCTGCCGCCGACTGGTTGGAAAGTCGTGACGCATTGCAGTCATGGCTCGCGAGCATACCCGCCGACGCAGCGATCGGACTGGACACGGAGTTCATGCGGCGCAATACCTTCTACCCCCAGCTGGCCCTGCTTCAGCTGGGCTGGAATGGGCGCCATGCGCTGATCGATCCACTCGCCTTTGACATCGGTGATAGCCTGCAGCCGACGCTCGGAATGGGCCCAGCGGTAACCGTGATGCACAGTGCCAGCGAAGATCTGGAAACCCTGGCACCGCTGCTTCCTGATGGCCCGTATGTGCTGTTCGACACGCAGATCGCCGCCGCTTTTGTGGGCATGGGTCTGGGCATCAGCTATCGCGCCCTGGTTGTCGAGCTCACCGGCGTGGAACTGGACAAGGGCGAGACCCGCTCGGACTGGTTGCAGCGTCCTCTGACCGCTTCGCAATGCAGCTATGCCACGTTCGACGTGGTGTATCTGAAGTCCATTCACGAGCAATTGGCCGGACGGCTGCAACAGCGGGGCCGCAGCCAATGGCACGCCGAAGATTGCGAGCGACTGAAGAAACGAGGCAGCCAACGTGATGGCGATCCGCAGCCACAGCGAAGCATGCGCGGCGCCGCCGACTGGGAGGCGCCGCAGCAGGCCATGCTGCGTCGCGTGCTGATGTGGCGCGACCGCAGCGCACGCCAGCTCGACGTGCCGCGCCCATGGCTGATCGACGACAACCTCGCAATGAGCCTCGCGCAGCAACCGCCGACCATGCTGTCCGATCTCGAACAGCGCAGCCGCGGCCAGCGCGCACTGCGCTCCGCTCAGCGTCAGGAGTTGCTGGTGCTGATGACAACAGCGATCAGTGACGAGGAGATCGCCAATACCCTGCCGATTCCGGGTCATCCGCAGGGCGCGGCCAAGCCGGCTATGACGGCCATGAAGGCCGCGATCGACACGCTGGCAACCGAACTCGATCTCCCCGCCGGCCTGTTGTGTCCGCGCAAAGTGATCGAAGAATATGTCGTCACCAGCCAATGGCCCGACTTTCTCGAAGGCTGGCGCCGCGAGGTGCTGCACGATCGCCTCGCCGCCCTGCTGCCCGGCTGAGAGCATGACCAAGGCCTTTGCCAACCCTCGGATGCACTGCTAACATCGCTCGCTCACGTGGGGCGGTAGCTCAGCTGGGAGAGCGCTACGTTCGCATCGTAGAGG
>JBDTXA010000116.1:0-11589 GCA_040006415.1 Rhodanobacter sp.
ATGTCGTGTGCGCGAAATACATCGATCAACCGGGCGTATTCGGCCCGGTTGTCTTCCAGCGACTTCAACTTGTAGCGGCACGAGCCGAACGCGCCGCCGGGCGTGTGGCGCAGCGAGGCGATCGCCGAAGCTGACTCTTTGGAGGTGTCGATCAGATCCTCGCGCAGCACGCCGAGGATGCCGTTGCGGGCGGCGAAGACCTTGACCCCCTTGCCGCGCGCTGCATCAATCACGCCGGCGGCGGTGGCATTGATTACCGCGGTGACGCCGCCGGACTGCGCGTACAGGAGGTTGCCGGTGACGGAGGGCGAGCGGCGGCTGGGAGTCATGTGAATCCTCACTGGGTGGCGTTTCGTGTCAAGGCTGTCGGTACTTCCGTAGGCGGACAGATAGGTGAGCGTCGAGGTACGATGTCTCCGTTTGACGACATCCGGTCCAGACGCTAATTTGGCGCACTATGATGGGAATCGGGTGGACCGCTGCAGTGTGCGGCGGTTGACCGAACTTGTGGAGCATTATGCGACTTGTCTTACTAGGTGCGCCCGGCTCGGGCAAGGGTACGCAGGCTTCGCGGTTGAAGACCGAACTGGGCGTGCCACACATTTCCACCGGTGACATGTTGCGCGCGGCGGTGGCTGCCGGCACGACGATGGGCCTGAAGGCCAAAGCCGTGATGGATGCCGGTCAGCTGGTGTCCGACGACATTCTGCTTGGCATGCTGGAAGAGCGTCTGGCGCAGGACGACGCCAAGGCTGGCTTCATCCTCGATGGTTATCCGCGCAATCTGGCCCAGGCCGATGCGTTGGATCATCTGCTGGTAAAGATCGGACAACCACTGGATGTGGTGGTGAAACTGGACGTGCCGAACGAGACGATCATCGGCCGTTGCGAAATCCGCTTCAAGGCCGAAGGCCGCGCGGATGACAATCCGGACACCGTGCGCAAGCGGCTGGCCATCTACGCCGAGCAGACCGCGCCCGTGTCCAATTTCTACGCCAGGAGCGGCAAGCTTCAGGTCGTCGACGGGGTGGGTGAACTGGATGACGTAACCGAGCGCGTCAAACGTGCCCTGCAGCACGAATCGACCGCAGCCAACGGCTGATGGCAGTTCCGTCCCGTTTGGGACGGATTTCAAGGAATTCGACCCACCATGCGTCTGCACATCCTCGGCATCTGCGGCACCTTCATGGGCGGTGTCGCCGCGTTGGCGCGCGAGCTGGGCCACACCGTCGAGGGCTCGGACGCCAACGTCTATCCGCCGATGAGCGATCAACTTGAAGCGCTCGGCATCCGCCTGATGAGCGGCTATGCGGCCGAACATCTGCAGCCCGCCCCTGACGTGGTCGTGGTAGGCAACGCCATGACGCGTGGCAATCCGGCGGTTGAATACATGCTTGATCAACGCCTGCGCTACATTTCCGGCCCCCAGTGGCTGGGCGAGACGTTGCTGGCCGACCGCGACGTGCTGGCGGTGGCCGGCACCCACGGCAAGACGACGACGACCAGTCTGCTGGCGCACCTGCTGGAAAGCACCGGCTTTTCTCCGGGATTTCTGATTGGCGGGGTGCCGGGAAATTTCGGAGTGTCGGCGAGGTTGGGGAAAAGGGGTCAGAGTCATTTTTCCCGGAGTGCACCCGATCCGGAGATGCCCCGATCAAAAAATGACGCTGACTCCTTTTCGCCGTTTGTCATCGAGGCCGACGAATACGACACCGCCTTCTTCGACAAGCGCAGCAAGTTCGTGCACTACCGGCCGCGCGTCGCCATCCTCAACAATCTCGAATACGACCACGCCGACATCTTTCCCGACGTGGCTGCTATCCAGCGCCAGTTCCACCATCTGGTGCGTACCGTGCCGGGCAATGGCCGATTGATCGTCAACGCCGAGGATCAGCGGTTGGCTGAAGTGCTGGCGATGGGTTGCTGGACGCCGGTCGAAACCTTTGGCATCGGTTGTGGTGACTGGCAGGCGACGTTGGTGGAGGCGGACGGGTCCGTATTTACCGTGTGGCGCGGGCGCGAGTTGATCGGCGAGGTGCGCTGGTCGCTGCTGGGCAATCACAGCGTAATGAACGCGCTGGCCGCGCTGGCCGCCGCCGCTGCCGCTGGCGCGGATCCCAAGGCCTTGTTGCCTGCGTTCGCCAGCTTCGAAAGCGTGAAGCGGCGGATGGAACTGGTCGGCGACGTAAACGGCATCCGCGTATACGACGATTTCGCCCATCACCCCACCGCGATCGCAACGACCCTGGCCGGACTGCGCGCCCGGGTCGGTGAAGGCCGCATCCTGGTGGCGCTGGAGCCTCGCTCCAATTCCATGCGCCAGGGCGCGCATGCCGACGCGCTGGCACCCTCGCTTGCGGACGCCGACGCCGTGGTTTTTCTGCAGCGGCCGGACCTGCCATGGGACGCAGGGCGGGTAATCGATGCGCTGGATGGTCGCGGCAGCGCGGCAGCCAGCGTGGAAGCACTGGTCGACTCACTGGCCAGCAAGGTACGGGCGGGTGATCAAGTGATCTTCATGTCCAATGGTGGCTTCGACGCGGCGCCGCGGCGCTTCATCGAACGCCTGCGCCAGGCTTGAGCCCTGATAATCGTGATCCTTGCCGCTGACCCGCTGCCACCTCACTGGCTACACTGAGCCATGGCCCATCCATCGCCACTCATCGAGATGCCTCTGTTTCCGCTTTCGACGGTGCTGTTTCCCGGCGGTCAGCTGCATTTGCGCATTTTCGAGCCACGCTACCTGGACCTTGTGCGCGAATGCACGCGGTACGGCACCGGTTTCGGCGTGTGTCTGATTCTCGATGGCGAGGAGACGGGAGCGCCCGCGGCCCCGGCGGCGGTCGGCACGATGGCGCGAATCAATGATTTCCACACGGGCGAGGACGGGCTACTCGGCATCGTGGCCGAGGGTGGCAAGCGCTTTCGCGTGGCGCGCAGTCGGGTACGTTCCGATGGCTTGCTGCGTGGCGACGTGGAAATTTGGCCGGGCGAACAAGAGCAAACGGTGCCGGTGGAATTTGCGTTACTGCAAAGCATCCTCGAGCGCCTGGTCGAAACCATGGCGCCGCACTGGCGCGATGCTCCACGCACTGCCTATGACGATGCCAGCTGGCTGGGCTTTCGTCTGGCCGAACTGTTGCCACTGGAAAGCAGCGAGCAGCAGCGCATGCTGGAGCTGACCGACCCGATGCAGCGCTTGTCGGAGTTGCGCGATATCCTGCCTCGCTTCCAGAAGCCCTAAAGCGAGAGGAAGCTCTGGAACCGACCCTTTATCGAGATCAGCGGAGCCCATGCGCATGACCAGTCTTGCCGGCAAAACCCTGTTTGTCACTGGCGCATCGCGCGGCATTGGCTTGGCGATTGCACTGCGCGCTGCGCGTGACGGCGCCAACATCGTCATCGCTGCCAAAAGTGCTGTATCCAACCCCAAACTGCCGGGCACTATCCATAGCGCGGCGGCCGAAATAGAGGCTGCCGGAGGCAAGGCGCTGGCGTTGCAGGTGGATATCCGCGAGGAGGATCAGGTGCAAGCGGCCGCCGCCCAGGCTGCCGAGCATTTCGGCAGCATCGACATCGTGGTGAATAATGCCAGCGCGATCTGGCTGGCCGGCACTGCCGATACACCCATGAAGCGTTTTGATCTGATGCATCAGGTCAATACCCGCGGCACGTTCCTGGTGACCCAGAGCTGTCTGCCGTACCTGCAAAAGGCGGCCAATCCACACGTACTGATGTTGTCGCCGCCGCCGAATCTCGATCCCAAGTGGTTCGCCCCGCATACCGCCTACACCATCGCTAAATACGGCATGAGCCTGTGCGTGCTGGGCATGAGCGCGGAGTTCGCGGCCGCGGGGATCGCGGTCAATGCACTGTGGCCGCGCACGGTCATCGCTACCGCGGCGATCGCCATGATCGACGGCGTCAAGGTCGAACACTGCCGCAAGCCCGAGATCGTCGCCGATGCCGCACACGCCATACTGACCCGCCCGTCACGTGACTACACCGGCCATTTCGCCATCGATGAAGAGATCTTGCGAGAAGCGGGCGTCAGCGATTTCGAGGTCTACGCGATGCAACCAGGAGCGACCCTGCTGCCGGACCTCTTCCTGGATTGAAATTCCGCTTGCCAAGGTCGTGTTTCGCAACTAACAGAACTCTTAATCTGGACGAGAAGCGCATGCGCGAGTCTGCAGAAGGTCATCCCCGAGAATGGCGGCTTAAGCGAAACAGAAGGAGGTGACACCATGGGGCTAACCTTAAACTTTCGGGCAAATAGTGATCTTTAGATAAGCTCGACTTCAGCTTCAATCTCCACGGGGATGTTGAAAGGAAGCTCAGCAAGGCCCACGGCGCTGCGGCTATGGGCACCGATGTCATCGCCGTAGAGCTCGAGGATGAGGTCAGAGAATCCATTGATGACGTTGGGCTGCTGGTTAAACCCCGGCGCCGAATTAACCATGCCAAATACGCGCGACCAGGCCGCGATACGATCAAGGTCGCCAAGCGCACGCTTGAGGCTGCCGAGCATGGAGAGCGCGACAAGCCGGGCGGCCATGTAGCCCTGTTCGAGCGAGACATCGCGCCCAAGCTTGCCGAGGGGTTCCGCAAAAGAGCCATCCGGGTTCTGGGGCCCGTGGCCAGAAATCAATGCCCGATTGCCGAGGATCCTCACGAACCGGAAGGGCAGGACAACCCCCGGTGGAGGCTGGGGTGGCGGTGGCAGCGTGAGCCCAAGTGCCAGCAGTTTTGCTTCTATCTTTGCCATGGGCATTCCTGCGGTGGTGGTTGAATGACGGCGACGGCAATCACCGAGCCGGCGCGCGTGTGATCGATGCGCGCGGGGGTAAGACCGCACATGCCCTGCCGTGTCGATCAAGGCAGCCCGCGTTTTGAGATGGAACATGCCACGCGGCCAGCACGCCCAATCCGATGTCTGTAGCACGGCGATCGCCCTGCGCCCGGCTTCATAGACCCGGCAAGAGGGTGGTAAGTCTGCAACTGCAGCAACGGACTGCGACGAACGGCGCCGCGACTGAGGAGGATTCCGCTGACATCGAAACGGTATCGCACGTCGGCGCCAGGCTGACGGTGCCTGGAACTTCGATGGTTAGGTGAAAAGAGACGTAGTAATTGGCCCGCTTGTGAACCCGCAGGCCTTCCTTCGCAAAAGCGGCCCCTTGGAGCTAGCGTGGATACCAGCGTTACTCGTCACCGCGGTAGAAACTTTGCAGCGCGGCAGTTCCTCGCCACGCACGCTGTAGCGGCGTGATCAGTTGCTCCTCTGCCCGGCGGATACGAACACACGCTCAAAGAAATTAACCGAAGCCTGGCGCGATTTTTCCGCGGCATCCAGGTTGGCTTCAAATAGCACCTCGCCGCCTCGCCCAAGATGAGAGAAGGGGTCATTCACCGTTTGTGCCGGCTCCAGTCGATCAAAGGCGTGCGTTGCCTCGGGATACATCGTGACCGTGACCTGGCGTCGCGCCTGCTCGGGCAGGCTGTTCACCAACTGCGTGCAGGTACCGGGATCGTCATAGGCGTCGCACTCTCCACTCTGAATGAATACCGGAGCACCGGTGAGCTCGGCAAATTCGTAGCCAGGAATCTTGTTATAGCCCCAGCACACCGGGTAGAACGGCGCGTGTGCGGCAAAGCGCAGCGGATTGGCGCCCATGTACAAGTCGCTGTACGGCCGCGTCGCCGTCAGCATCGACACGATCCCACCCCAGGAAAACCCGGTAATACCAATGCGTTGGGAATCGATCCCTGGATGCGAGGCGAGATATAAAAGCGCGCCAAAGGCATCGGGCAGGGTTTCAGGGACGCCCTCCGGGCGCCCGCTCGGTCCAATACCTCCGTTTAGTCCGCGTGGCGACCACATGTCCAGTTCCAGCGTGGCGATACCCGCCGCGTTAAGCGCCTGGGCATGATAGCTACCGCGACTGTCCACGCCGCTGGTGCCGTGCACGACCACCACGGCCGGAATGTTGCCGTCCCGTGTGGGAACACGCATCTGTCCGGCGATGGTCAAAGGGTGCTCCTGCGACGCACTGGGAAACGTGACGTAGGACACGCGCGGCTGTGGCAGAAACTGGGTCTGGGGCATGTCGGATCTCCTTGGCCTGCCTCGATGCTATCGACAAGTTCAGCTTCCGTGTACCTGTCATTTTTGACAGTTATGTCGCCTGATTCACCTCGGTATGCTCGCAGTGAAACTTTGCGGAGGGGTGCATGGACATCAAGAAAAATAGCCTGACTTTTGCCATCGTTGCTGCTCTTGCGCTCCTGCCTGCTTATGCGCAGCAGGGCGGGACAGCGGACGCCCAGACTTCCGAAGCCGGGAACAGGCCGCTCGCCAAAGGTCAGAAGGCGCCGGCGCAGACCGACACCGAACAACCGACGAATCTGGCGGCCATCACGGTCACTTCCACCAAACGCGTCGAGCTGATGCAGGATGTGCCCATTGCCATCAGCGTAGTGACGGCTCAGGACATCGAGTCGGCGGGGCTGACCAGCGCGGCTGACCTGCCCATGCTGGTCCCGGGCATTACCATGATTCCGGTCGCCGGTCCGGCGGCATCGAATGTGGTCATCCGCGGATTGTCCACCACCATAGGCGAGCCCAACGTCAGCTTCTTCGTTGACGGCGTATACATTCCTTCGCGCAGTGCGCTGGACTTCATGTTGGCTGACAATATTGCGCGCGTCGAAGTGGCGAAGGGACCGCAATACGCCCTGTTCGGGCGCAACAGCTTTGCCGGCGCGGTGAATTTCATCACCAAAACGCCCAGCAACAAGCAAGAGGGCTCGATCGGCGTCGGGGTCGGCAATTACGGTCGCCGTAACGCCCAGGCGGTCGCTTCCGGCCCATTTTCCGACGGCTCGACCTACCACTACCGAGTCGGTGCAGCCCGCAAGGACTTCGGCGGCTTTTACCGCAATGAACTTAGCGGGAAAAAACTCGACAAGACCAGCTCCCGTAGCGCCTTTCTGACCCTGGACGGCGCGCCCACGGACCGCTTGAATGGGCAGTTCAATGTGATTTATGACGGCATGCGACGGCGCGACTTTGCCCAGCAGTTTGTCTCGAACAACGGCGGGTTCTCGCCGAGATTCAATGATAAACAGCAGTATTACGGCGATCTGCCATCGTTGACGAGCGGGTTTGCCGTCACTCCCGGACATTTCGACCGCGACAGCGTGCTGTCCTCGTTGACGGTGAACTACAGCATGGATTGGGCCACCTTGACCTCGGTCACTTCTTACAACCATCTCAAGCTCGACTACGAGTATGACGCGGACTACACGGCCGCGCCGATCGCCATGGCGGGAACGCGTGGGCCGCAGAATTCGCTCAGCCAGGACCTCCGTCTGGTGTCGCCAGAAGACGAACACTTCGACTGGCTTCTTGGCCTGTACTACTACCACCTCAGCGACGACCACGTTGACCAAAGCCAGTACCTGGGACCGGCGGCACCCTTGGGTGGCCTGAGCAGTGACAATCGCGAGCGCACGCGCAGCGCCGCGCTGTACGGCACGGCAACCTGGCACATGACCTCCAAGTGGGATCTGGGCCTGGCGATGCGCTACACCCGGGAAACCAAGGCAGTCGATACCGCCACCACCAGCTTGCCTGGCGCCGGCAATCCCGTCGGTTCGACCACCTTGTTTGGCGCGTCACGCACATTCACCCCGTTCACGCCAGGCCTTTACCTGACCTACAAGCCATCGCGCAACAGCACTTTCTATGCGAGTGCCGTCAAGGCCATCAAGGTCGGTGGATTCAACACCTTCACGGCCAATGGCGCGATTGCGCCGGACGAGCGCTCCTACAATGCCGAGCGCAGCACGAATTACGAGCTTGGCGCGAAGTTCGGTCTGCTCGATGGCCGCATGTTGCTCGATATGGACGTGTACCGTATCAACTGGCGGGATCAGATCGTTCGCACCGTCGGCTCGATGGGTGCGCTGCTGAACACCAATGCCGGTCGAACCACCTCCAAAGGCGTCGAAGCCAACCTTCAGTACGACGCCAGCCGAAGCTGGTCGTTCAAGTTGGGCGGCACCTACAACGATGCCAAGTACGATGAGTACGTGTTTCCGATCATCGCCATCGTCGGTGGCAACCCCAACTTGGCGGGCGTGCGGCTGCAGTACGCGCCGCGCTACACGGCCAACGCGAGCGTAATCAACACGCAGCGGCTGGGCAACGGCTGGACATGGACCACTCGACTGGACAGCCACTACCGGTCGTCGATGGCGGCAATTCAGACCGGTACGGCAACCATCCCATCCGCGGCGTTGTTCAACCTCAACACCAGCTTCGATACAGGGCAGCTGCGTGTTTCGCTGTGGGTCGATAATCTGTTCAACAACAAAGACGCGCCCGGCGCAGTATTTACCGGGGATCCAGGAACGACCTTCCAGTTCGCCTCACGGCAGCGGCCGGGACTGCAGCTGTTTCAGGGACTGGTCAATGCACCGGACCTGCGCACTTACGGCGTCGACGTCCGCTACCGGTTTTGAGCCACGGTGGACACTTTTCGATGTAACGGCCACACACCATGACGCTCGCGCAAACAGACAAGATGAATCCGATCAACGCGCCGGCGCTGCGGCCATGGCAGCTGGCTGGCTACGGCAGTGGCAGCATGGTGCTGGCGGCCTACTATCTGGTCAGCGCTTCGTTTCTGTTCTACGCGACCGCTATCTTGCGCGTTCCACCCAGCGTCGCTGGCCTGGTGATGGCGGCCTCGACGCTGTGGGATGCGCTGATCGATCTGCCACTGGGTTGGATGTCCGATCACACGCGCTCGCAGCGCCTGGGCCGTCGTCATCCATTTTTGATTATTGGCGGAGTCGCCGTGGCTGCCCTGACCGTGCTGCTGTGGTCGATCCCGCAAGGGCTGGATCTGTGGGTCAAGACAACCTGGCTGGCCGTGGCCCTTCTAGGCCTGAAAACGGCCATCAGCACGTTCGTGATACCGCACACCGCGATGGGTGGCGATCTGGTCACTACGTACGATGCGCGTACGGTTGCGCAAGGCTATCGGGCTACGTTTCAGGTGCTCGGGATGGCGCTCGCGCTGATCGGCAGCAGTGCCTGGTTTTTTCGGCCCACCGCCGCTTTTCCGCAGGGCCAACTCAACCCTGCTGTCTACGCACCCATGGGTTGGGCCTGCGCCCTTGTGGTGCTGGTGGTGACGCTGATTACGGTGAGCAGCACCTGGCGTTTCATACCTCGGCTGCGCGCGCATCGTGATATCTCTCGCCTGGACTGGCATGCGATACGGAGCGTCCTGCGAGACCGCAACCTGCGTGCCTTGGTATTGATGATCCTGGTGACCGAAATGGGCGTGCAACTCACCGTAGCACTGGGTTTTCACATCAACACCTTCACCTACGGTTTGTCTGGCCCACAAATCGCCATTCTGGGCGTGGCCTTCCTGGTCTCGGCCCTCGTGGCGCAACCGATATGGATCAAGGTAAGCAAGCGCTTCGACAAAAAACCCGCCTTGTACGCGGCCATTGTCCTGGCCGCCATCGGATTGGTTGGCGCGCCGCTGACTCACGTGGCCTGGCACTGGTTTCCGCTCGAGCCATCCGCGCATCTGGTTGCCACCCTGCTGCCGTTTCAAATACTGGCCGGCCTGGGCAATGCGGCTTTCTGGTCTCTGCCTTATGCCATGGTCAGCGATTGTGCCCACGCGCGCGAACGCGTAAGCGGCACCAATCTGACCGGAACCTACACCGGGCTGTACATTTTTGCCTACAAGCTCGGGGGCAGCCTGAGCATCGCCGCCAGCGGCGCCCTGCTGGGCTTTATTGGCTACCAAAGCAACATCTCCGTTCAGAGCGCAGCGACCCGCTATGCGCTCGCGGTCTACCCGGCGCTACTGATGTTGCTGTTTCTGCCTGTCATGGCCTGGTTGCTTCACGCGTACCGACTCAAACGCGCGGATTTCGCGGAGTCGGATGGTGACGTGCCCGAGTAGTCCAATGCCGAGTTCAGTTGGCCCGGTTGTGATAGCGTGAAAGAGTAATCGACGCATTCCAACTCATGGGGGCGTGTACCGCATGCCAAGAACGAAAACTTCATGACTCAGTCTCTGATGGTCAACGAAGTAACCAATGAATTATGTACCAGTGATCGCATGCAAGTGTTTGCGCATGCGGACGATTTGGGGTCACTGACCAGCCGTGACGGTCTGGTGTCTTGCCTTGGCAACCTTCGCGCGTGGCTCGATCTGAGTGAAATTGTGGTGGCGGCCGGGACCATCCAGAGGCTGCCGGCCGCTTTTGTGATCCAGTCCGGATATGACCCTGAATGGATGGACCTGTACTTGCGCGAGCAGTTTGTTCTGGTCGACCCGATCGTACGCGCCATCCTCAACGGTCAACGCTTCGTGAGCAGGTCGGGGGCGGCGGATAACAACCATGTCGTCGCCAGGCGAGGCGTCAACGAACCCACGCTGGATCGTTTTCTGGAAGCGGCCCATGACTATGGTCGCATTGGTTACGGATTCGCCAGCGGTGTCGTGTTCAACAGCCGCGTTGCCCTGTGCTCGATGATCACCGCACCGGGTCGATGTGATCAACGCGCGCCGATGGTACTGCGCGCGCTGCGCCCGATGCTGCACCAGGCATTGATGCGGGTGCTACTTCCAGAGCCGGTATTCCAGAACCTGAGTGAGCGCGAAGTTGCCATCCTCGAATGTCTCGCCAGTGGCCACAGCGATACCCAGATTGCCGATACCATGGCGATCTCCGCATCGACAGTCCGCTTTCACATGGGTAACGTGTTTGAGAAACTTGGTGCCCGCAACCGTTGCCACGCTGTCGCCGTCGGTTTCCAGTCCGGTCTGCTACAGCGTTAAGGCAACGCTGAATAAACCGTCGCAGTAATCAACCTTTCCAGATAGTCGGTTTCTCATCTGATTGGACGTTCCAGATCGCCGTTTACTGTCCGCAACTTTTCTGATTTCTGCGCCTTGAGCTTCAGTGGTCTTCACCAGGCCATGCTCTTCAAATGCTTCATCGGCCGGGTTGAACCGGTGCTGCATAAACTAAATGCGGCATCCGCTCCAATGCGGCCGGCTTACTTTCTCAGCCTGTTTTTTTTGCGGCGTGGTTTGATCGCGCTATACAACGCCGACTATGGGGTGAGCTGCTCCATTGTTCACAGGAACGCGTCGCCCTGTTAATCGGTGGTGTTGTTCGAAGCCCCCGCCTTGGTCCGCTACCATCGTCGATGTGTGCTGTTTTACCGTCACCATCGCGCTCGACTATCAGTGCCGCACTGTATTCTCTTCTATGGGAGACTTTTTCGGCGTTGCCTGAAGTTTCAGAGAGCGAAGCATCACACCCAGCGTCCAGAGAGCGACCATGCACGACGATTCCACCGCCCTGACCGACCTCGGCAAGCGCTATTGGCTGCCGGTCTACAAGCCTCGGGAGATGATTCTTGATCACGGCAAGGGTGCAAAGGTCTGGGATGCCGCAGGGCGCGACTACGTGGACTTCGGCGCCGGTATTGCGGTCAACGCCTTGGGTCACCAGGACCCCGACCTGTTGGAGGCGCTGACT
>JBDTXA010000117.1:0-11584 GCA_040006415.1 Rhodanobacter sp.
TCAGCCGTTCAGACGGCTAAATGAAAGAAATCCACACGAATCGCGACAGAGCCAGTAAATCGCACCACGATACAAGGCACCAATGACTTCATTGCTGCTTTGAAAAAATCTAGCAACAACATCGCAAAATTTGAAATCGTGCGAGCAAATCACGTGCTTGAGTTGCCTATTGCGAAAAAAGGCTATTCCTGGTTTCTTTGAACCTCGGCACACGTGTCGGGAGGCGCGAAGTGTCGCCGAACACTCCATGCCCGCAGGGAAGCGAGCAGCGCCGTACCTGTAGGAGCGCACCCTGTGCGCGAGCTCTTCGTCGAGCCAAAAAAAAGCATCCTGCACAAGTGCGCTCCTGCACCCGTAATCTCAATTTCCCTGGATGCCGCCCTTGATCAGAACCATCGGATCAACTTGTTTCTTCAGTTCGTACTTGAACAGTCCCGAGGTCTCCAACGCAACATCCGTGATTGGTTGCTTTTCCTTGTAGGCCACGCGCGGCAAAAGCTGCACACGCCGTGGGGCAAAACACTTGAACCACACGCCGTGCGCGCGGATTACCCGGGAGGTTTTAAACGTGATGATGAAGAAAGTTGCTTTGGAGGACACCAAAGTGCCGGTCAGGTACAAGCTCTCGGGCTTGTGGGCATCGGTGATGTCTTGCTACATCTACGGAGATTTCATCGGGCTTTACCGAACTGGAGAGATAAAGGGAATGCTCGGCGGTGAAGGCCTGTTGGGCCCGACCAGTCAGAGTTCGCTGCTTGACGTCGCCATGCTGATCGCCGTGCCTGCTGTGATGATTTTTCTGTCACTGGCGCTACCCTCCAGGCTGACTCGCTGGTTGAACCTGTTGGTCGGCGTGTCGTTGACCGCCATCGTTCTGATGACCATCCCGGGCTCATGGGCGTTCTACATTTTTCTCAGCATCATCGAAGTGGTCCTGCAACTGTTGGCGGTCTGGTACGCGTGGCATTGGCCGAAGCACGTCACCACTTGACCCGCGGCCCAGAAGAAAACGTGTAGAAGTCCATCCTGCGGTCGATGCTCTTTTTTGCCGTTCGAGAAGCATCGCCCACAGGGTGGGCTCCTACAGACGAACCCGCTATTTCCCGTGCACACCACCCTTGGTAAGCGTCAACGGATCAAGCAAATTCTTTAGCTCGGCCTTTGACAGTCCAGAGGTTTCCAACGCCACATCCAGGATTGGACGCTTCTCTTTGTAAGCTTGCTTCGCTGTGGCTGCACCTTTCTCGTACCCAATCACGGGATTCAGCGCGGTGACCAGGATGGGGTTCATCGCCAGCGCCTCCTCGACGCGTGCCTTGTTGACCTTGAAACCGGCGATCGCCTGATCGGCGAGCAGCCGCGAGGCATTGGCGAGAATGCCGATCGACTGCAGCAGGTTGTAGGCGATGAGCGGCAGCATGACATTCAGCTGAAAGTTGCCGGATTGACCGGCCACGGTGATCGAGGCGTCGTTGCCGATCACTTGCGCGGCGACCATCGCGGTGGCTTCGGGGATCACCGGGTTGACCTTGCCCGGCATGATCGACGAACCGGGCTGCAACGCCGGCAGTTCAATTTCGCCCAAACCGGCCAGCGGACCGGAGTTCATCCAGCGCAGGTCGTTGGCGATCTTCATCAAAGCCACGGCTAGAGTCTTCAACTGCCCCGAAAGTTCTACTGCCGCGTCTTGCGATGCCATGCCCTCGAAATAGTTTTCTGCCGAAACAAATTTCATTCCGGTGAGCTTGTTTAGCTGCGCTGCCATCGCCGGACCGAATTTTGGATCCGCGTTGACTCCCGTGCCGACCGCCGTCCCACCCTGCGGCAGACGGCGCATGCGCTTCAGCGCATCGTCGATCCGTTCCATCGCCGAGCCGACCTGCGCCGACCAACCCGACAGCTCCTGCCCGAAGGTGATCGGCATCGCATCCATCAGATGGGTGCGACCCGTCTTGGGCGTGTTTTTCAGTTCGCGTGCGCGTCTGTCGATGATCTTTTTCAAATGCTTCAATGCCGGCAGCAGTTGTTCGCTGGCGGTCAATGTGGCGCTGACGTGGATGGCGGTGGGAATCACGTCGTTCGAACTCTGCCCGTAATTGACGTGATCGTTGGGATGCACCTTCGCACCCGCCTTCACCGCCAGATGGGCGATGACCTCGTTCGCGTTCATGTTGGTGCTGGTGCCCGAGCCGGTCTGGAAGATGTCGATCGGGAACTGTGCATCATGCTCGCCTTCGGCTACCGCCATTGCCGCCTTGCGGATTGCCGCCGCCTGATTCTTCTTCAGATGACCCATGCCCAGATTGACGTCGGCGGCGGCGGCCTTGATCAAGCCGAGTGCGCGGATGAACGGGCGCGGCAAATGCAGCCCCGAGATCGGGAAATTGTCGATCGCGCGCTGAGTCTGCGCGCCGTAAAGCGCGTCAATCGGCACCTGCAATTCACCCATGCTGTCGTGTTCGGTACGAAACGTGGTCATGCGCAGTCCTTCTGAATCGGGAAAGTGGCGGCAGGCGCCTCCCCCATCAGCATGGGAATGACGACCGACAAATCAAGTCGTGGCCCGCCTTCCGCCATCGGCTGAGGTGGCACACGCTGTAGAATGCGCGTTTCACTGGCTTACCGGAAACCCCTTGATGTCCTCTCATGCCCTGACTGCCCTGTCCCCGCTGGACGGCCGCTACGCCAGCAAGGTGGAGGCGCTGCGCCCGATCTTCAGCGAGTTCGGCCTGATGCACCGGCGCGTGCAGGTGGAGATCGAGTGGTTGCTGGCCCTCGCTGCCGATCCGGGCATCGTCGAATTGCCAGCCTTTGGCGTTACGCAGATTGAGACGCTGAAGGCGATCGCACAGAAATTCAGTATCGAGGATGGCGCGCGGATCAAGGCGATCGAGGCAACCACCAATCACGACGTGAAGGCGGTCGAATATTTCATCAAGGAAAAGATCGGGGCCGACGCCAGTCTGGCGCAGGCGAAGGAGTTCGTGCACTTCGCGTGCACCAGCGAAGACATCAACAACCTGTCCTACGCGCTGATGCTGCGCGATGCGCGGAAAACGGTGCTGCTGCCACAACTGGATGCCGTGATCGCAAACCTGCGCGAGCTGGCACATGTCCATGCAGGGCTGCCGCTGCTGTCGCGCACTCACGGCCAGACCGCCTCGCCCAGCACCCTGGGCAAGGAGATCGCCAACGTCGTCGCACGACTGGAGCGTCAGCGCCGCCAGCTCGTAGCGATTGAAATCTCTGGCAAGATCAATGGTGCCGTCGGCAATTACAATGCCCACGCCATCACCTACCCGGAAGTCGATTGGCAGGCGTTTTCCAGGCACTTCGTGGAGAGCCTGGGCTTGGACTACAACGCCTACACCACGCAGATCGAGCCGCATGATGGCATTGCCGAATACTGCGATGCCGTGCGACGCGGCAACATCATCCTGATCGATCTGGCGCGCGATATCTGGGGTTATGTCTCACTCGGCTACTTCAAGCAGACCCTGAAAGCCGGCGAAGTGGGATCCTCGACCATGCCGCACAAGGTCAACCCGATCGACTTCGAAAATGCCGAAGGCAACCTCGGCATCGCCAACGCGTTGCTCGGCCATTTCGCGGAAAAGCTGCCGATCAGCCGCTGGCAGCGCGATCTCACCGATTCCACCGTGCTGCGTGCGCTCGGCACCGCGTTCGGACATGGCCTGGTCGCCACGGAATCACTGCAAAAAGGCTTAAGCAAGCTCAAAGTCAACGCCGAGCGTATCGCCGCGGACCTCGACGGCAGCTGGGAAGTGCTGGCCGAAGCCGTGCAGACCGTGATGCGCCGTTACGGCCTGCCCGAACCCTATGAGCAGCTGAAAGCGCTGACCCGTGGTCATGGGATTACGCGGGATTCCATGCGCGACTTCGTCAGCAAGCTTGACCTCCCGGCCGAGGCGAAGCAGCGTCTGATGGAGCTCACGCCGGGCGGCTATATCGGTCTTGCCTATAAGCTGGCAAAAGACATCTGAGATTGGGCAAGTCCGCTCCCCGCGAGAAGCGTTCTCCCCCGATGTCTGCTTGGGGGAAAACGCGGACTAATCACTTGATATCGTCGGAACCCTCGTTGACGCCTTCCATCAGGAAGGTCGACAGATAGCGCTCACCGGTGTCGGGAAGCATCGCCAGCAGCACGGAACCCTCTGGTGCATTCTTGGCCACTTCCAGCGCGGCGGCCAGCGTGGCGCCTGCGGAAATGCCGACGAAAATACCTTCCTTCTTCGCCAGATCGCGTGAGGTGTCGCGCGCCAGCACGTCATCAATCAACACGATCTGATCGGCGATATCGCGATTGAGCACCTCTGGCAGAAAATCCGGATTCCAGCCCTGGATCTTGTGCGGCGCCCATTCTTTTCCCGCCAGCAACGCGGCACCCGCAGGCTCGGTGGCGATGATCTTCACTTCCGGACGGGCGACCTTGAGTACCTCGCCCACACCGGTGATAGTGCCACCGGTGCCCCAGCCGCTGACGAAGTAATCGAGCCGGCGGCCAGCAAAGTCCCGCAGGATTTCCGGCCCGGTGGTCTGGCGGTGGTAGGCGGGGTTGGCCGGGTTGGTAAACTGACTGGCCCAAAACCACCCGTGCTTTTCGGCAAGCTCTTTCGCCCGCTTGACCATGCCCGTGCCGCGCTCGGCTGCGGCCGTGAGCAATACCTTGCCGCCGTAAGCGCGGATCAACTTGCGTCGCTCAATGGAGAACGTCTCGCTCATTACCGCCACGAACGGATAACCGCGGGCCGCACAAACCGCCGCCAGCGCCACGCCGGTGTTGCCCGAGGTGGCCTCGATCACGGTCTGCCCCGGCTTCAGGGTGCCGCTCTGTTCCGCATCGAGAATGATGGCCAGTGCCAGACGGTCCTTGACCGAACCGGCCGGATTGAATGCTTCCACCTTCACATAGACATCGACGTGCTTCGGCGCCAGCCGATGAAGCTTGACCACCGGCGTGTTGCCGATGGTGTCGAGAATGCTGTTGTAGATCATGGGTTTCTCCAGCCGATCGGATGACAAAAAAGGGTTTTAGATGATGTACCTGAAATCGTTACGATTGCGTCAGCTGCCATGTATGGCTGCCAGCACATCGTTGGCCGTCTCCGTGCCCGCCATTCCACGTTGCCGCGCGGCGGAACCGGAGCGAATATCGCGCACCGAGGCACCCAGCGGAGCTTGCCCGAACCAGGCCAGCGAGCACGCCAGCGAAGCCACTTCACCAAGCACCAGCAACGCTGGCGACCGTACCGCATGAGCCGTTGCGCGCTCGTACAGATTGCCCAGCGTACCGGTGACCACCCGCTGTTCGGGCCGCGACCCGTTCTCGATTAACGCGAACGGTGTCGAGGGCGCCCGACCGTGTTCGATCAGCCGCGCCTGCAACGTGCCGAGTTCGGCGACGCCCATGTAGACCGCCAGCGTCTGTCGCTCCTGCGCCAATGCTGCCCAGTCCAGGGTGTCCCGCGAGGACTGGCAATGGGCGGTGACGAAACGCACGGATTGCGCGTGATCGCGATGGGTAAGAGGCACGCCGGCGTAGGCCGCGCAGGCGACGGCGGCCGTGATACCTGGGACCACTTCATAAGGAATGTCGTGTTCACGCAGGAATTCCAGCTCCTCGCCACCGCGACCAAACACGAACGGGTCCCCGCCCTTCAAGCGCACCACCCGCTTGCCGGCGCGCGCGTGCTCCAGCAGCAACGCATGGATACCTTCCTGGGTGGTGTGGTGATTCCCGGCCTGCTTGCCGACTTCGATCCGGTCCGCGTCGCGGCGGGCCAGATCGAGCACACCCTCACCGACCAGCCGGTCGTGGAGAATAACGTCCGCTTCGTTCAATGCGCGCAGCGCCCGCAACGTCAGCAGCCCGGGATCGCCGGGCCCGGCACCCACCAGCACCACCGATCCGGCGACGCTGGTGGATGCACCGGCCAGCGCCCGTTCGGCAGCCGCAAGCGCGGCGTCGGGACGCCCCTGCCGAAGCTGCGCCGCTACCGGCCCCGAAAACAGCTGTTCGTAAAAGCTGCGCCTTGCCGCCATATCGGGGAAGCGCACACGAATGCGGCGGCGCAGCTTTGCCGCCAGTGTCGCCAGTGCACCCAGTGAATGATCCAGCAGTGTCTCCAGCCTTTCACGAAGAAGGCGCGCGAGCATCGGCGCATCACCGCCGCTGGATATGGCGATGGTCAGCGGTGAACGATCGATCACGGCCGGCACGTGGAAGCTGGACAAGGCCGCGTCATCCACGACGTTGACGAAAATCCGCCGCATCTCGCCCAGACTGGCCACCCGCTTGTTCAAGTCCCCATCCGAGGTGGCCGCCACCACCAGCCACACCCGATCGAGCCATGCGCTCTGAAACGCTTCCTTGCGGTGGACAATGCATCCTTCAGTTGCCCAGCGCTGCAATTTCGGCGTCAGTTCGGGCGCATTCACGGTCACCTGCGCCAACGCCCCGAGCAGGGCTGCCACCTTGCGTTCTGCCACGGCGCCACCGCCCACAACCAGCACGGCACGGTGGGACAGATCGGCAAACAGCGGATACAACTTCATGGCAGGCGCCTGCTTTCTATGCTAATTCCACGCCACGTTACGAACTGCACGTTCGACGGACAAATGATTTATGGCATTCCACTTATGCCGCACCGGCATGAGCACGGCTAAAGTCATGAAATATTTGACATATCAATGGAATGGACGTATAGACGTCCAATCATGATGAATGATCATCAATCACTTCGCCGTCCCGTACGGGCTTCCAGAATGGGCCGGAAAAAATTTTCAGGTTCCATGCCAGGCGACGCCATGCGATGTATCCGACCCTCGATCGCGCATCAATCGACCGACCACGACCGCACACGGAAAATTCAGCATGACGCTTACCCAGTTGCGTTACCTCATCGCCATCGCCGACTCCGGCCTCAACATCACACTGGCGGCGGAGCGCGTGCATGCGACCCAACCGGGACTGAGCAAGCAACTCAGGCAGCTTGAGGACGAGCTCGGTTTTCAGCTATTCGTGCGCAAGGGCAAGAGCCTAGATACGGTGACTCATGCCGGCGGGCAGGTGCTTGAGCGGGCGAGGATCATCCTCGCCGAAGCAGCGAACATTCGTTCGATAGCCGCCAATCTTCGCCACGAAGCCCACGGTGAGCTGCGCATTGTCACGACGCATACCCAGGCTCGCTTCGCCCTGCCCGCAGCCATTGCTGCGCTCAACAGCAGCTACCCCGGAGTCAGCGTTCACCTGCAGCCGACCCGGGATGCCGAGGTGCTGACGCAGCTTGAGGCTGGCCAGGTCGACATGGCAATCATCAGCAGCGCCGGGGCACCACCCGCTTCGGGCATTGCGCTGCCGGCCTACCGCTGGCAGCGGGTGGTCATCGCGCCAAAAGGTCATCCGCTGGCCGCCAGTGGAACCCCGCCCACGCTGGGCGACCTCGCGAAACTGCCGCTGGTCAGTTACGAGTCGTCCCTGAAATCCGAATCCTCGCTGCGCCGCGCCTTCGAGGCGGTGGGACTGTCACCGCAGATTGCGATGACTGCGGGTGATGCCGACCTGATCAAGACCTATGTACGGGCTGGTCTGGGCGTCGGTGTGCTGGCCGAGATGGCGATTCAGGACAGCGATACCGACCTGCATATCCTGCCAGCCGAACACCTGTTCCCCGTCTGCACCACCTGGATCGTACTGCGACGGGACAGCGTGTTGCGCGAGTACATGCTGGAGTTCATCCATCACTTCGCACCGCACCTGGAACGGCGCGAAGTCATCCAGACCGTCGCCAGCGACACCGCCGATGTGGATTGGCCTCGCGTACCTCAATGGCATGAGCGCGATGAGGTGGTCGCGACACGGTGAGGTTTCAACATCCGGCGACCTGCAGGGATTCTACCTTCAGCCCCACAGCCCGGATGCGACTGCGATGCGACATGCACTGATTATCCAGCGCGCGACTTGTGAACGTTGAACCGAAGGCTTCAGTCGTTCGGAATGCCGCCGGCACGGCTGATCCACAGCGCCCCTAGCGTGCCTGCGGCACCGGAGAGCAAATACAGGCCCACATAGCCCACACCCAGATAGACCGCCAGCGACAGCGCCACCAGAGGGGCAAAGCCCGCACCCAGCAGCCAGCCCAGATCCGAGGTGATCAGCGCACCGGTATAGCGATAGTAGCGACGAAAGCTGGAGCTCACGGCGCCAGCGGACTGGGCATGCGAGAAACCGAGCAGCGCGAAACCGGCGATGATGAACAGGTAGCCCTCGGTTGTGCCACCGGACAGCATGAGCGGAGTCCAGCCGCTGTAAATCGCAATCAGCACGCCACATACCGCCAGCGTCACGCGGCGACCGTAGCGATCGGCAATACGTCCGGACAGGAACATGCAGGGAATCGCCACAGCGGCGCCGACGATCTGCACCAGCAGAAAGCTGGCCGGTGACTGCTTGGTGAACAACAGCGCCCACGACAACGCAAAGATGGTGACCAGATGAAACAGCGCATAGCTTGCCAGTGGCGCAAACGCGCCCAGGGCGATGGCTCGGCCCTGCGTGCGAACCAATTCGCCTACCGGTGAGGGCACCAGTTCGCGCTCCTTGAGCAACGTGGCGAATTCGGGAGTCACCACCAATCGCAGACGAGCGAACAAAGCCACAACATTGATGGCAAATGCCACAAAGAACGGGTAGCGCCAGCCCCAGGCGAAGAACTCGGCGGGGGTCAGGCTCATCAGCAGGTAAACGAACAGCCCGGCCGCCAAAATGAAGCCGATCGGCGCTCCAAGCTGGGGAATCATGGCGTACCAGCCACGACGGCCGCGCGGTGCGGTGAGTGCAAGCAGCGAGGCCAGACCATCCCAGCTGCCGCCCACGGCGAAACCCTGGCCAAAACGCAGAACGGCGAGCGCCGAGACGGACAGCACACCGAGTGAGTCGTATCCGGGCAGAAAGGCGATGCCTGCGGTGGTCATGCCAAGCAGGAACAGAGCGACCGTCAACTTGGTACCCCGGCTGAACTGACGCTGCAACATGAGAAAGAACAACGAGCCTGCCGGACGGCCGATAAAAGCCAGCGCGAAAATCGTGAAAGAATAGAAAATGCCGTTGAGTTCGCTGGCGAAGGGGAAAAACACCTTTGGAAAAACCAGTACGCAGCCGAGGCCGAACACGAAAAAATCAAAGAACTCGGAAATGCGTCCGATCACCACACCGATGGCGATATCTCCAGGTGTCACATCACGCTCATGGGCTAGCGCTGCCGCTGGAGGCGCGTCGTAAGGCGATGGATCGGTGGCTTGGGTGTGACTGGTCGACATGATGCTTCCGTGTTTTTGATGCGGGCCTTGCGGCATATCGGGACGGGGTTCGACGGCCTGGCGCGGGTCTGGCGGTGAGACAGGAGTCGGGGCCGGACCGCGTAACGCTCGCTATATAAGAATGCACCCGCTTTGTCGAACCGACCAGAGGACAATGTGTCGCATCGATAGTGACCTCCGCAGCCATTATCATATGCTCTGCCCTCTCCCTCCCCCAAGTCTACTCATGTCCGTAAAACGTTTACGTGGCCTGTTGTTGCTGTCGCCGGTTCTGTTGCTCAGCGGCTGCAACTTGGTGCTGCTCAATCCCGCTGGCGACGTGGCGCGACAGCAGAGTGACCTGATGATTGCTTCGGTGATCATCATGTCCCTCATTATCGTGCCGGTGCTGGTCGCCATCTTCGTCATCGCCTGGCGCGCTCGGGCTTCAAACGAGAGTGCTGAGTATGACCCCGACTGGGATCACTCGACCCAGATCGAATTGCTGGTCTGGGCGGCGCCGTTGTTGATCATCATCGTGCTTGGCGCGATGACCTGGATCGGCACGCACCAGCTGGACCCCTATCGATCGCTCACGCGCACCGGCAAAGGCCGTCCCGTAGCGGCCGATACCAAGCCGCTTGAGGTCGAAGTGGTCTCGCTGAACTGGAAGTGGCTGTTCTTCTATCCGCAATACGGCATCGCCACGGTTAACGAGTTGGCGGCCCCGGTGGACAGGCCGATCCACTTCAAGCTCACCTCGACCGAGACGATGAATTCGTTCTTTATCCCGTCTCTGGCCGGGCAGATCTACACCATGCCCGGCATGCAGACAGTCATGAACGCGGTGATCAACAAGCCGGGTGATTTCGATGGCTTTTCTTCGAATTACAGCGGCCAGGGCTTCACTGACATGCGCTTCCGTTTCCACGGCATGAGCGAGCAGAACTTCAGCCAGTGGGTGACAAAGGTTCGCGCCGACGGCAGTCGTCTGGACACCAAAGTGTTCTCTCAGTTGAACATGCCCAGCCGTGCCGAACCGGTGCACTACTACGCGCATTTCAATGCCGATCTCTACCATCGCATTCTCAACCAGTGCGTCGATCCGGCGCAGATGTGCATGGACAAGATGATGGCCATCGACGCTCGAGGAGGCCACGCGATGCACGGCCAGTCCCTCAACGAGGCCATGTCCGGTGACTCATCGATGAAGGCGCCCGCGCACGACGCGGCGACGCACTGACCGCACTACGAGGTTCAAACCATGCCTGACCGTCCTGCCATCTGGAATTTCCTGCTCGGGCGCTTGTCGCTCGACGCGCTGCCACTGCACAACCCGATTGTGCTTTGGACCTTTGTTGTCGTGGCCCTCGGAGGCGGTGCGGTCGTGGGTGCTATTACCTACTTCCGCAAATGGAACTACTTGTGGACGGAGTGGTTCACCAGCGTCGACCATAAAAAGCTGGGCGTGATGTACATGATTCTCGGCACCGTGATGCTGTTTCGCGGTTTCGCCGACGCCATGCTGATGCGCTCGCAACAGGCGATTGCTTTCGGCAGCAACATGGGCTTTCTGCCGCCCCACCACTATGACCAGATCTTCACCGCGCATGGCGCGATCATGATCTTCTTCGTGGCGATGGCTTACATCGTCGGGCTGATGAACTTTGTGGTGCCGCTGCAGATCGGCGCGCGCGACGTGGCGTTTCCGTTCCTCAACAACTTCAGTTTCTGGCTGACCACCTCCGGTGTGGTCATCTTCATGCTTTCGCTTTTTATCGGTGATTTCTCCAGTGCCGGCTGGCTGGGCATGCCGCCAGTGTCAGGGTTGGCACAAAGCCCGGGGCCAGGCGTCGATTACTACATCTGGGGCCTGCAGTTATCGGGCCTGGGTACCCTGCTTACCGGCATTAACTTTGTCGCCACCATCGTCAAGATGCGCGCGCCCGGCATGACCCTGATGAAGATGCCGATGTTCACCTGGACGTCGCTGTGCACCAGTGGACTGATCGTGGTGACGTTCCCGATCCTCACCGCCACGCTGCTGCTGCTGTCGCTGGATCGCTACATCGGAACCCACTTCTTTACTATCGGGTTCGGCGGCAACGTGATGATGTACGTCAATCTGATCTGGGTCTGGGGCCACCCGGAGGTGTACATCCTGATCCTGCCGATGTTCGGCATTTATTCGGAGATCGTGCCGACCTTCTCGGGAAAGCGCCTGTTCGGCTATTCGTCCATGGTTTACGCCACTGCGTCGATCATG
>JBDTXA010000118.1:0-11399 GCA_040006415.1 Rhodanobacter sp.
AGCACCAGCACCAGCACCAACACCAGCACCAGCACCAGCACCAGCACCAGCACCAACACCAACACCAGCACCAGCACCAGCACCAGCCCCAACCCCAACCCCGCCCAACCCCGCGGCTGACACCAAGGCCTCATGAGTACGCCCCCGGAAAACCTGCAGCGCGTGCTGGATGGCGCATTCGACGGCATGGGCCAAGCCCGCGCCGCGTTCACGCCGTCGCTGACATTGCACGAAGTCGGTTTGGTCACTCGCGTGTCCACCGGCGTCGCGATGGTGTCGGGACTTCCCGGCGTGGGCTATGAGGAACTGGTGCAATTTCCGGGTGGGCTGCTTGGCATCGCCTTCAACGTCGATGAGCACGAAATCGGCGTGATCCTGTTGGGCGACTACCAAGCTCTGCATGCCGGCGACGAGGTGGAGCGCACCGGACGGGTGATGGACGTAGCGGTCGGCGAGGCGTTATTGGGTCGCGTGATCGATCCACTGGGCCAGCCTCTCGACGGCAAGGGCGTGCCGGCCGCGAGTCAGCGCCTGCCGGTCGAGCGCCCGGCGCCAGCGATCATGGATCGCGCACCGGTGACCGTGCCCTTGCAAACGGGGCTGAAGGTAATCGATGCGCTGATTCCGATCGGACGCGGCCAGCGGGAGTTGATTCTCGGCGATCGACAGACCGGCAAGACGGCGATTGCCATCGATACCATCCTCAACCAGCGTGGCCAAAATGTCCTATGCGTCTATTGCGCGATAGGCCAGCGCGCTTCCGCCGTGGCCAAGGTGGTGGCCACGCTGCGCGAGAAGGGCGCGATGGAGTTCACCGTGGTGGTGGTTGCCGAAGGCAACGACGCCCCCGGCCTGCTCTACATCACCCCTTACGCGGCAACCAGCATCGCCGAATATTTCATGGAGAAAGGGCGCGACGTGCTGGTGGTGTACGACGACCTGACGCAGCACGCGCGCGCCTATCGTGAGCTTTCCCTGCTGCTACGCCGCCCGCCCGGCCGCGAGGCATTCCCCGGCGATATTTTCTACATCCACTCGCGAATGCTGGAACGGGCGACGCATCTGGACGAGGAGCGCGGCAATGGGTCACTCACTGCACTGCCGATCATAGAAACCCAGGCGCAGGACATTTCCGCCTATATTCCGACCAATCTTATTTCAATCACCGACGGGCAAATTTATCTGTCGCCCACGTTATTTGATCTTGGCGTGCTGCCGGCGGTCGATGTCGGCAAGTCGGTCTCGCGGGTGGGCGGCGCGGCGCAGCGGGCCGCCTATCGGGCGGTCGCCGGCAATATCAAGCTGGCCTATGCGCAGTTTGAGGAGCTGGAATCGTTCGCCAAGTTCGGTACCCGCCTGGATGCAGCCACGCGCAAGTCGATCGACCACGGGTTGCGCATTCGCGCATGCCTCAATCAGTCCGAATCCCAGCCGATGTCGCTAGTGGAACAGATCATCGTGCTGCTCGCGTTGACAGAGGCGCTGCTGGACACGGTGGCCATCGACAAAGTTGACGCAGCGGAACAGGCCTTGCGCGAGGCGACAAACCAGATTCCAGCAGACGTCACCGAGCGGCTTTCGTCAGCGGAAAAACTGAGCGATGCCGACCGGCAGTGCATTCTGGATGTGGCGACACGTGCACTTGCGCCGTTCCATGCGCCGCCCGCCGCGAAGCCGCCCGCCGCGCCTGCCACATGAGCGGCAACCTGCAAAGCCTGCGTCGCAAGATCGAAGGCGCGCGCGATCTGCAAGGCGTCGTGCGATCGATGAAGGCGTTGGCCGCGTCCAGCATCGGCCAGTACGAAAAGGCGGTTCGATCGCTCGATGACTACCGCCGCACGGTGGAACTGGGCTTGGCCGTGGCGTTGCGCGCGGGCGTGGCAGCGCCGTTGGCGGCCGAAAAAAAGGCGGAGGCCAGATCCATCGGTGCCATTGTTCTCGGCTCGGATCAAGGCCTTGTCGGCGGGTTCAACGAGATATTGGCGGACTTCGTATCAGTCACGCTCACCGCGCTGCCCGGCAAGATCAAAAAGATATGGGCCGTGGGTGAGCGCATCCAGCGACTGATGACGGATATCGATCCCGCGCACACCGTCGCCGTGTCCGTCCCCACCTCCGTGCACGGCATAACGGCGCTCGTCGGTCAGCTGCTCATCGACATCCAGGCGGCACACGAACGCGGCGAGGTCGAAGACATCCATGTCTTTTACAACCATCCCCAATCAGGCGCTGTCTACGAACCGGTGAGCCGGCAGCTGCTGCCACTGGATCGCAAGTGGGGCAATGCTTTCGTCGCGCTTCCATGGCCGAGCAACAACGTGCCACAAATCATCGGGCCCGCTGCGCCGACGCTGCAGGCATTCATTCGGGAATATCTGTTCGTGGTGCTTTTTCAGGCCTGCGCGGAATCACTTGCCAGCGAAAACGGCAGCCGCCTGGCGGCGATGCAACGGGCCGAAAAAAACATCCAGAGCATGCTGGAAACATTGAACGGGACCTTCCACCGCATTCGACAGGAATCCATCGACGAGGAGTTGTTCGATGTGATCGCCGGTTACGAGGCGCTGGCGGGAAAGTCTTCGCCGTGAAGCGACCGCCGAAGCGCCAAACTGGCCAGCGCGGAATCCAGCTCGTTTGAGACCTGTGATCAGATCAGGAATGCACGTATCAACTCAGCACAACCCGCTGCGACGATTTTTGATCGGCAACAATCGGGCCTTGGGTGATGCCGAAGTGGCATGAGTCGGCTCGATTCCCGGTCTCTGGAAGTGGCGATCACTCGACCCGAAAAACCGCGACCTTTACCTAAATAAGGCAATGACGCGTCTGCAGCGCCTCGTCTTCGTGGTGACACGGCTTCAGAAAAACGCACGTTCAGCAGCCGTCGCATCAGATGCTTCGGCCGTTCACGATCGGCATGGACACGCGCCCCGCATCCCCGCGTGATCGCGGTGCGGCGTATCGCCGAGGTTTGACGGCGGCTTTACCCGTCCACACCCACACTGTGCTTTCCGATCGCGTGAAACCACCTTTGCCAGGAGCCGTCATGTCCGACCAATCGCTTGACCAGATCTGCGTCAATACCCTCCGTTTTCTCTCGGTCGACATGGTGCAGAAGGCCGAAAGCGGGCATCCGGGACTGCCGCTGGATGCGGCACCGATGGCCTATGTGTTGTGGACGAAGCAGATGAAATTTCATCCGGCCAATCCGCAGTGGGCCGACCGGGACCGCTTCGTGCTGTCTGCCGGTCACGGCTCTGCCCTGCTCTACAGTCTGTTGCACATGACCGGCTATGAGCTGTCACTGGATGACATCAAGCATTTTCGCCAGTGGGGTAGCAAGACTCCGGGGCACCCCGAGCGCGGCGACGTGCCGGGGGTCGAGATCACCACCGGTCCGCTCGGCCAGGGCCTGGCCAACGCGGTGGGCATGGCGATCGGCGAAGCGCAGCTCGCGGCCACGTACAACCGGGATGGCCATACCGTCATCGACCATCGCACCTGGGCGATCGTCAGCGACGGTGACCTGATGGAGGGCGTGGCCAGCGAAGCGGCGTCGCTGGCCGGTCACCTGAAACTTGGCAAGCTGGTCTGCCTGTACGACGACAACTACGTCAGCCTCGCCGCCGGTACGGATATCACGTTCTCCGAAGATCGGGCCAAGCGCTTCGAAGCGTATGGCTGGCAGACAATCAAAGTGGCCGACGGCAACGACCTCGAAGCGATCAGCCAGGCGCTGGAAGACGCGCGCGCCGAAACCGCCAAGCCGACCCTGATTCTGGTGCGCACGCACCTCGGCTACGGCTCGCCCGAGCAGGATTCATTCAAGGCGCATGGCTCGCCGCTGGGCGTCGAGGACGTGAAGAAGACCAAGCAGACGCTTGGCTGGCCGGTGGAACCGGATTTCCTGGTGCCGGACGAGGCGCTGAAGCATTTTCGCCAGGCGCAGGACGCCGGTGCGAAGGCCGAACAGGCCTGGGACGAACGCATGGCGGCGTATGCCACGGCGTTTCCGGAACAGGCACAGGAGTTGAAGAACCGTCTCGCCGGAAAGCTCGTCGCCGGTTGGGACAGCGAGATCCCGTCGTTTCCCGCCGACGCCAAGGGCATGTCCACGCGCGTGGCCGGCGGCAAGGTGATGAACGCGTTCGCAGCGAAGGTGCCGGGCTTGTTTGGCGGTTCAGCGGATCTCGATTCTTCCACCTTCACCAATCTGAAGGGCGAGGGCGATTTCAATCCGGAAGCGACAAGCAATCAGGACCTGCAAGGCTCAGACAGTGCGGGATGGAAACTGGCCGGGCGCAACCTGCACTTCGGTGTGCGGGAACATGCGATGGGCGCGATCGTCAACGGTCTGGCCGCCCACGGCGGCTTCCTGCCGTACGGCTCGACCTTCCTGATCTTTTCCGACTACATGCGACCGGCCATTCGACTGGCTGCCCTGATGAAGCTGCATGTGGCCCACGTGTTCACCCACGACAGCATCGCGCTGGGCGAAGACGGCCCGACCCATCAGCCGATTGAACAACTGGCCAGCCTGCGGGCGATTCCGAACACCACCGTCATCCGCCCAGCCGATGCCAACGAAACGGCGGTGGCGTGGAAGGTGCTGGTGGAATCGAAAGACCATCCCGTGCTGCTGGCGTTGAGTCGGCAGAACTTGCCGGTGCTGGATCGCGACACGTACGCCAGCGCCGAAGGGCTGCGCAAAGGCGCCTACGTGCTGAGCGATGCCGACGCGGCGACGCCGCAGCTGATCCTGATTGCCACCGGTTCGGAAGTGAGCCTGATCCTGCAAGCGGCCGAAACGCTGCGCGAGGACGGCGTGGCGGTGCGCTGCGTGTCGATGCCGAGCTGGGAATTGTTCGAGGCGCAGCCGCGCGACTATCAGGAATCGGTGCTGTTGCCAAATGTCACCGCGCGACTGGCGGTGGAAATGGGCGCGACGCAGGGCTGGCAGCGCTATGTGGGGCAGCGTGGCGACGTGCTCGGCATCGATCACTTCGGCGCTTCCGCACCTGCAGGGAAGCTGTTGCAGGAGTTCGGCTTTACGGCGGACAACGTGGTGAAGCGGGCGCAAGCTCTGCTCGGTCGCTGACCTGGCGGGCAGGGAGTTGATCCGTCATCCTCACTGAGTAGAGCCCGTCATCCATCGACGGGCTCTACTCAGGGTAGGGGTGGCCACTTCGGGTAGGCGAGGGCCGAGGCTGGCTAAGCTGTCCAAAAACGCATTCCATGAAATACGTGTTTTGGTAGTATATCTGTACTAATCAGTGTGCTATTGTCCGGGCCGGTTCCTCACCTGCCCAGGCCACGTCCTTGTCCCGTCATCCCTCTGACCTGAAATCTTTCGTGCGCACCGGACGTGTTTCCGCGCTGGCACTCCTTGTGGGTCTTGCCCTTTCCGGTTGTGCCGTCGGTCCCGATTACCAGCGGCCGGACGCGCCATCGGTTGATCGTTACACTCCCCAGCCGTTGCCGGGCAGTACCGCTTCCGCTCCAGCGGGAAACGGCGACGCGCAACGTTTCCTGCAAGGCCGAGACGTGCCGGCACGCTGGTGGACGACGTTCGGCAGCGACGAACTGACCCGCCGCGTGAACACCGCCCTCGCCAACAGTCCGTCGGTGGTCTCGGCCCAGGCCGCCTTGCGGCAGGCCCAAGAAACCGCCCGTGCCGCTGGCGGTGGCTTGTTTCCCTCGGTCGACGCGGGTGCCGGTATCACGCGGCAGAAACAGTCGGTGCTGACCTCGGTCGGTGGCGCGGCCAGCGCCGGTCCGTTCACGCTGTACAACGCGTCGGTCAGCGTGGGATACACACTGGACCTGTTTGGCGGCGTGCGACGCGGTATCGAAGCGCAGCTGGCGCAGAGCGACTATCAGCAGGCGCAACTGGAATCCACCTATCTGACCCTGGCTGGCAACGTGGTCACCGCCTCCCTGCAAGAAGCATCATTGCGCGAGCAGGTACGAGCCACCGAGCAGATCATCAACTGGCAGCAAAAGTCGCTGGACATTGCCCAGCAGCAGCAGCAGCTTGGCGCGACCGCCTTGTCCGACACGCTGGCGGTGCGTGCACAGCTGGCGAACACGCAAGCCACCCTGCCGCCGCTGCGCGCGCAGCTCGCCACGACCCGTAACCAGTTGGCGACGTATCTGGGTACCACCCCGGCGCAGCTGGCGATGGCTCCGCTGACGCTGGACAACGTGCATCTGCCGCTGGACATTCCGGTCAGCCTGCCATCGCAGCTGGTGGATCAGCGCCCCGACATTCGTGCCACCTCAGCCTTGCTGCATGCAGCTTCCGCCCAGGTCGGCGTGGCGACGGCGGCGATGCTGCCGCAAATCAGTCTTTCTGGCAGCGGCGGTTCCCAGGCGCTGAGCGGCGGCGATTTGTTTTCCGCCGGCACCGGGGTCTGGTCGCTGGGGCTCAATCTCACCCAACCCCTGTTCCACGGCGGCGAGCTGCTGCACCAGAAGCGTGCCGCCAAAGCCGGACTGGACCGTGCCGTTGCAGATTGGCAGCAGACCGTGCTGATCGCTTTCCAAAACGTGGCCGACTCGCTGCAGGCGCTGCAATACGACGCGCAGACGCTGGCCGCGCAAGCCACAGCCGAGAGCGCAGCATCGCGTCGTCTCGAGCTGAGCCGGCAGCAGTACCAGCTCGGCGCCACCAATTATCTCGACCTGCTCGATGGCCAACGATCTTACCAGCAGGCGCGCATCGCCCTGATTCGGGCACGGGCGTCACGACTGTCCGACACCGCCGCGCTTTACACCGCGCTCGGCGGTGGCTGGCGTAGCAACGCCAGCTTGGCCGCACCGGCCTCCCCTTCTTCCACTGCATCCCATTGAGGAATTCACGGATGACCACGCGCTCTGACAAGAAACCCAGTACCACCAAGCGCATGATCTGGATGGTCGTGGCTGTGCTTGCACTCATCGCGCTGATCGTCGGCATCAAGGTGCTGCTGGTGATGCGAATGATCCACAGCATGCCCAAGCCCGGACCGTCCGTGGTCAGCACGGCCAAGGCAACCCAGCAGAGCTGGCAGCCAACCCTGAAGGCCGTGGGTACGCTGCGCGCAGCCCAAGGAGCCGACCTGGCGATGGACGTCTCCGGCCTGGTCACCGCGGTCAACCTCACATCAGGCGAAGACGTGAAGAAAGGCCAGCCTTTGTTGCAGCTTCGCGATGGCGACGACGTGGCCCAGCTGCAGCAGCTGCAAGCCAATGCCCAGCTCTCGCGGATCACCTTTGATCGCGCCCGTAAACAACTCGACGCGCAGGCGATCAGCAAGGCCGGGTTCGAAAGCGCCGAGGCAGACTACAAAGCGCGCCAGGCCGCCGTGGCGCAGCAAAAAGTGGTGGTGGACAAGAAGCAGTTGCGTGCCCCATTCGCCGGTCGCGCCGGCATCATCACCCTCAGCCCGGGCGCCTACCTCAGTGCGGGAACAGCGGTGGTGACGTTGCAGCAGTTGGATCCGCTGCTGGTGGATTTCTCGGTGCCGCAAAGCGAGCTGGGGCGCCTGAAGGTGGGCCAGCACGTCAACTTGACGCTGGATGCCTACCCGGGCAAGACCTTCACTGGCGAACTCAGCGCCATCAGTCCCAAGGTCCAGGCGAACACGCGCAACGTGCAGGTGGAAGCGACCCTCCCCAACCATGACAAGGTGCTCAGCCCGGGCATGTTCGCCAAGGCCAGCGTCGACATTGGCAGTGAGCAGCAGCAGTTGACGCTGCCGCAGGCGGCCGTTGTCTACAACCCGTACGGCGACACCGTCTACGTGGTGCAACCAGCCAAGGGCAAAGACGACAAGGGCAACGCCAATGCACCCACCGTGCAGCAGGCGTTCGTCACCACCGGCGAAACGCGCGGTGACCAGGTAGCGATTCTGAAAGGACTCAAAGCCGGCACCGAAGTGGTGACCAGCGGCCAGATGAAGCTGAAGAACGGCGCGTCGATCAAGGTTGATAACAGCGTGTTGCCAGCCGATGCCGCGCATCCCCTGCCGCAGGAGCATTGAGCCAGGCCATGAAATTCACTGACCTGTTCATCAAAAAACCGGTGCTGGCGATCGTCGTCAGCCTGTTGATCCTGGTGCTGGGCTTCAAGGCCGTCACCAGCCTTACCGTGCGTCAGTACCCGAAGACCGAGAACGCGACGGTTACGGTCTCGACGGCCTACTACGGTGCCGACTCGCAGACCATGGCCGGGTTCATCACGCAGCCGCTGGAGCAGGCCATTTCGCAGGCTCAAGGTATCGATTACCTGTCGTCGAGCAGTGTGGCCGGCGTATCGACCATCACCGCCACCCTGCGCCTCAACTACGACGCCAACCGTGCACTGACCGAGATCACCACGCAGGTGAACTCGGTCAAAAACCAGTTGCCTACGCAGGCCCAGCAACCGGTGTTGACGGTGCAGACCGGCGAGACCATCGATGCGATGTACATCGGCTTTTACAGCGACGTGCTGCCGACCAACAACATCACCGATTATTTGTCTCGCGTCGTCAAGCCGAAGCTGGACGCGATCGAGGGCGTGCAGACGGCCGAGCTGCTCGGTGCGCGCAACTTCGCCCTGCGCGCCTGGCTCGATCCGACAAAAATGGCAGCGCGGGGAGTCACCGCCAGCGATGTCAACGCTGCCCTGGTGTCGAACAATTACCTGGCCGCCGTCGGATCCAGCAAGGGCCAGGCGGTGACGGTGGATCTGACCACCGACAGCGATCTGCACACGGTCGAAGGGTTCAAGCAGCTGGCGGTGAAGCAAGCCGGCGGTGCCATCGTTCGACTGCAGGACGTCGCCAAGGTCACCCTGGGCTCGGACAGCTACGACTTCAATGTCGCCTTCAGCGGCAAGCGCTCGGTGTTCATCGGCATCAAGGTGGCCCCGGACGCCAACGTGCTCGACGTGGCCAAGCGTGTGCGCGAGGCCTTCCCCGAGGTCCAGAACCAGTTGCCCAGCGGTCTCACCGGGGCGATCGTCTACGACGGCACCGAGTTCGTGAACAGCTCGATCACGGAAGTGGTAAAGACCCTGATCGAGGCGCTGGTGATCGTTACGCTGGTGATTTTCCTGTTCCTCGGCAGCCTGCGGGCAGTGATCATTCCCGTGATCGCGATGCCGCTGTCATTGATCGGCACGTTCTTCGTGATGCTGGCGCTGGGTTATTCCATCAACCTGCTGACCCTGCTGGCGCTGGTGCTGGCGATTGGCCTGGTGGTGGACGACGCGATCATCGTGGTGGAAAACGTCGACCGCCACATGAAGGAAGAGCACAAAACCCCGCTTGAATCGGCACTGCTGGCCGCGCGCGAGTTGGGCGGGCCGATCATCGCGATGACCGTGGTGCTGATCGCCGTCTATGTCCCGATCGGCTTCCAGAAAGGCCTCACCGGCGCGCTGTTCACCGAGTTCGCCTTCACCCTGGCCGGCGCAGTAACCGTCTCCGCGGTGGTCGCGCTGACGCTGTCGCCGATGATGTGCGCGAAGTTCTTCCGCAGCGAGCAGGACGATGGTCGCTTCGTGAAACTCATCGATCACCAGTTCGAGCGCGTGCAGCACGGTTACCAGCGCCTCCTCCACGGCAGCCTGACGACCAAGTCGGTGGTGATCGTGATGTCCTGCCTGTTGCTGTTAGCCACCATCGCACTGGGCGTCACCGCCACGTCCGAGCTGGCGCCGGAAGAGGATCAGGGCATCGTCGCGGGACAAATCGTCGGTGCGCCCAACGCGACGGCGGAGCAGATGAACGTCTACGCCGAGCAGATGTTCAACGCTGCCAAATCCATGCCGGAATACTCGCAGATGTTCCAGCTCACCGGCGTGCCCACGACCAACCAGGGCATTGGCGGCGTGCTGTTCAAACCCTGGGGCGATCGTGATCGCAGTGCGCATGTCCTGCAGCAGGAGTTGCAGGCCAAGTGGAACAATATCGCCGGCGCCAAGATCGCGGCCTTCCAGTTCCCGCCGCTGCCCGGCGCTTCGGGCCTGCCGATCCAGATGGTGATCACCACCACCGAGCCGTTCGAGAATCTTGATGCGGTCGCCAGCGAGGTGCTCAAGCGGGCGCAGGCGAGCGGCAAGTTCTACTTCATCGATTCCGACCTCAAGGTCGACCGACCCCAAGCCACGGTCTCGCTGAAGCGCGACATGATCACCACCTTGGGCCTGACTCAGCAGAGCGTGGGCGCTGCCCTGGGCGCGGCGCTCGGCGGCGGTTACGTCAACTACTTCTCGATCTCCGGCCGGTCGTACCGGGTGATCCCGCAGGTGCTGCAGGCCGACCGGCTCAATCCCGATCAGGTGCTGAACTATTACATCAGCGTGCCGGATGGTTCGGTGATCCCGGCGTCCACCGTGGCGACCATCAAGCATGAAGTGGTCCCGCGTTCGCTCAACCACTTCCAGCAGCTGAACTCGGCGACCATCTCCGGCGTGTCCGGCATGTCGCAGGGCGATGCGCTGGCTTACCTCAGCGGTCTGGTGAAGGATGTGGCCCCGACCGGCTACACCGTAGACTATGCCGGCCAGTCGCGGCAGTTCTCGAAGGAATCCGGCGGCTTTGGCAGCACCCTGCTGTTCGCCGTGATCATCGTGTTCCTGGCGCTGGCGGCACAGTTCAACAGCTTGCGCGATCCGATCGTGATCCTGGTCTCGGTGCCGCTGGCGCTGTTCGGCGCGCTGATCTTCGTCAACCTGTTCACCAGCCTCAACATCTATACCGAGGTCGGCCTCGTGACCCTGATGGGGCTGATCAGCAAGCACGGCATCCTGATGGTCGAATTTGCCAACCAGTCGCAACTGGCGGGCATGAGCAAGCGAGACGCTATTGAACACGCTGCCAGCGTGCGCCTGCGTCCGATCCTGATGACGACTGCCGCCATGGTGCTGGGCGTGCTGCCACTGGTCATCGCTTCCGGCGCCGGCGCGGCGGGCCGCTTCAACATGGGCCTGGTGATCTCCACCGGTCTGGCGATCGGTACCTTGTTCACCTTGTTCGTGGTGCCGGCGTTCTACCTGTTGCTGTCCACCGACCACCACGGCGGCGTAAACACGGAAGATTCGGGGTTGACCTCGGACTGATTGACGGTGTTAGTCGGGACGAAAGAACACGGAAAGACGCGGGAAACGGCGTCTTTCTGTTCGTCGCCGTTGGGGAGTGCTGCTTTGATTGCGCGATTGCAATTTTGAAAGCAGACGCGGCAGATTTTGACCAGGCCCGAGACTCTTGCTTCCACGGTTGCACGAATCGACGGCCCGCGCGTCTAAATGCTCGAATGCGATGATTCTAGACCTGACCCCTGATCTTGCGCGCGAAACGGGCTCTCTCTCGATCTGTGTGGTTGACTTGCCCGGTTGGCGAGGTGTCGGCAAGCTTCGCCGATGGAAACTC
>JBDTXA010000119.1:0-11373 GCA_040006415.1 Rhodanobacter sp.
CCCTCATGCGCTTCGGCAATCTGCCGCACCAGTGCCAGGCCGATGCCGGAGCCGCCGGGCTTGGTGGTGAAGAACGGCACGAACAAATTGTCGCTGCCGGGCAGGCCGGGACCCTCGTCCAGGATCTCGACTACCGCGCGATCCGCTTCGGCGCGCCAGCGCAGTTGCACCTTGCCGGCTTCGGGAAGGCTGGCCTCGACCGCATTGCGCAGCAGGTTGATCAACGCCTGTTCGATCTGGTCCGGATCGGCCTGGACGATCAGCGGGCCGGAATCCGCGACTTCCACCACCATTCGCTGCTCCAGCTTTGCCAAGGCATGCGCCCGCTCCCCTAGATCGAACGCACGTGGTTGCGACGGCGGCAGCGCTGCAAGCCGGCTGTAGCCGGCAAGAAAGCGCGCCAGCGATTCGGCACGATTGCCGATGACCTGCAAGCCATTGCGTGAATCCTCGCGCCAGTCATCCGCCAGCGGCTCGCGATCTATCAGGGTCGCCAGCGTGCCGGCCAGCGAATGGATCGACGCCAGCGAGTTGTTGACCTCGTGACCGAGGACGCGCAGCAGCCGCTGCCAGGCCAGGCGTTCCTCCTCGCGCAGCACTCGTCCAACGTCGCTTATTACCAGCAGCCGACCGCTTCGGCCTTCATTGCGCAACGGTGCGTGGCGGATGTCGAAGCGACCCTGGCGGCCGGGGAACGCGTGCGTAACGACCCCGGCAGCAGGCGCCACCAGCAATGCATCGAGCCCGAACTCGCCGGGCAGGCGACCCATCGCGCCCTGCCGGTCCGTCTTCAGCAAGCGCTGTGCGGCGGGGTTGAGCAAGCGCAGCCGGTCCTCGTGATCAAACACCAGCACCGCACTGTCCAGCGCCGCCAGCGTCTTGCCCAGCAAGCGCGAGGAGTCCTCGAAATGCAGACGTTCCTGCTGCAGGCGATCGGCCAGTGCATTGACGTCGTAAATGGCATCGCCCAGCACCCCGCCCTGCACGCCGCGCATGCTGTAGTCGCCCTCGCGCAACGCTTCGAGCAAGCCTGCCAGGGTGTACAGCGGATACACCACGCGCCGATGCTGCCAGCGTGCAATCAGGGCGGTGAGCACCATGACGGCAATTGCCAGCGCCCAGCCCATCGTCCGGTCCGGAGCGCCGCTCAGCAACAACAATCCGACCGCAGAAAGCGCAGGCAATGCCACCAGCCAGCTGCCGAGCAGCACGCGGCGCTCGAACGCCGGCATCTGTCCACGACGTCGTCGGCCCGATGTCGCGGATGAATCAATCGCCATTATCAGCCGGCATCGTCGGGGGATGGATCACGCAAGCCATGCTTCTCCATACGCCGATAAAGTGTCTGGCGGGTAACTCCCAATGAATCGGCCGCATGCTGCAAGTTGCCGACGTGACGCTCCAGGGAGCGCCGAACCAGCAACGCCTCGGCTTGATCGATTGTCAGGTCATCGAGTTCCGAGCCTGAGCCCACGGTGCTCGGGCCCGGACCGAACGCCAGCGCCGAATCGCTGATCAGATCGTGTTCGGCCAGCAACGCCGCGCGTTCCATCAAATGCCCAAGCTCGCGCACGTTGCCCGGCCAGCGCCACGCCAACAGCGCGCGTTCGGCCGAAGGAGCGAGGCGCAAACCGGCGCGACCGTAACGTGCCCCGCTACGCTCCAGAAAACTGCGCGCCAGCGGCAGAATGTCGGCACTGCGGTCGCGCAAGGGCGGCAGGCGGATCTCCAGCGTGTTGAGTCGGTACAGCAGATCCTTGCGGAAACGGCCTTCCGCCACTTCGACAGCGAGATCGGCGTTGGTCGCAGAAACCAGGCGCACGTCGGTGCTCTGCGTGCGCGAGGAACCCAGCCGCTCAAATTCGCCGTCTTCCAGCACGCGCAGCAATTTGGGCTGCTGCGACGACGGCACGTTGCCGACTTCGTCGAGAAACAAGGTACCGCCGTCGGCCAGTTCGAAGCGGCCGATGCGCTCGCTCTTGGCATCGGTGTACGCGCCGCGCACGTGGCCGAACATCTCCGATTCGAAAACGTTCTCGGCGATGGCCCCCATGTTCACCTTGACCAGTGTCTTGGCGGAACGACGTGACTGCGCATGCAGCGCCTGCGCAATGACGCCTTTGCCGGTTCCATTTTCGCCCAGCACCAGCACGTTCGCATCGCTGGGCGCGATCCGCGCCACCAGCTCCATCACCCGCCGCATCGAGGGCGATTCGGCGATCACGCCATCGTCGCTGCCACCACGAAGCAACGCATTCTCTGCCTCCAGCCGCCGCTGCCGGCGCAAGCTGTCGGCGAGCACAAGCTGGGTGCGAACGATACTGATCACGCGCGCGTTGTCCCACGGCTTCTCGATGAAATCACTGGCGCCGCGACGCAGCGCGTCGACCACCAGCGGCACGTTGCCCCAAGCCGTCATCACCACCACCGGCAACTCCGGCATGCGTTGCCGCAACTGGTCAAGCAGGACCAGCCCCTCCTCGCCCGACGTGGTGTCGCGGGTGTAATTGAGGTCGATCAGCGCGCAATGGAAGGTTTGCTCATCGACCATCGACAGCGCCGCGGCCGGCCCGCTCGCACCGGCGCTGGCGATGCCCTCGGACTTCAGCAACATGCGCAAGGCCTCGCGCACGTCAGCCTGATCGTCAACCAGCAACACCGTGGAGTTGGATTCGCGCGTCATGGGGTTCCGTTCATGGGTTCCAGCCAGAGCATATCGGTTGTGATGCTGTAGGAGCGCACCCTGTGCGCGAGCTCTTCACGCTTGTAACGAAAAACCATCGCGCACAGGGTGCGCTCCTACAAGGTTGGCAACATTCCGGGTTGGTCATTCGTAGCGCAAGGCCACCAGCGGGTTGACGCGCAGCGCGCGAATCAGTGGCAGCAAACCCGCCAATAACGTGATGACTACCACGACCATCACCACCGGCACGAACACCGCCATGTCATGCGCCCGGGTATTGAGGCCCGAGTCGGCCAGCAGATCGGACCACGGCCACGCCAGCAGCACGCCCAGCCCGAGACCCAGACCCAGTTGCCAAAGCAGCTGTCCGCCCACCGTGCGCACGATCGCCGCTGCTCCGGCACCGATGGCGCGGCGAATGCCGATCTCGCGCGTACGCTGCGCCACCGAAAACGCCAGCACGCCGTACAGTCCGGCCGCCGCCAGCAGCAGCGCCACCACGCCCAGCGCACCGAATACTTCGGTAAGCACCACCAGATTCATGCGCCCGGCGGCGATCGCCTGGGCCTGACTGCGCGGTGCGTACACGGCAGCCTCCGCATCCACGCCGTGCACGATCGCGCCGAGCCGGGCGGCAAATGCGCTCGGATCACCACGGGTGCGCAATGCCAGGCCCACGCCGCGCAACGGTGAGGCACCCGCCGATTGCTGCAGTGGCATCAGCAGACCCGGCAGTGATTTCTCCAGTTGGTTGTCCAACTGCAGCGGCTCGATTACGCCAATTACCGTCATAGTGCTGGCGTAGGACTTTTCCGGATACAACACCATGCGCTGACCCACGGCATCGCGCCCCGGCCACAAGGCCTTCGCGGTTTTTCGGTCGATCACGGTGACTGACAGGCTGCCTGCGCGATCGCGCGCATCAAAGAAGCGCCCTTCGCTCAGATGCACGCCATAGGTGCTCAGAAAATGGCTGTCGACGATACCCATCTGCGCCCACGGCCAGCCGTCAACCGGGCGTGACTGGCCCAACGCGGAGATCGTCTCGTGACTGCCCAGTTGCGCACCGGGAATGGCGTTGGCTGCCGTGGCGTCAATCACGTTGCCGTCGGCACGCAACTGTTCGGCAAGGCTGGCGAAGAAGCGCAGGCGTTGCTTGTCGTCGGCATACGCTTTGGTGGGCAAGGCCACTTGCGCGGTCAGCACATGGCTGGCATCGGCACTACCGGCCAGCGGCCTGGTGAGCAGCTGATCCAGTGAACGGATGAAGGTACCGGCACCGACCAGCAGCACGACGGTAAGCACGATTTCCAGCACCACCAGCGCCTTGGCCACCCGTGCGAACGCGCCGCCGGAACCCTTGCTGCCTTCGCGCAGCGCGCTGGACATGTCCGCATGTGAAGCACGCCACGCCGGAATGAGCCCGGTCAGTGCGGTAGTAACCAGCGCGATGACCGCCGCGAAGGCCAGCACGCGTCCGTCGATGCCCATATGTTGCAAGTTGTCGATCGAGCGACCGACGGTCAGATATTGCGAGATCATCCAGCGCTTGCCGAAATGCATCATCGGCAGCGCCACCATCAGTGCCATCACAGCCAGCACCAGGCTCTCCGCCAGCACGCCCGTCATCAAGCGCCCGCGACCGCAGCCCATGGCGCTGCGCAGGGCCAGCTCGCGGCGGCGATTCAGGGTTTGCACCAGCTGCAGGTTGGCGACGTTGATGCACGCCAGCAGTAGCACCAGTGCGCCGGCGGCAAACATCAGCCACACCCAGTAGGTGATGTCCTCCGCCACGAAGTGCACCGCCAGCGGCTTCACCGTCAAGCGCATTCGTGCATCCATTTGTGGACTGGTAACCGCCGCACCATGCCGCAGGCTGGCGTCAAGCGCATCCAGCTGCTGGCGCACTTCAGTCAGGCTGGTACCAAGCTTTAGCCGCGCCGCCATGGCGACATCCTGGTGTGCGCCCGCACGCATTGGCAGCGGCATCCATAGCTGGCTGGCAGATGGAAATTCGAAGCCTTTCGGCAACACGCCGACGACCGTGGCCCAGTTTCCGTTCACCCTCACCGCCCGACCCAGCACAGCGGGATCGGCATTGAACTCATGCCGCCACAAACTCTCGCCCAGCAAAACCACGGGGGCAGAGCCCGGCAGATCATCGGCAGCGCTGAACGCACGGCCTAGTATTGGCTGGACGTCGACCATGTCCATCATTGACGCGGTCCAGCGTGTTCCTGCGTAGAAAGTCGGTCCCTGGCCGTTGTCCAGGCTCATGCCCTCGGGCGCAAATGCCCCGTCCCTCGCCACGCCCTGCAGGCGCCCCTGGCGCTGCAGATAGTCGTCACTATCGATTTCGTAGCTCCCAATCCCTCGGTCGTTCGTGCCCCCGATCGCCATCAGCTGATCGGCCGGCGACGGCAGTGGATGCAGTACCAGTCCATTGATCAGGCCAAACAGAAACAGCAGCACGCCCAGACCTACGCCAAGCACGCCAACCGACAGCGCGGTGTATCCCGGTCGATTCATCAGGCGCCGCCAGGCTTGGCGAAACTCACGCACGATCATGATCATTCTCCGCGCAACGCGCGCATGGGGTGGGTCCGGCCGGCGCGCAGCGCGGGCAGGAGACAGGCCAACAGGCCGGCAAGGGTCAGCACGATGCATACACCAGCCAGCGCCAGTGGATCGAACGAATCGCGATCGAACTGCGTAAGCAACGCACGAAGCACGCGCGACAACGCCAGCGTGATACCCACGCCCAGCACCAAGCCCACCGCGATCTGCAGCAAGCCTCCACGCAACACCAATCCGACCAGCCGCGAAGGCTTCGCTCCGAGCGCCATACGCACCCCGAACTCACGCTCACGTGCAGCTACGGCCACCGCCATCACCGCGTACATGCCGACCACCGCCAACAGCAGCGCCAGCCCCGCGAACAAGCCGACGAGCAACAGGCTGAGCCGTGCGACCGACGTGGTCTGACGCACGATGCTGTCCATCGTGCGCAGATTGGCGATCGGCTGGGTGGGCGCAAGTTCGGCCACAGCCTTGCGCACGCCAGCGTGCCAGTCGGCCGGCGTGCCATGGCATCGCAGCACAAAGCGCAGCGGCTCCAGGTCACGAAAAATGGTAAATATCGGTGCGGGAACTTGGGTCATCGGCAGGTACACCATCGACTGTTTCGGCTGCAGCGGACCGCGCTGATACGTATCGGCCACCACCCCGACAATGCGCGCCGGCCACAGTGCGTTGCCGCTGCTCTCCACATTAATCGTCTTGCCCAGCGCAGCACCGCCATAAAACGTATCGGCCAGATCCTGACTGACGACGGCCACGCGCTCAGAGCCTTGCATATCGTGGTCGGTAAAGTGACGACCGGCATGCAGCGACATCGCAAACAGCTCGAAATAGCCAGGGCCGACGCCATGCAGTTGCGCCTCAAACTGCTTGCCGCTGGGGGTGCGCATACCATTGTTGAACTGACCAAAGATGTCATCACTGGTCGGCAGGTTGGTGGTCACAGCGGCGGCTGTGATGCCTGGCATGGCGCGCAGCCGGTCCACCAGCCGGTGCGAGAGTTCCTGCACCGCAGCCGCATCCGGATAATCAGCCTTCACCGGTGCCATCTCGAAGGTCAGAATGCCGTCTCTTTCAAAACCCAGCGGCAGTTGTGACGCCTCATGAATCGCGCGCATGAACATGCCGGCGGCACACAGCAGGATCACCGCCAGCGCCACTTGCGCCATTACCAGCAAACGACCGAGACGACCGCTGCGCAGGCCGATGCCGCTGCGTCCGCCTTCACGCAATTCGTCCACCGCCGTCGCCGCTCGGCTGCGCCACAAGGCCAGTCCGGCAACCAGCAAGGCACCAAACAGGCCGACGGCAAAAGCCAATAGCCAGGCCGACAATCCGATCTGCAGCTGGCCACCCCACAACCATTCGGCGGGAATGAAACTTTGCAGCAGCGCCAGGCCCAACAACGCCAGCAACATGCCGAACAGCCCGCCGCCCGCACCGATCAGCAAGCCCTCGCCAAGCGCCGGCAGCATCAGCCGCAACCGTGACGCCCCCAACGCGCTGCGCACGGCTACATCGTGATTGCGCGACAGCGCGCGCAGCAGCATCAGGTTGGTGAGATTCACGAGCGCCACTAGCAGTACCAGCAACGCACCGGCCAGAAACAGCAGCAGCATCGGCCGCGCGTCCTGCTGCATGGTGGAAGCAAGATCCTGCGCGCCAAAGCGGGGACGTTTCCAGTTGCCGCCCATGCCCATCTCGCGAAACATTGTGCGTTCGTGTGCATCGGCCTGCGCCGATACCGTCGCCACGTCGATGCCCTCGGCCAGCCGCGCAATCGCGATATGGCCGTTGTGGTTGTAGTCGTGGCTGGCGGTTGGCAACGCCGTCGGCAGCATCACATCGCCGGGGCCGAGCACTGTGTTGAACGCGGCCGGCAGCACGCCGACGATGGTGTTCGCGGTGCCCTCGATCCGCAACGTGCGCCCCACAACGCCGGCATCCCCGCCATAACGGCGTTGCCATAAGCCATGACCGAGCAGGACCACCTTCGGCCCATTCGGCCGATCTTCCTGCGCGTCGAAGTTGCGCCCCAGCAGTGGCCGCAGACCCAGCGTGGGTAAAAGATGCCGATCGATGTAGATCACCGGCACCTGCGCCGGCACGCCGGCCCCGGCAATGTTCACCGTCGAACCCGGATGCGCCAACCCCAGTGAACTGACACCTTTGGGCGGCCCCAGAGACTGGTACTCGTGCGGAGAGATGCCGCTCATCTGACCGTTGTCATGCAACCTGCCAAGAGCCACCAGACGCGACGCCTGCGGCACCGGCAACGGCCGCAGCAAGGTGTTCTGAATCAGTGCGAACACCGCCACGCTCGCGCCGATACCCAACGCCAGCACGCCGGTCGCCAGCAGCAGAAACCCCGGTCGGCGAAAGCTCGCCCGCCAGGCACGCCAGATTTCAGAGAGCCACACGCGTGTCCGCGCCGCGTCGTAGCGGCTGCGCGATGCCATCTTCATCGGTTGAAACCTCCCCTGATTGCCATCGTCCTATTCCCCGCGCAACGCGCGCATCGGATGCACGCGCGCCGCACGCAGCGCCGGGACCAGGCATGCGAGCACACCCGCTACGGCCAGTAATGCGCACACACCCAGCACGGCCAGCGGATCGAATGCGTGTCGGCCCAGTTGCTCGATCAACGAACGCAACACCCGCGACAACGCCAGCGTGATCATCACGCCCAGCAGCAATCCGAGCAGGATCTGCCGCAGTCCGCCGCGCAGCACCAACTGCACCAATCGTGCAGGCGAAGCTCCCAGTGCGGCGCGCACACCGAACTCCGGTTCCCGCGCAGCCACCGCCACCGCCATCACCGAGTACATGCCCACCGCTGCCAGCAGCAAGGCAAGCACGGCAAACAGACTGACCAGCCACAGATTGAAATAGCTGGGTGAAAGGATGTCGTTGAAGATGACCTCGTTCATGGTGCGTACGTGCGCGATCGGCTGGTCGGGTGCCACCTCCGCCACCGCTTGCAGAATGCTTTTGCGATACTCGTCGGGACGCCCGTGGACTTTCAACGCGAACCGCATGGGTTCAAAGCTGCGAAAAGCTCCCATGGCGTCGTCCGGTGTCTGAGTCAGCGGTAAATACAGAATCGGCACCACCGAATGGGGATTCAGCGGGCCGAATTGATAGGTATCCGCCACCACGCCGATGATGCGAGCTGACAACATGTCCTTGCCTTGCCCGCGCTGGATCAACTGACCCACGGCGTGACCGCCGTAAGCCTGATCGGCCAGGCGCTGATTGATGACGGCCACCGTTTCGCCACCACGAACATCGGTGCGCATAAAGGCGCGCCCCTCGCGCATGTGGATATCAAACAGGCTGAAAAAACGGTTCCCCACACCGCGAAACTGGGCGTTGAATTGTTCACCACCGGGAAGGTGCAGCCCGCCCAAATTAAATTGTCCGAAAAAATCGCCGGCGGGCAGGTTGGTCGTGGCGACCGCATCGGTGACACCCGGCAACAGACGCAGGCGATCGACCAGCTGGTGCGACAGTGTCTGGACTGCCAACGCATCGGGGTAATTGGCCGTGATCGGCGCAAGCTCAAAGGTAAGAATGCCGTCGGCATGGAAACCCAGATTCACTTTCGAGGCGTCGTAAAGCGTGTGCACAAACATCCCCGCCGCGCACAGCAGGGTCGTGGCCAATGCCATTTGCGCCACCACCAACGCACGCCCCAATCGACCGCTGCGCACGTCCAGGCCGCTGCGCCCGCCTTCGCGAAGTTCGTTGAATGAGGACGCATGGCGTCCCCGCCAGACACCAAGCCCCGTAGCGAGCAGTGAGCCAAAGATGCCTACGCCAGCGGCCAACAACCACGCCATCGCGCCAAGATGAATCGCGCTGCCGCCAGCCCACTCGATCGGCATCCAGTCGATCGGCATCGCATGCCGCAGCGCAAACAAGCCACCCGCTGCCAGCGCCTGACCGATCACGATTCCGCCGATGCCGGCTAGCAGTCCGTCCGCCAGCGACGGCAGGGCAAGCCGCCACAGCGATGCACCAAGCGCGCCGCGCACGGATGATTGGTGCGCGCGTGACAAGGTTCGAAGCAGCATCAGGTTGGTCAGATTCACCAGCGCGATCAACAACAGCAGTAGCGCACAGGCCATCCACATCAACAGCGTTGGCTGGATTTCCGAGTTCAGAAACGTTTGCAGATTTTGAACGCCAAAATGCTGTTTGATCCAGAAATTGTCCCCGCCGGCATCGACATACATCGCGTGCAACCGCGCTTGCACGTGCTCCGCCACGGCCGCTGCCTCCACGCCGTCGTCAAGTCGTGCAATCACCGTGTAGTTGGTGCCGTCGTCAGTCGAGTTGGTAGCAAAAGCTGTGGGCAACACGATGTCACCGGCGCCAAGGTTGAATGAGACCGGCAGAACGCCCACGATCGTGTGGCTTATGCCCTCCACCCGCAGGCTCTGTCCGACGATATCGGTACGGCCGCCAAAGCGGCGCAACCAGAAGTCGTGCGATACAAGCATCGCCTGCGGACCGTGCGGACGATTTTCTTCGGCGGTGAAATTGCGACCGAGCTGAAGCTGGACTCCCAGCGTCGACAGCAGCCCTCGATCCATATGCATCGCAGGTACCTGCACGGGCAAGCCGCTACCGGCAATATTGACCGGCAGCGCGCCCTGGTAGATCCCGATCGACTGCACGCCCTCCAGCTGCAACATATGCTGATATTGCTGTGGCGACGCCCCCTGCACGCCGCCATCCTCTAGTTGCCCCACCGCTATCAATCGCGCTGGCTCCCGGTATGGCAAGGGCTGCAACAAGGTAGCGTCGATCATGGTGAAAACTGCGCTGGTCGCACCGATACCCAACGCCAGCACGCCGGTCGCCAGAAGCAGAAACCCCGGCCGGCGAAAGCTTGCTCGCCAGGCACGCCAGATTTCGGAGAGCCACACGTTCACGCGGAGCCGACCTCGACGCGACTTCCGATCAGCGCATCCAGCCGCTGTTCGTCTTCGCGGCGCAGGCGGCCGAAGGTTTCTTCGTCGACCACGCGGCCGTCGAACAGACGGATCTTGCGCTGCGCCAGCTCGGAGTAGCGCGCGTCATGGGTGACCATGCAGATGGTGGCGCCGCCTTTGTGCAGTTCGTCGAGCAGCGCCATCACCGCTTCGCCGTTGCGTGAGTCGAGGTTACCGGTGGGCTCATCGGCGAGCAGGATTGCCGGCCTTCCGACCAGGGCGCGCGCTACGGCTACGCGCTGCTGTTGGCCGCCGGAGAGTTGCGCTGGATAGTGGCGCATGCGGTGGGCCATGCCGACGCGTTCCAGCGCTTCCTGCACGCGTTCGTTCCTTTCGCTGGCGCTGATGCCGCTGCGATAGGTCAGCGGCAGCTCGACGTTTTCCTGCACGCTCAAGTCACCGATCAGGTTGAACGCCTGGAAGATGAAGCCGATCTCCGCGTTGCGGATACGCGCACGCTCGGCCGCGTTGAGCGCCGCCACGTCGTGACCGTTGAGCACGTAGCTGCCGGCGCTGGCGGTGTCGAGCAGGCCGAGGATCGACAGCAATGTGGTCTTGCCGCAACCGGAGGGGCCGGAGATGGAGACGTATTCGCCGCGTGTGACTTCCAGATGCACGTCGCTCAGTGCGTGGGTTTCCACTTCGTCGGCCTGGAACACCTTGCGGATGCCGCCAAGGGTGATGACGGATGTCGTGTCGTTCATGGAAGCTCCGGGTTGGGTTCTGGATTGTGCATTTGAATTTGTGGGAGCGGCTTCAGCCGCGATGCTTTTCGTTGCGGGATCAGAGCAGGAGCGTCGCGACTGAAGTCGCTCCCACAGGGGAGCCGCCGCGAGCCATATCACTCCAGTTTGACGTGATCATATTTGTCCCATTGGCTGGTGTCGGAAAGGATCAGCCGGTCGCCCGGCTTGAGGCCCTTGAGAATCTGGATGCGATCGACCGAGGTGGCGCCGACCTTGACCGGCACGCGAGTGGCGGTGTTGCCGGAGGGATCGAGGCGGAACAGTTTCACTTCGCTGTCGGCTTCGACCTGGGCCGGTCGCCCCACCGAAAGCACCTGGGCAAGCTGCTCGATGCGGATACGCCCATCGACGGAAAGATCGGGCC